>CAYOYX010000004.1:0-77360 GCA_964408275.1 uncultured Occallatibacter sp.
GCGGCGCGGAGAATGTCGGCGTCGTGCTCGACGACAATGATGGTGTTGCCGAGGTCGCGCAGCTCTTCGAGGATGTGAATCAGCCGCGCGGTGTCGCGCGTGTGCAGGCCGATAGACGGCTCGTCAAGAACATAGAGCGCGCCCACCAGTTGCGAGCCGAGCGAGGTGGCAAGCTGAATGCGCTGCGCCTCGCCGCCGGAAAGCGACGACGCAAGCCGGTCGAGTGTGAGGTATTCCAGGCCGACGGCGTCGAGAAAGTTCAGCCGCTGGCGAACCTCATGAAGAATAGGACCGGCGATCTCCTCGTGCATTGGCGAGAGCTTGATCGCATTGAAGAAGGATTTCGCCTCCGCAATCGTGAGCGCTGTGGATTGGCAGATGCTCAGGCTATTGATGCGAACGCTGCGAGCTTCGGCCCTCAGGCGTTGACCGCGGCAATCGGGGCACTCGGCGTAGCCGCGATACTTGCTCAGCATGACGCGCACGTGCAGCTTGTATTTTTTGCGCTCCATCTGCGCGAAAAAGCCGTAGACGCCGACGAATGTTCCTTTGCCGCGCAGCACAATTTCGCGCGCGGCATCCGGCAGTTCGCGCCAGGGCACGTCAAGCGGCACACCCAGCTCGGTCGCGTGCTTGCGAAACTCCGTATACCAGGGGCGGTACTTGGGGCGATTCCACGGATCAATCGCACCGTCGGCAAGGCTCAAGCCTTTGTCGGGAATGATGAGATTGAGATCGAAGTCCATGGTGTTGCCGAAGCCCTGGCAGCGCGGGCAGGCGCCGAAGGGATTGTTGAAGCTGAAGAGACGCGGCTCCGGCTCGCGCCCAGGACGATGGCAGCTCTTGCACTCAAATGCGCCGCTGAAGCGATGACGCGGGCGCGGCGCGTTTTCATCACGTGAAAGCTCTTCAAAGATGACCTCGCCCGATTCGCGATAGGCGATCTCGGCGGCGTCAACAATGCGCGCGCGATTCTCCGCGCTGACGACGATGCGGTCGAGCAGGACAAAGACCGGCAGCGTGAAATCCAAATCGAGAAGAGATTCGGGCGTGGAGAACTCGAAGATGCTGCCTTGCTGATAAAGGCGATTGAAGCCGGAGGCGCGCAGTTCAATAAGGCGGGCCTTGAGAGCTTCGGTGAGAGGAGATTCAGCAGCGGGCTTGACGGCAGATTTAGCGATTCGCTTCGCTGGCTTGGCTTCGGCCTCGGGCGCAGGCTCGGCGTGACGCACCGGGAAGAGCGCGTTGAGGCGGGTTCCATCGCCCAGCGCCAGCGTGGCGGCAGCGACTTCGTCGATGGAGTCGCGCTTGACCGGGCCGTCGCAGTGGACGCAGTGGACGTCGCCGCAACGCGCGTAGAGCAGGCGCAGGTAATCGTAGACCTCGGTGGCCGTAGCGACGGTGGAGCGCGGATTGCGCGTGGAGTTCTTCTGCTTGATCGCGATCGCGGGCGCGAGGCCGTCGATGATGTCAACGTCGGGCTTCTCGATGCGTTCAAGGAACTGGCGCGCGTATGCGGAGAGTGACTCGACGTAACGCCGCTGCCCCTCGGCGTAGATAGTGTCGAAGGCGAGCGAGCTTTTGCCCGACCCCGACACTCCGCTGATCACCGTCAGCTTGCCGTGCGGAATCTCGCAGGAGATGTTCTTCAGGTTGTGAGTCCGCGCGCCGCGGATGATGATGGCGTCATTCAAAGGGAAGCACCGTGCCGGAAGTTGCGCCGTCTGTTTTCCTGTCTTCTCTGTGAGGGTCGGAAGATAGAGAGCCATTTTTTATTATAAAGGCAGGGAACTTCACACGAAACAAGCGACGAGGCAACAACACGCAGGACTGTGTGCTGTTGCCTCGAATGGAATGTTTTTCAGGCTGATTACATAAACGGCTGCAGGGCTTCGAGCGCTTTGTCGATGTGCTCGATGCTGCGTTCACGCAGCCCGCGGTTCTCCGGCGAATCAAAGCCGTGATCTACATCGCGGCGCGCTTCTCTCAGCAGTCTCTCGGCTGAGTGGATCGGCCGGAATTCGTTACCCTCGCTCTGCGCCGGCGGCGCTTGCCAGGGGTTCTTTCCGTCGTCCATTGCGGCTCTCTTCATTTCGTCGATTGCGCGGGTGATCTGTTCGATGGCAAATTCCCGGGCGCGTACCCTTTCTGGGCGGGTGTCCATTCTCAGATACTCGCGCGCCGAGCGCAGATCGGAGATGGCATGAAGGTAAGCGGGAAACTGTGCGTGCGCCGATGTGGCCGGTGCAAAAAACGGAATGGTCAGCAGCGCGAAGACTGAGAGGACAAATGATTTGAAATTGCGCATTGATTACTACCTTTCTCGGGAGATCAGTACAACTGCTCTGCCGAGAGGATACTCCATCCGGCCAATGTTATGTAACCGCGAGCGATTCATCTAAATGGCAAAGCAACTCCATCGCGGTATCACAATGCGGGAAAATCGGCGATACTTTATTTTGTATCCTACAGAATTCAGAATGGTTAAAATTATGTGCAAAGTTTGGAAAATAAAGGAGGGGGGGTAGGGGGTGGGGTGCCTCCAGTTCTCAGTTGTCAGTTCTCAGTTGTCAGTAAAAAGCCCGGGGGTTGGTTGATGTTCATGCATTGATTGTGCGCGTTGGAGGGGAAATTATATGCAAAAAACTTGCCGTCCGGGCGGAGGGCGCTTCACGCAGGATATTCGCGGTATCCCTGTTCCCAAATGCGAGGAACCGGGGCCACCTGCCGCAGGGTTGGTGGGTGAGAGGGTGGACAGTAGACAGAGGACGGTTTCGATTCTTTGGGAAAACACGTGCTATCGAGTTTCGTGGTTCCCACTCATCCACGATAAAACTGTGGATGAGTGGGGCACCCCGGATTCAAGGAGTTGATGAGCGGCCACCTGCTGATGAACAGGGCACAACCTCTCGACAGATGAGGTTGATGCCGGGTTCACCGGCCGGGATTGATAAATGCAGCCAGCTGGCGGTTTAGCGCAAACTGGCTGCAAACCCAATCGCAGGATCATTGATTTTCTATTGCGTCGTTGGCCGCCTCATAGGTGGTTGCGTTGACGTACTCGTAATCGTTCCAGCCCGTCACCGTCTGATCGGCGGATGTGTTGGTGATCTCCATGCGAAGCGCATCGTACATATCGCCCTGAGTGCGGCTCACGTGGAAGGTAATGACGTTGTCCATTCCCGGTGCACTGAGCTGGCTAGTGGGCCACTGGAATACAACCCACTGGTAGGTGCCCGATAATCCGCTGCGAACTCCCGCATCGGCATTTTTGTGGTTATAGCCCGGCCAAGTCAGCGCATTCCCATTCAAAGAGACCGTCAAGCTGGACTCGGTGGCGGCCAGTCCGACGGAGAGAACCGCATATTGGCCTTGCGCCTGCTGTTCCTTGGAAGTAGTGAAGTGAACCTGCCAGTCTGGGACAATCGCGGTAACGCAATTTCCAACGTAGGCCGGACAGATATATTTGTAGCCGTCCGTCGTGTCGTCGGAAGCGTTATAAATGCCCGCGAAGAGGCCCGGATTGAAGATGTGCCACTGGTTGTAATTCCACTTTGACCAGTCATTGGTGGCTGGAGTGGAACCCACCGGAGTGGCGTAATAAATCACCGCGCCGTTGTTGGCGGCAAAGTCGGCCCAATAATTCCAATTGCCCCAATACTCGCGGTCATCCTGAATACGGCTGCCAAACCAATTCAGGTCGTCAAACCAGTCGAATCCGAATTTCCCTTTGGAATCGAAATCGAATTGGGGATCGAGATCGATGGGATCGACGATTCGTCCGTGGAGAAACTCGTGGGAAGAGCGGTCCGGTATTCCAATCGTCCAAACCGGCCAGCCGCGGCTGAAGTTCTCAGAGTTGAATCGAACCGAAAGCCGCGTAGGTTGGTTTGCAGTTACCGTGACGCCATCGTGCCGCAGTTCTCCCCAACTGTCCAGGTCATAGACAGTCAGCCGGTAAGTGCCGGGAGCCACGCCGCGGAATCTGGCCTCTCCCCAGGCGCTGAGATTTTCCCAGTATTGATGGCCTGCGTGAGAGTACTGCGCATTGGTTTGCTGGTCGCTCAAGACAGCCCATGCATGGCTCAGACCGAACCAGTCGCGATCCTCGACTTGCACATCAACCTCTCCGCGACCGGTCGAGGGAATATATCCATTGCTCAACAGTTGGGTTTCGCTATCGTAAGCCGGAGTGATCCGGCGCGACGCGCCCAACGCTTCTTCATACAGCGATGCCGCCGTTGGATGCGAAGCACTGAAGGCATTGAAGTGGAGATAGAACGGGCCGTACAACCTCTGCATAACCGAACCCGCCGGCACAGAGAAATTTATCTGGTTGTCGAGATGGTTTGAGTATGCCTCCATGATAAGCAAATTCCCGGTAAAGATCAGATCCTGTTTGCTTGGTCCGCCGGTGAGAGATTCGTGGCTGGGAAGCACCATCCACGCCGCCATCGTCGAGCCATAGACGCCTTCCGCCTTGTGCAGATATTCGTAGCTCGAATAATCGTACTTGGTGTAAAACTCGCGGCGAAATCCGGTGGGAATCGGCAATCCATGAAGGTCGAGGGTGGCGTCCTGAACATTGCGGCCGGGATCGCTGTTTCCGGTCAAGACGGCAGCGGGAAGCGGCATTGTTGTGGCCCCAAGATTACCCAGGCCCGTATTCTCCGAGTAGGTGTTGGTAAACTGCGTCAGGTCGCTGCGCAGCACCCATTGGATCTGGCCAACAGCGCCGGCAATATCTCCAGTTCCATGATTCAGGACGAAATAAATGTGAATGCCCGGATCGTTTAAAAACATGATGTCATGCTGCGACCAGGTAAATGGATTCGTGGCGCTTGACGGGATCGTCATCCACCAATCGATATACTGCCCGTTCGGATCCAGATAGTAGTTATTGGTCGGCGTGCCGCCTCCTGGGCCTACGTTATCCATATAGAACCCTTTGGGTCCTTTGCTGCTTACATTGGTTTTGTCGATGATCTCCTGATTTGGAAATGCGTTCCAGTGAATGCTGAAGATGCGCCCGTCGCCGGGAAGCCAATCAACAGTTACCACTCCGTTGCTGATCTTCCAATCCGTTGCGCTGCTGGTGTCAATGGTGATTTGCGCGGAAAGAGGCGTTTGCAACAATGCACACGCCAAGGCTGTTAGGAGAAGACGTTTCATTGGTTACCTCCAAGGGGGAATTGCAGCGATCCGCCGACCGCTGCGTTGGATTTCTGGCCATCATTCTAGGCACGTGGATTTGCAACTGTCAATGCAAAAGTTATTACAGAGACGCAAGCATATTCGCGCAATGCTTTTGGATTTTCCACAGTAAGAAAGCGGAATAAGTTATTGAAATCTACAAATAAACAGAGGTTCTGAATATTCACTCCGTTCCTGTCTCGAACCGGACGTCGTCGATTGCATCTATTAAAATCACGTGAAACAAGCTGGCATCCGCCGGTCTGATTATTCTTTGTCGTCAGCGGGTTTTTTATCCGAGTTCCATCTCTTCGATCTGGAGTCATGGTTTGCTTGCGCTCTCATTGTTGATCCGGCCCGTAATAACTGACCCAGAAGTGCGGGCGTCCACCAGCGCGTAGGTGTTTTTGTCGTCAGGGTGGGAGACCACGAGCCACAGCCAGCCTGAAAAGATTGCAAAATGAAATGAAGCATCGGGCAGCCGGACCCGATGCGGTTTCGATACAATATAGATATGACATCGACACTCGCCGCAACATCCATTGATGAATTGTCCATTGACACCCTTCGGCTGCTGGCCGTGGACACCGTGCAGAAGGCCAATAGCGGCCATCCCGGCGCTCCGCTGGGGTGCGCGCCCATATCATATCTGCTCTTTCATAAGCTGATGAAGCACAACCCGAAGCACGCCAAGTGGGCGGACCGGGATCGCTTCGTGCTCTCCAACGGCCACGCCTCGGCGCTGCTTTACGGCACGCTCTTTCTCTCCGGCTACGATCTGTCGCTGGACGATCTGAAGAGCTTCCGGCAGTGGGGATCGCGCACGCCGGGCCATCCTGAGCGCCAGGACACGGATGGCGTGGAGGTGACCACCGGGCCGCTCGGTCAGGGCATTGCGATGGCCGTGGGAATGGCGATGGCCGAGAAGCATCTGGCCGCGGTTTATAATCGCCCCGGCTTTGATGTTGTGGATCATCACACCTATGCTCTTTTGGGCGATGGCGACCTGATGGAAGGTGTCTCGCACGAGGCGGCCTCGCTGGCGGGAACGCTGGGGCTGGGCAAGCTGATTTTTATTTATGATGACAATCTGATCTCACTGGATGGGCCGACTAGCCTGAGTTATACCGAGGATGCGCTGGAGCGCTTTGAGGGCTATCACTGGCACGTGCAGCGCGTGACTGACGGCAACGATCTGGGGGCGATTGAGGCGGCGATTGCGGCGGCGAAGGCCGAGACCAGCCGACCCTCGATTATTGCGGTGCGGACGATTATTGGCTACGGCAGCCCCAAGGCAGGTTCAAATAAATCGCATGGCGAACCGCTGGGCGCGGAGGCCGTGGCGGCGACAAAGAAGTTTTTCGGCTTCCCGGAAGACCAGAGCTTTGTGGTTCCCGATGATGCGCTGGCCAACTGGCGCAAGGCCGTTGAGCGCGGAGCGCAAGCTGAAGCTGCATGGAAGAAGCTCTTCGCGGCTTACGCGGCGACAAATCCTGAACTGGCCGCGGAGTTTGAGCGCACGCAGAAGGGCGAGCTGAAACCGGGATGGGAGAAGGCGATTCCCACCTTCCCGACCGACAAAGCTATCGCCACGCGCAATGCGGGCGGCGAGATTTTGAATGCGATTGCCGCGGCTGTGCCGGAGCTTTTTGGCGGCGCGGCGGACCTGACCTCTTCGACGCGGACGATCTTCAAACCGGGCGCAAACTTTCATGAAGACCCTGCCGGACGCAATGTATTCTTTGGCGTGCGCGAGTTTGGAATGTGCGCCGCGGTCAACGGAATCGCCGCTCACGGCGGGCTGATTCCCTTTGGGTCAACTTTTTTCATCTTCTCCGATTACGCCAAGCCGGCGATTCGTCTGGCGGCACTGATGGAGACGCACTCGCTCTTCGTCTTCACGCACGACACCATCGCGCTGGGTGAGGATGGCCCGACGCATCAACCCATCGAGCAACTGATGAGCTACCGCGCAATACCGGGCATGACGGACTTCCGCCCCGCGGATGCCAACGAGACAGCGGCGGCGTGGCGACTGGCTTTGGAGCGCAAGCGGCCCTGCTTCTTTGCGCTCACGCGGCAAAATCTTCCGGTGATCGATGCGGCGACGCACGACCTTTATGCTGGAGTTAGCAAGGGCGCGTACATCTTGCAGGATGCTGCGAAGCCGCAGGTCGTCTTGATCGGCGCGGGGAGTGAGGTATGGCCCTGCCTGGATGCGGCCAAGCTGCTTGCCGCTGATGGAATCGTGGCGCGTGTGGTCAGCTTTCCGAGCTGGAAGATCTTCGAGGAGCAATCGGCTGAATATAAGTCCAGTGTACTGCCGGTCAGCGTGCCCCGGCTCGCGGTTGAGGCTGGTTCAACGCTGGGCTGGTGGAAGTATGTTGGTCTCGATGGAGACGTGATTGGCCTCGACCGCTTCGGAGCCTCTGCGCCGGGACCAAAGATCATGACCGAGCTTGGCTTCACCGCGGCGAACATCGCGGCGCGGGCGAAGGCATTAGTGAAGTGAAGCAGTTGTCAGTGATCAGTTGTCAGTTTGGGAGTTAGTTATCAGGATAGCGAGTATGGTACGCTCGCGAGACTGATTACTTATAACTGACGGCTGACAACTGTTCCGAAAGGAACGCATCGTGAAGTTAGTTATCGCATCCGACCACGCGGGCTTTGCTCTGAAGGAAGAGCTTCGCGCCTATCTCGCCAAGTCCGGCCATGAAGTTGTGGACCTGGGAGCTTATAACTGCGACTTACAAGACGACTATCCCGACTTTGCCGAGAAGGTTGGCATGGCGTTGAAAAAGAACATTGCTCCGCGCGCCATTTTGATCTGCGGCTCCGGCGTTGGCGTATGCGTGGCTGCCAATAAGATACCCGGCATTCGCGCCGGAATGTGTCATGACACTTATTCAGCTCATCAGGGTGTGGAGCACGATGACATGAACGTCTGCGTGCTGGGTGCGCGCATTATCGGTTCAGCGCTGGCCTTCGAGGTGGTGGATAAGTTTATCGGTGCAAAGTTCATCGCAACGGAAGAGCGGTTTGTCAGGCGCTTCAACAAGGTTCTGGCTATTGAGGCTAAGTATCTCTGCGGCGATGGCTCCGACAAGCTGGCATAACTCGATAACATTCATGCAGCCTTTGTACTTCTAATTCACTCCTATGAAACGCACAAGTCTACTTGGGAGGCGGCGATTCTTCCCTTCGATGTAATCCTCTTTGATGTGGGCGGTGTGCTGCTTACCAACGGATGGGACACTGGTGAGCGCGCCACAGTGCTGGATCACTTCGGTCTGGATCGCTCGGCCTTTGAAGCACGCCATCCCGCGCCTTATCGCGCCTGGGAGATTGGCGCGATCTCAGTGAAAGAGTATCTGGACGCGACCGTCTTCTATGAGCCGCGCAGCTTTTCCGCGGATCAGTTCTTCACAGCGATCTGCGCTGGGTCGAAGTTGCTTCCCGACGGAGCGATGGGAATCCTTCAGGAAGTTGCCGCATCGGATAAGTATCTGGTCGGAGCATTGAACAACGAGGCGCGGGAGACAAACGAGTATCGCTTCGATTGCTTTCATTTGCGAGAATTATTCAAAGTAACGCTGAGTTCATGCTATCTTGGATTGCGCAAGCCGGATGAAGCGATTTATCAGCGCGCGCTGGAGATACTAGGCCGTCGGGCAGAGCGGGTTTTATTTATCGACGACCGCGCGGAGAATGTCGTTGGTGCAGTGACTGCGGGAATGAAGGCGATAAAGTTCGATGGAGCTGAAGAGTTGCGACTTGACCTGAAAAACCTGGGAGTTATCTAACAAGTTAGTGAGGAAGTTATGGCAACGGTGCAAATGAGCGTGCGGCCAGAGGATCTCTCGCAGGTTCCGCATAGCGGCGAGAGAGTTACTGAAGCGGCAATTCTGGTAATCTTCGGCGCGTCGGGCGACTTGACCAAACGCAAACTGCTGCCTGCACTCTTTCATTTGGAGCAGGCTGGCCTACTCCCGGAGAAGTTTGCCATTGTGGGCGTGGCGCGACGGCCGCTGGGAGATGAGTTCGCCGCGGAGATGCGTTCCGGGATCATCGAGTTTGGCGGCGTTGAAGCCAGCAGCCATAGGTTGGATAACTTTGTCAGAAAGATCAGTTATCATCCGTTGCAATTCGACGATCCAACGAGTTATGAGGGATTGAAGAGTGAGTTAGATAGGATTGCCAAAGAAAAGGGCATCGGCGGCAGGCGGCTTTATTATCTGGCAACCGCGCCGGAGCATTTTGCACCTATCATCGAAAATCTCGGCGCGCATGGGATGGCGCAACCGGAGCAAGGCTCGGCTGCTGTAGTGATCGAGAAGCCCTTCGGCCACGATCTAGAGTCGGCGCGCGAGCTAAATGCGCAGGTGAACGCCGTCTTCCATGAAGATCAGGTCTTCCGCATCGACCACTACTTAGGCAAGGAAACGGTGCAGAATATATTAGTCTTCCGCTTTGCCAATGGTATCTTCGAACCAATCTGGAATCGCAATTATGTCGACCATGTACAGATAACTGTTGCTGAAACGCTGGGCGTTGAAGGGCGCGGGCCGTTTTATGAAAAAGCCGGAGCACTGCGCGATGTGATGCAGAATCACGTGATGGAGTTACTAAGTCTGGTAGCTCTGGAGCCTCCGTCGAGCTTTGAGGCAGAGAGCGTGCGGCGAGAGAAATTGAAGGTCTGGCGGGCGATTCCATCGATTCCAATTCTCAATGTTGTGCGCGGACAGTATGGCGCGGGAGTGGTGGATGGACATCAAGTGTTGAGTTATCGCGAAGAGTCGCGAGTGAGTCCAGACTCCGGCACGGAGACTTATGCGGCGGCGCGCGTCGAGATAGAAAACTGGCGCTGGGCGGGAGTGCCATTCTATCTGCGCGCGGGCAAACGGATGCAGAAACGAGCGACGGAGATCAGCATTCAATTCAAGCAGCCGCCGCTGTTAATCTTCGACCGGCTGCGGACGCAGGCGGTCTGCCAGGTCATCAAGCCCAACCTGCTGACGATTCGCATTCAGCCCGATGAGGGAATTGCGCTGCGCTTCGGAGCCAAGGCTCCGACGACGATGGAGATGGACGTTTGCCCGGTGAATATGGACTTCGACTACGCGGCGGCCTTCGGCAGGTCGAGCGCGAATGGCTACGAACGGCTGCTGCTGGATGCGATGCAAGGCGACCAAACGCTCTTTGCGCACCGCGACGGCGTGGAGACAACCTGGGCGCTGTTCACGCCGGTTCTAGAGGCCTGGGCGAATAAGAAGCCGGAGGTCTTTCCGAATTACGCGGCGGGTTCATGGGGGCCGGAGTGCGGGGACCATTTGATAGCGAACGGCGGCCACGCGTGGCGGAATGACTTGGGGAGAAAAGGGTAAGACAGGGAATAGCCAGTCATGCTTCTCGACTCTGTTTGTAGATTTGCATACGAGACCTACCCCCACCCCTATTTTGCAAACAAAATCCTTTGTTTCATGAGTTTACAGGCGGGGTTGCGCTGTAAAATCGTCAAAACAAAGAAGTTCCCTACAAAATCGTCCAGGATAAGGAGTTACGGGACGTTTTGGCCTCTTCTGACCGCTTCCGGCAAAAAAACTGCGCGAAGAGGAGGCACCGGGACGATGATCTGAAAGAAAACTTCTGAGAATTATTGTGCGCCGAAGAGAGAAAATTATCTGCAAAGGACTGGCCGTCCAAGCGGACGGCGCTTGCGCGCCATGAGGGTATCCCCGGTCTCCAGATGCGAGGGACCGGGGCCGGGCGCCACCTGCCAACAAGATAACGCAGTCCCTACCTAGCCGCGAGTCCTGGAAATCCGCGGCGCGATTTGCCTGTCAAATTTGGCGATTTCTCGTTCCGCTTCTTTGCTGTACTCAATCCGCCAGGCCATACCGCTTTTCCATTTCTTGCTGAGTATAGGTTCTGCTGCGGCCAGCCTTCAGAGCGCGGGTCCGCTCTTCTGCCAGGTACAAATCTTCCAGGTCCGCCAGCTTTTCGCTGATCGCCTCAACCATGTAGTAGGTTTTGCTGCGCCCGGTGCGTTTGGACAGCTTTTCCAGGCGGGATTTCAAGTTTTCTGGCAAACGAAGCGAGACAGCGGAACCCATGACAGCCCTCCGTGACGATGCAATACAAGTATTGCACAAAAATGATTTTGAAGATGCACGAAACGACTCTCAACCGGCTATTTCGCCGGTTTTTTCATACCTTTATCCATGGCTTCGTTGGCGAGGCGATCGGCGACTTTGTTGCCGCCGCGCAGGGTGTGGCGCATCTCGAAGCTGGCAAGGCTGCGGGAGAGTTTGCGAGCCTCCTCAAAGAGCGGGCGCAGGATGGGGCTGGCGACCTTGTACTTGCCCTGCATCTGCTTGACCATCAGTTCTGAATCGCTGACGACGCGCAGGTGATTCGCGCCGTTCTCGATGGCCCAGCGCAGAACAGCCAGAAGCCCGGAGTACTCGGCGAAGTTGTTGGTGCGGATGCCGAGGAAGCCGTTGAGTTCGGCGACGGTGCGGCCCGCGGAGTCTTCAATGACCGCGCCGTAGCCGGAGGGGCCGGGGTTGCCGCGCGAGCCGCCGTCGCAATGGGCGGTGAAAATTTCAGTGGAGTTGGGGGCGGGAGGATCGGGAAAGAGAGTGTCGTTCATTGACTTTTAGTGTAGCTGGTTTCCCATGTCCCCAAAAGCGAGTGACATAGGAGCCACGGAATGAAAACATCCCTCAGGGGCTAAAGCCCTGCACTTTTCTGCTGCTTTTTCGGCACGACTAAAGTCGTGCCCTGACACTTTTTGACGATCCAAAGAGTATTTCCGCAGCCTGAGAAGTCGTGCCTTGACACTTGTAGCGCAATATTCAATTGCGATTGCCCTATGGATTCCCATCTCCCAAGAGCGGGAGATGGGGCACCCAAGCACCCAGGCAAATTGCTTACCAACACCTCTGCTTCGCGTCTATCCGAGTGCGGAGACTCCCCTGATCCCCGGAGCAGATACGATGGCAACGGATGCGATGATTTACCCGATTTCCCAGGCTGCTGCACAGGGCGGCGCGGCTTGGCCAGCCCGGAGGTTACAATCCTCCACAGGCATGGCTGCAACCAGGGCGAACAACGGAGAGAAGAGCGCCGAGGAGCGCAGGCTGGCGCGTGAGCCGGAGATGGAGCTGATTCGCGAGGCGCAGGCGGGGTCGCGCGCGGCCTTCGACTCTCTGGTCCGGCAGTATGAGCAGCAGGTTCTCAGGCTGGCGCTGCACCTGACAGGCAGCGAGCACGATGCCGAGGATATTTATCAGGAAGCGTTTTTGAAGGCCTACCGGTATCTGGGAAATTTTCGCTTCGAGTGCTCGTTTTATACGTGGATTTACCGGATAGTAACCAACCTTTGCCTGGACCAGATGCGTCGGCGCAAGACGCGGCGCGAGGGCAACGCGGTGATTACGGACCACTCCGGCGATGAGATTGATCTGCTGGCTTCGGTCTCGGATGACCGTGCGTACTCGAACCCGGCACGCGAACTGGAGCGCAAGGCGCTGGGTGAACGGATTCAATTGGCGCTGGCGAAGCTGACGCCGCGCGAGCGGATGGTATTTGAGTTGAAGCACTATCAGGGGCTGCGGCTGCGCCTGATCGGAGAGATGCTGAACACCACGGAGGAGACCGCCAAGAATACGCTCTTCAGGGCGACGAAGAAGTTGAGAGCGCAGTTGTCGGGATTGCGGTAGGTATTGGTTTTGCAATCGTTGATTCCCTCAGGGGCTAAAGCCCGCTTGATTTTGCGGGGTTAATGTACGGGCTAAAGCCCGTACCCTCCGGCTAAAGTTCGTGCTCTTTAGGCGAGGTCAAGGGAATCGATAGGCGGTTGAGCAGACGCTTGTGGCATTCTCTCCGAAGGCCGGAGGGAGCCGGATTGTAGAGCGTCGAAGCGGGATTTTTGAGGCTGGAAGGACGTTGGCTATGAGATGCGAAGTTGCACATGAGCGGATAGTGGCGGCGGCTTACGGAGAGCTGGCCGAAGAGCAGGCGCGCGAACTTGAGCGGCACTTGAACGGCTGCGAGAAGTGCGTGAAGGAGCGGGAACAACTGCTGGCGCTGAAGGTGCTGGCCGAGGCTTATCCGGTGGCGGAGCCGGAGGCCAATCTGCTGGCGCGCTCACGGCAGAGATTGTGCGAGGCGCTGGATGCACTGCCGCCGCGCCGCTGGCTGGATCGCCTCTTCCAACAAATCAGGAACAGCATGGCGAATTTGCAGGCGGCGCCGTTGGCGGCTTCATTGCTGCTGCTGGCGGGCGTTGGCGCGGGTTCGCTGGGCGGCTTTGAACTGGCGATGAATCATGCGTCGCGCACTGCACCGACTCCCGCTGCGCAACAGGCTGCGCGCGAGACGAGTCAGCCGCTTGCGCCCGCGACGTCCACGCTGCCGGCAACGGCGGAGATTGCTAACATCTCCAGCATTGTGCGTCCGCCGAACAGCCATACGGTCGAGGTGCGCTACAACCAACTGGTGCCGCGGCAGATTGAAGGTTCGCTCGACGATCCGGCGATTCGCCAGTTGCTGATGCTGGCCAGTCAGAACTCATCGTCGGAGGGCGTGCGAGGCGATTCGGTGAAGCTGCTGGCGGCCGAGTGCAAGGCCGGACACAGTTGCCAGAAGGCGGCGGGGATTCGCGATGCGTTGATGGTGGCGTTGCGTTATGACCCGAACGAAGGCGTGCGCGAGAAGGCGCTCGAAGGTCTGGAGCCTTACGTCGCCGAGGATATGCGTGTGCGCAATGCGGTACTCGAGGCGCTGATGAATGACGGCGATCCGCGCATCCGCACATCGGCCATCAATCTTCTGGAGCCGGTGGAGGGCGATACCAGCGTGCGCCAGGTGCTGCACTCGGTTGCCGACACCGATCAGAATCCATATATTCGCACGGTCTCGCGGCAGGTCTTGAGCCGCGAGCCGGAGATACAATAAAACGCAATGCCCAGCAGTTGCGGGAGATGCAGTAATGAAGCACTTTTTGAGGCTGTTTCAGAGTTTTGTAGTTGCTGCGCTGATTACGATCGCGTCGTGCGCTTGCGCACAAGTTCCGGGATTCTTTGCGCCTCCCGGCGGGCCGCCGCCTCCGCCGCCGCACAGTTCACAGGGTTATCTCGGCGTGAATCTGGCCGACGTCGATCAGAAGGCCGCGCAGGCGCTCAAGCTCAAGGAAGTGCGCGGAGCCATTATCACGCTCATCGATCATGACGCGCCCGCAGGGCAGATCGGCCTTCGCGTCAATGATGTAGTGCTCAAGCTGAACGATCAAGTTGTCGAAGGCGCGGAGCAGTTGCGCCGTATGCTGCGCGAGATTCCCGCGGGGCGCAATGTCGCGCTCGAAATCAGCCGCAACGGCAGCGCGCTCACCTTCGACGTTGAGCTGGCCGACCGGCGAGCGATGGAGCAGAATGTCTGGAACAAGCTCGGCGCGGGCGATGACGTCTTCGCGCAGCAGTCGGGCCCGGGCGCTCCAGATGTTTCCGGCGAAGCGCCGAACTCCAGCGGCTTTCATCTTCCCTTCTTCGGCATTCCAAACGTCGGCGCGGTCGTCGAGCCGCTCACCCGCCAGATGGCCGGCTTTCTCGGCGTTCCCGGAGGAGTGATGGTCAAGGAGGTGGCGCGCAACAGTCAGGCCGCTGTCGCAGGACTGAAGGCCTTCGACGTAATCCTCAAGGTTGGCCCCTTCGCCATTGCTACGCAGACCGACTGGGAGCGAGCGCTGCGCGCCTATCAGGGCAAGCAGGTGCCTGTGACCGTGCTGCGCGAACGCAGACAGCAGACGCTCAACTTACAAGTGGACTCCCGGCACCATGTCTTCTAGAAATACTTTCAAATCACTTTGAAGTGCTGAGCCTTCAGCTTCAATCGCTCCAATTCTTGGCTCGCTCGACGGCGCGCTGCCAGCGTCCGCGCCGCTCAGCCCGCTCGGCGTCGTTCATCTTCGGATCAAAACGCGCGTCGCCTTGCCGCTGTGCGCGCAATACATCGGGGCTTGCCCAGAAGCCAGTCGCCAATCCGGCGAGGTAAGCAGCTCCCAGCGCGGTCGTCTCCGTCACCTGCGGACGCACCACTGGCACACCCAGCACGTCCGCCTGAAATTGCATCAGCAGATTGTTCACCGCCGCGCCGCCATCCACGCGCAGCGCAGCCAGCGGCGTTGTCTCGCTCTGGACGGCTTTCAGCACATCGGCCACCTGGAATGCGATGCTCTCCAGAGCCGCGCGAGCAATCTCTCCTGGTGTGGTGCCGCGGCGCAGGCCGATGAGCAAGCCGCTGGCGTGCGGATCCCAATGCGGCGCGCCCAGGCCGACAAACGCGGGAACGAACACAACTCCGCCTGAATCCGGCGCGCTCGCCGCCAGCGCTTCAACATCAGACGAGCTGCCGATCAGCTTGAGATTGTCGCGCAGCCACTGCACCACAGCGCCGCCGATGAAGATGCTGCCTTCGAGCGCGTACTCCAACCGATGCCCGGCGCTGGCCGCGAGCGTGGTAATCAGACGGTGCTTGGAGAGGATGAACTGTGTGCCGATGTTTTGCAATAAAAAGCAGCCGGTGCCGTAGGTGTTTTTGGCCTCGCCCGCGCGCCAGCACAACTGTCCGAAGAGCGCCGCCTGCTGATCGCCCGCAATCCCCGCAATCGCCACGCCGCCGAGTCCGAGCGTCGTCGTCACCTCGCCCACGCGCTCGCTTGACCATACAACCTCCGGCAGCAGGCTCAGGGGAATGTTGAAAATCCGCAGCAGTTCCGCATCCCACTCGCCCTTCACGATGTTGAACAACAGTGTTCGCGATGCGTTGGTCACATCGGTCACATGGCGCTCACCGCTCGTCAGATGCCAAATCAGCCAACTGTCCACCGTTCCAAAGGCCAGCTCGCCGCGTTCGGCCCGCGCGCGCGCGCCGGGGACGTTGTCGAGAATCCAACCGATTTTGGTGGCGGAAAAATATGGATCGAGCAACAGGCCGGTCTTCGCAGCGACTGTTTCTTCCGCGCCGCTCTCTACGAACTTGCCGCATTGCGACGCAGTGCGCCGGTCCTGCCAGACAATCGCGGGATAGATTGCTTTGCCGGTCTTGCGCTCCCAGAGAATCACCGTCTCGCGCTGGTTGGTGATGCCGATGGCGGCGATGTCGCGGGGCAGCGCGCCGGCCCGTCCCAGCGCCTCCACCGCGCAAGCAAGCTGGCTGGTCAGAATCTCTGTCGGGTCATGCTCCACCCATCCGGCCTGCGGGAAGTGCTGCTTGAACTCATGCTGCGCCGTGGCGGCAATCGCTCCCGCTTTGTCAAAGAGAATCGCGCGCGAGCTGGTCGTTCCCTGATCGAGCGCAAGAATGTACCCCATTTTGTTGGTCACCTTCGGCCTCCAGTCAATCACGCGTGGCTATGTGCGGGCAAGAGGAGCGAAAATCAACGGCGCTAGCTTCTTAATTTATGCCGGCCAGATTGGCCTGCAACTGCGCCTGGTCAAAGCCGCTGGGCGCGCCCTTGGCGGCAAGCCAATCTTGCCCGAGCAGCGTGTGCGCCTCATCGCAATACTTTTTCCAGAAGGCCAGAGTCATGGTCTTCGGCTGCCCCCAGGTGATGCAGGTGAAGCCGTTGGCGTCGTACTTAGGCACGAAGACGCAGTGCCCGCCCCAGCTTCCGGGCCGAGCATTTGCGCCGCCGTTTTTCACTACGTCCCACACATCCTGCGTCTGCGCCGTCAACGGCAGCGAGAGGCCGATGTAGACGCCGCCGAAGAGAGCAATCGACTGCTTGATCTCCACCAGATTGGCCGGTCTGGTATCGGCAAAGGCCAGCAGGCCGTGGCCGTCAAAGCTGCTCTTCTGCCAGCGGGTGAGCACGTCCAGCTCCACGCCGCCGTGATCGGTTTCAGGGTTGCCCGCCACATATCCGTCCCATTGTTCGTAGTAGCTCTCGATGGTCGCGTCCGGCACGGTGACAATGCCACTGGTATTCGCGGTCCAAACCTGCACCGCGTGACCCAGGCCGGCGATCGTGCAATCGCCCAGCGAATCATTCAGCATCATGCCCCAGCTGGCGACGTTTTTGGTCCAGTCGGCGGCGATCGGCGGCGGCGGAAGCGCCGGGGTCAGGTAGTTGCCCAAAGCCAGTGTGCGCGTATCCGTTTTGATCGCCTTGCGGCCAAGTTTCATCTTTGTGTGATCTGCCATCGGGAAACTCCTTGAGTAAAAAAACTGTGCCAATTCTGGACACTTTTGCTCAGAGTACCTTTTTCGCTCCTAATAATCTGCAAACCGAATCGCCTTCATTTTCACGCCGCAAACCGGCAAAATGCTCTACGATATAGGGCAAAGCAAGCTGGAGGGAAGATGAAAAAGCTATTGCTGGGAGTTCTGATTGGAGTTGTGCTGGCGCCCATCGTGCTGGCAGCGTGGCTGTGCTTTGGCAGAGTGCCGGTCGCCGTCGCCGATCCGCCGTTTCCCCAGGAGGAGTTCATCACCGGAATCCCGCTTCACCAGCGCATTGACCGCGAGCTTGCCAAGAGTCCCATCGCTCAACCGGATGAGGAGAGCCTGGTGGCGGGCGCGCACATCTACAACGACAAATGCGCAGTCTGCCACGGCTTTCACGGCAAACCTTCGCAGTTTGGGGCGCATATGTATCCTCTTGCGCCGCAGCTCTGGGAGAAGCACGGCGGCAGCGCCGTGATTGGAGTCAGCGATGATCCCCCCGGAGAAACTTACTGGAAGGTAGCCAACGGCATCCGGCTCACAGGTATGCCGGCCTTCAAGGATGTGCTTTCAGATACCGAAATCTGGCGAGTGAGCCTGCTGCTGGCCAACGCCGACAAGCCCCTGCCGCCTACTGCCGTGGAGATTCTGCGCGGCTCGGCGCAATTTCCGGAGTTGCCCGTCACTCAGCCACAGACACATTGAGAGATTCCTGCGGGCGCGCTTGCCATTGCAGCCGCAGTGTGCTAATACTCATTATGTAATTAAGATCCGTTCATATTCCGGCCTTCCGAGCTGGAACAGTGGCGTGATGCAGATGAGCGATGACACGGACTGACGATTGTCGCCCTGCGTAAAGCCATTGCACGTAATATCTCCCCATTCTGATGGTGTTTTTTGGCTGCTGGAGCTGCGTAATTGGAGCTTCCGCAAGCCGTATGCGGTGCATTTTCCCCGCAAGGGGAACTGATTCATTCCATTGGAAGGGTGACAACTTATGAGATGTTTCTTCTGCGATTCGCCGGAGATGCGGACCTCGCGTTTCCAGCCATTGGACATATTCCACTTGATTTTGCTGCAATATCCCGCGCGCTGCCGCAACTGCCGCGAACGGATGTTTGTCAATCTCTTCTCGGCATGGAAGCTTCCCAGTCGCAGTCAACTCATTCCGATGAGAGGCCGCATGGGAGCAACCGTAGAAGTCCGGCATCAGTAGTTGACATACCATGGGCTGCGCGCGCAGGAGCGAAAATCGCGCTCTTGACAAGATCGATGGCGGGTCATACTTCCACCCGAGCGATGAAGGCCTGTCGCCGGGTGGCCCGGAAAAGAAAAGCCACTGGGTATGGCTGCGCTGAATTTGCGTCTGCCATGCTATCATCGCCCTGCATCGGAAAAGGAGCAGCCATGCGGTGGCATCACTTTATTGCGTACTTTTTCGGCGGCGCGTTCCTCGCCAACGCCCTGCCCCATCTCATCAACGGCATCTCCGGCAGCGCCTTTCAGAGTCCCTTTGCCAACCCACCCGGCCAGGGCCTCTCTTCCTCGATGGTCAATGTCCTCTGGGGCTTTTTCAATCTCGTCATTGCTTACCTGCTGCTGTGCCGGGTGGGCAGCTTCAACCTGCGCAGCACCCGTCACGCGCTCACACTCGGCGCGGGCATCCTGCTGATGGCGCTGATGCTTTCCCAAGTCTTCGGACGGTTCCACGGCGGGCTGTGAGCCACATTTTTTCGCCGCGGCGGCCACTGCCAGGATAGGCTGTCGCAGTATACTCGCTGTCAGGTATAAAGATGGACCTTACGGCACTTTTCTCTCCGAGTCTTCTGCAGAACGCAGCCGGACTGACAATTCTTCTTGCGCTCGTCGGCTACCTGGCAACCTTCATGAGCGCTCGTATGCTCGCCCGTCGCAAAGACAAGCTGGAACTGGTTAACCGCAGACTCAACGAGTTTTATGGCCCTCTTTACGTCGCCTCGCAGGCCGGCAACATCGCCTATCGGTCGCTGCTCAAGAAGCAGGGCAAGACGCAGAGCTATCCCATTCTCGACAGCGAGATGAAGGAGTGGATGCTGTGGATGACCACCATCTTCATGCCACTCAATGACGTCCGCGAAAAGATCATTATCGAGAAGGCCTATCTTATCGTCGAGGAACAGATGCCGCGCTGCCTGCTGGACTTTGTCACGCACGTCGTCGGTTACAAGGCGGTGCTCTCCAAGTGGGCCGAAGGCGATTACACTGAACGCCGCTCCACCATTGGCTGGCCGCCTGAGTTTGATGTTTACGTGGAGCACTCCTACGCGGCATTGAAGGCCGAGCAGACCCTGCTGATGCATGGGGCTCACTGGCGGTTCTGGCGGCGCATCACTCATCGCAAGATCAGCTAACTTTGGCTCGCTGTGAGCATCCCGCAACAAATCGGGAGGCATATCCTGCGCCAAAAAGACGCCGGACATACCTCCCACCTGGAAATACTCTAGGTGCCCTATCCTTTCACGTTTCTTTTGATAGGGTGGAAAAGCACGAAGATCAATCTACTAATTGCTTGGCTGTTTCAACCCCACTCCGTACCAATAGGTGTATGTGCTGCTATTGGTGAACGGCAGATTACCGCTGAACTTGGAAAAGACAACCGAGTTACCCACAAAGGTGACAAAGACATCATGCTCGTATGTTGCAGTTACGGCGCGGAAGACAAATAATCCGTTGCAGGGATCCGTCAGTTTATCCGAACTACTGTCGTACAGGAAGCTGGACGATGAGACAGGCGTCAGCGCTGCATTGATAATCGTGTTGTTATTCGAATCGGTGACCGTGATGTTGTCGGTTGCGCCGGCTGTGATTACAACCGTCGCCTGACCCGTCGAAGGGGTGCCGGTCTCCGTGTTCCCGGAGTTGTTGGCGTTGAGCTTTTCATAATAGATGGCCTTATACGTCCCGGCCACCGACGGATCGAAGACGGGGCTTGCCGCCTTTGGCAGACCAATGATCGATCCGTTAGGCGTGTCTACGATGAAGAAGCCGTTCGCCGTGCCGAAGATGGTGTTTGTGCCCCCGCCCGCGCCGCCGACTGCCCCAGACAGATACGTTCCCGATGCCGACTCCGTCAGTCCGCTGAAGTCCATCGGGCCGCCGCCAAAGGCTCCGCCCGCGCCGGGAGCGATGTTTCCGTAAGGCCAGTAGTTTGTGTTCGTCCCGGAGGTAGTTCCAATGGTCACCGAACCGATTTCCAGGCCGCCGAAGGAGGTGCGGAAGGACATATAGTTGTAGCTGTTGTTGGCAAAGGTGCTCAACGAGATAGGACCGCTCTCCACAGCCGTAATCAGAGCCGGCGTATTCTGGTTAGGTCCGGATTTTGCCGACTGAATCAACAGCGCATAGCCCGGTACTTCATAGGCCGAGAGCAAATTGCCAGTCGGATCATCCAGCGCATAGCTGCCATCCGCATTGACCGTATACGGAATCGTCCCGCTGGCGCCGTTAGAGAGATTCGTATAGCTGAGTGTCAGTTTGGTTGTATCGATGATGATGGTTAGAAAATCGCCCACCGAAGCCGTTCCGTTATACGCATACGTAACGTCACTGGGGGTGGCGGGGATTGGATTGTTAGTGTTGGTGGTAGTGGTAGACATCTGTTTTCCGCAACCGGTTAATCCAATCAAAATCAGCAGAGCACAAACAAGGCGTAGCCGCATAAAATCCTCCTCGGGTACACAGCCGTACGTGCCCACGCAATCACTATCGGCTCCGGTCCCTGTAGCTTCACGCGAGAAGAATTCAAAATTAGTCTTTAGTAATGGAGCTAACTTGACGATGTGACACACGTTCCCAGGCCGGTCTGAGTCAATAATTCCAGAGTCTAATCGCCTGCGAGGTTGCAGTTTTTAATTGGCTTTGAAATTGTTCACGAAACGGACCTGCCTGTGCAATTGCTCGCGAGGAAGATGGAAGAATGCATCGGCGATTTGGATGTAGCATAAGACTCTCGATAGATGCTCCCTGCGCGCCGATTCCGGGCATCAGCAACAAAGTTGAACCCAAACTTTCCAGCCAGCGGGGATCAATGTCGTTTCTCGTAGCTCCAATAACTGCTCCAACAACTTCGCCGTCGGGAGTTCGCGCGTTATAGCTGACAATCTGATCGCCGAGATATTGATATGTTCTCAGGCCATTTTCCAGCCGCGCATTTTGTATCTCGATTCCTTCGCGGTTAGAGGATGCTACGACGACGAAGACATGGCCGCTCGCCTTAGCTGCGCTTTCAAATAGAGGCTTCAGACTTTCGAATCCAAGGAATGGATTAGCTGTTACAGCATCCACTCGCAAGGGACTCGCGTCGCTGAAAAACGCCTCCGCATAACCGAGCATGGTTGAGCTGATGTCACCGCGTTTTGCATCGATCAGAACTAATACACCACGGCGCCTGAACTCGCCGACGATCTCTTCCAGTACAGCGATTCCAGGCGAGCCGAAGCGCTCGAAGAAGGCAATCTGCGGCTTGACGAGAAGAACAATCTCAGAGGACCACTCGACGTAACACTCGGAAAACTTCTTCAAGCCGTCGATGCTGTTGGGCAATCCCCATAACTTCAACGCATCTTCAGAGGGATCAAGGCCGAGGCAAAAGGGCGACCGTTGCGAAGCTCCTTCTCGAAATCTATCTGCAAAAGACTTCATCGCATTTATCTCAACTTACTTTTCCAAAAACCGTGTACGCAGTTTCTCAACGTCTTGGTCAGAGAGGCCGAGAACAGCGCGGCGATAATTGTCAAATGATCCGTATTTCTGATCGATATGACGAAGCATTCCTTTCAGATATTCGGGATCGGAGACCATCGTTATCTGCCACTGCTCTTGTGTGAGTTGTCCGTGCATGGGAGCGGAGCCGGGAGTAGGCTTTTGAGTTGAATCGTTTCTTGCGGCAGAGTTAAGCGGGATTTGGAGGTATATATTGGTCAACTCATAATCGGCGAGAACAGTCTTTTCTGGAACTCCGAGAGTTCGCAGAAGAAAAGCGCTGAACACTCCAGTTCGGTCCTTTCCCGCGGCGCAGTGGTAGAGGAGCGGCAAGTGTTCGTCGTTTAACTCGGCGAAAAGCTTCTTATACTGATCCGAGGTTGAGAAAGCAAGACTATCGTAATTGATTGTCATCCACTCACGAATCTCCGCGAGGCTTGGATTGGAAGCAAGAAACTCTTGCGGCGATGTTTTAGCATCTTTGTTTGCGCGTGGTGGAATCGGCAAGCTGATGTGTTCAACTTTGGAGCCTGGAATCCATAGCTCCGGAGCAGTTACATTTTCCTGCGGGGTGCGAAAATCGCAGACCGTATGGATGCCTAACTTGCTCAGATAAGCGTAGTCATTGGAAGTTAGTTTGTTGAGCGCGCCGGACCTATAGAGTTTTCCCCATCGGACGAAGCGGCCGTCGGTGGTCTCATAGCCTCCGAGGTCGCGGAAGTTAGGGCTTCCTTCCAAAAGGATGCGACGAATCGAGACTTCGCGCTGTTTGCCGTGGTCCGGCCTTAGAAAGAAATAGATGCGTTCTCCGGCTGCTCCAGCATGAACAGTTACATTCAACTCAGAAGTTTTTAGGAGTAATTGCAAATCTTTTGACCCAGCAGGGTCTATGCTTGAGAAGATTTGAACCCAGTGCGAATTGCCGGACAAAGAATAGGAGAGCCTGTACTCTGTGGGAGATGTCTGAACACAAGATAATTCCGTTATTTCCGCGCTGGTCAACATTGCCCCAGCGAGGAGGGTTGCAAGAGTGATCAGAGAAAGTTTTCCAAACATTTTCGACACTCCTATTCTTTGATTCGGCTGTTTACGAAGATTACTGGGGCCGCGTTCTCCAGAGTTTAATAGGGCGCAACAGCATTTTCGTCTTCATCGCCGTCGCCGTAATCGGCTGGAGGCAGCGGCACCAGAGCGATAGCATTGGCGGGCGCGGAGTATACAAGCTGGCCACCGAGATAAGTTGCTTCGACGACGATGTCCTTGATTGTCTCCGGCGGAACCGCTGCCGGATTCTTCTGGAGAATCACAAAATCTGCGAGCTTGCCGGGAGTGATGGAGCCTTTGATTTTTTCTTCAAAGGTGGCGTAGGCGCCGTCGAGAGTCCATGCCTTGATCGCCTCTTGCACGCTTACTTTCTGATTTCCGCCAAGCACATTCCCTTCGGAGCTTTTGCGCGTGACCATATTCTGAATTCTCAGCAGCGGGTCCGCAGCGGAGATGGGAGAATCGGAGTGACCGGCCACGGGAATGCCCATGTCAATCGCCGTGCGATAGGCGTGCATCATCGCGAGGCGATCCGGCCCGTAAGAGGCGAGTATGTTTCCGTACTCCCACATATAAGAGTGGAAGACAAGAATCACACCGTCCTTTTTGGCGCGATCGAGCAGCGCCTGATTCATCACGCTCGCGTGTTCAACGCGCCAGCGCGCATCGGGGCGAGGGTTCTTAGCTTCGGCGCGTTCAATCGCGGTAAGAACCATGTCGATCTCGCGGTCACCATTGGAGTGAGTCGCAACCTGCCAGCCGGCATTCCACCATTTAGCGTAGTCTTCATCCAGCTTTTCTTGCGAGCGCGCCGGCGGAATTCCAAAGTAGCCGGGGCGGTCAGAATAGGCATCGCTCAACCATGCGGTTCGTCCGCTCAACGAATTACCCTGGAAGGTTTTGAGAGCCGTGATGCGAAGGCGGTCATCGCCGAATCCACGGTCGATTCCAGCTGCTTGCAGTTTGTCAAAATTTTCCGCAGTGAACATGAAGCCGACGCGCACCGGATTTCCGAGATCGCGCAATTCCTGCATCATCTGGAACGACGATGAATTGCCTCCTGCGATGCCGACGCTGGTAAGTCCCCTGGCGGAGTACTGGCGGAAGCAATTCATATATCCCTGCAACTCCTGATCGTGAGGAATTGCGGTCCGTTCATTTGATCCGGCTCCCTGGCGATCACGGCCTTTGAAAATCAGTCCGCGCGCGCTTTCACGAATCACTCCATTGGGAGTTCCGTCGGGATCGCGGTCTAGCGCTCCTCCGGAGGGATCCACAGTGTCTTTGGTGACGCCCGCTTCGTTCAAAACGAAGCTGTTCACAACCGTGATATGGCCGGAGCCATGTGTGATTGTTACCGGCTGCGTTGTGGAGACCTGATCCAAATCGTGACGGTTGGGATGACGCCCCAGCGTTACGTCGTTGTATCCGTAGCCGCTGATGGTCTTGCCCGGAGGCGTGATCGCAGCCTTCTTCTTCAGTGCGGCGATCAGCTCATCCATTGTCTTGACGCGGTCACCGCCGAGCCACACTCTGTAATACTGTGAGTTCTCGTCGAAGATGGCTTGAGGATGAAGATGCGCATCGTTGAAGCCGGGGGTCACCGTCTTTCCTTTGAGGTCGATGACCTTTGTCGAAGGCGTTTTGAGCTTGAGAATCTCCGCGTTGGTTCCGACTGCGGTAAAGCGTCCATTGTCGATGGCAAAGGCCTGCGCGGCAGGATGCGCTGAATCGACGGTGATGACATTGGCGTTGATGACGATGGTGTCGGCAGCGAAGGCGATCTTCGCCGTCAATGCGAGTAGCAGACAAAGTCTCTTGATCATACTTATCTCCATTTCATTGGCAACGGAATTGACCGCTGCGACGTTGTTGTCATCTGATCGGCGCGTCCGCCATCATCGCGGGAATCAGTTCACTTTCGGCTGACGCTTCGTTCTGATTGCTTGAGCTGAGATTGATTTCTTCTTCAATGTCTCCCTCACCGGGCGCGAGAAAAAGATTGGTTTCCAGGCCGTGCTGGCGGGTATAAAGATCGTAGTAGCGTCCGCCGAGAGCAAAGAGCTGGCGGTGATTGCCTCGCTCGATGATGCGGCCATTCTCGATGACCAGAATCTGATCGGCGCGGCGAATTGTGGAGAGGCGATGTGCAATGACGAAAGTTGTGCGCCCTCGCATCAGATTATTCAGCCCGTACTGAATCATGGCCTCTGACTCGGAGTCGAGCGAACTGGTGGCTTCGTCAAGAATGAGGATGCGAGGCCGAGCGAGTAGAGCGCGAGCAATGGAGAGGCGCTGGCGCTGGCCGCCGGAGACTTTTACGCCGCGCTCGCCGACGATGGTGTCGTAACTATCGGGAAAGCGCTCGGCAAACTCGTCCACGCGCGCCGTGCGGCAGGCCGAGAGAAATTCCTCCTCACTGGCATCAGGACGGGAGAACATTACGTTGTCGCGAATGGTTCCGTCGAAGAGAAATGAATCCTGCAAAACCACGCCGAGTTGCGAGCGGAAGGAGCCGAGCTTCACCTTCGACAGATCAATCTCATCCACAAGTACGCAGCCGGAATCCGGCGTATGAAATGCGCAGACGAGGCTGATGATCGTCGATTTGCCGGAGCCGGATGAGCCGACCAAAGCAGTGACTGTTCCGGGAGCCGCGTAGAAGGTGATGTCGTGGAGGACGGGCTTGTCTTTCTCATAGGAGAACTGAACATTCTCAAAGCGCACATAGCCGTTGATCGGCGGCATAGAGACGGTGCGTTCGGCAGGCTGGTTCTCGTCCATCTCGGAGAGCAGTTCGGTGGTGCGATCCAGTCCGGCCAGAGCCTCTGTGATCTGCGTGTAGATATTGACGATCTGAAAAACGGGCGCGGTCATGAAGGCAAGCATGACGCCGTACTGTGAGTAATCGCCCATCGTCCAGCCGTGGCCAACCATATGGCCGCCCATATAGATGACGATGACGGCGACAAACCCGGTGACGGTTGCGGAGGCGGAGCTGAGCATACTGGTCATGGTCAGCGACTTGATGACGTTCTTCAGCAGACGCTCCGCGCCGCCTGCAAAGACCCTTGCTTCGCGCTCCTCTGCATGGTAGCCCTTGATTACGCGCACACCGCCCAGCGATTCGGTGAGACGCCCTGTGACCTCTGCGTTGATTCTTCCGCGCTCGCGAAAGATGGGGCGAATAAATTTGAAGGCGTACTGCATGAAGAAAGCGAAGCTGATGACGATGGCAAAAACGGTGAGCGTAATCTGCGCGCTCATGCGCATCAGAAAGATTAGCGCCCAAACCGCGGTAAGAATGCCAGCGACAAACTCAACCAGGCCGGTGCCGATGAGATTGCGCACACCCTCAACATCGCTCATGATGCGGGCGACGAGCGTGCCGGTGCTATTCGCGTCGTAGTAGGAGACAGGCAGAAGGCCAACATGGCGCTGAACGCGAATGCGCAAGTCAGCGATCAACCGCTGGCCTTCTTTGGAGAGGAGTTGAGTGAGCGCGTAGGAAGCGATAGCCTGAATCATGGTGGCGCAGAAGACGACGGCGACGATCTCAGGCAGCCGCTCTGTATGCGGCGGCTTAGTATTGATTACTGTATCGATGAGACGTTTGGTGATCAGCGCGAGGGTCAAGCTGGCACGAACGCGAACAACGGTCAAGGCCAATCCAAGAGCGATGATCCATATACGCGGCTTGAGCATCGTCCAAATTAATGGCCAGACGCGCTTCAGGTCGGGTTTTTTCTTCGGCAAGCGATCCAGAGCCGCACGACGGGCAGCGCCGCCTCCGCCTCCGCCGCCGCGTTCGGCCCAGTTGCCCATTCCCCCGCCAAAGCCGCCGCCCATTCCCATGTGACCCATGTTTTACACTTTCCTTACAGCAGCGCACGACCAATGTACTGCGGGCTTGTGAATGAGCAGTGACGACATCTTCGATGCCGACCAGACGCGAAAATTATTGACCGGCGGCAACTGGCTCTTCATCGAACTGAAGAGACTCTTTCATTTCCGCATAGGACAAAGACCTGTCTTTGAGCGACGAAAAGCATTCCTTGCCGCCAACCCAAACGCGCGCCACGTCGCCGTATCCTCTGTGCGGATGAAAGGCGACCAGGTCGGCTTGCTTGCCTAATTCAATGCTGCCCGTGGTGTCACCAAAGCCGAGGTGTTGCGCGGGATTCAGCGTGAACAAATTGATGGCGGCGGAAAGCGTCATGCCTTCCTCGACCATGCGGATAGCGCAGGCCAGCATCGACGGAAAATGATAGTCACTGCAAATAATGTCTACGAGGTTCTCGGACATGGCGTCGTGACAGGCCAGATTTCCGCAGTGCGAACCGCCGCGATAGTAGTTGGGAGCGCCCATACAGACCATCATGCCGAGTTCTTTGGCCTTGCGTGCGGCCTCGATGGAGCAAGGCATTTCACTCAGAGTGGCTCCTGACTCGAAGGCTTCAATTACGTGCTCGACGGTAGTGTCATCATGGCTGCCGAGTGGAATTCTTCCGGCGACGCGCGCCTGGACCATCCTGCGATTGTTTATCTTGCTAGCCCTGGCGATACGTTCATCCATGCGCTTGCGCGCCTCTTCGATGGTGATGTTCTGACGAGTGGATTGCTGTAGAAGCAAAGCCTCAATATCGCGAAACTGGCGCTGGCCGGGCATATCGTCGTTGAAAACAAGATTGGCGATGCTCTTCAATTCGAGCAGTTCATCGAGAACTTCCGGTTTAGGCTCGAAGCTGGTGTTCCAGCGGATGTGAATCAGGTGATGCGCGCGCAACTCAGGGATCAACTCTTGAAATCTTTTGGCCAAAGCGAGTCCGTCTCCACGCCACGAACCGGGATGGCCTTCGCGCTCTTCGGAAATTCGCGCGGCAGTAGAGATGGTCGTGAGGCCGCAACTGAGAGCGCGCAGATCCATTACGTGCAGCGCTAATTCAAGCGGAATCTTTGCGGCGGGACGAGGGCTGATCTCGCGCTCGAGATAGTCGGTGTGAATATCGATGATACCGGGGATGAGAATCGCGCCGCGCAGATCGATTCCGCCGGAAAGGTTATGCGGCACAATATCAATAATGCGCTCATCTTCTACAACGAGCGACCCGTTCACTTCACGGTCAGGACAAACGATGCGGGCATTGGTCAGAATTGTCTCGGTCATAACTCTCTTCATTCTCCCTTGTTTTCTTTTCGTCATCTTGTAACGAGTTGCGGCTGGGTGATGATGCTGCGCCTCGCCCAGTCAGAGATGCGTTCCATCACCGTAATCATCACGACAATTAAAATTGTGTATGCCAGCACGTCCTTGTAGTGAAGCAGGCCGCGGGCAAATTCCAGTTCAAAGCCGATGCCACCGCCGCCGAAGATTCCCAGAGGAATGGCCGCGCGCAAATTGTGGTCGAATGCATAGAAGAGATTGGCGACAAAAGACGGCATGGCCTGCGGTAACACTGCGAAGCGGATAGTTTGCAAGCGTGTGCTTCCAACGCTATCGACGGATTCAATAATTGCCTTGTCGGCTTGTTCGATGGAATCCGCGAAGAACTTGCCGTACATTCCAACCGAACCGATGGCCAGTGTCAGTACGCCCGCAAAGGGGCCGATTCCGACGGCAATCAACAGGACGAGAATAACAATCAGCTGCGGGATCGAGCGCTCCATAGCCAGCAATGTGCGCACGGCAAGCCTTACCAGAGGATGCGGCGTCGTGTTCGTCGCGGCAAAGAAGGCCAGCAGAAGCGCGATGCCGCCGCCGCAGACAGTGCCGAGAAAGGCCATCGAGAGCGTTTCAATCAAAGAGACGAACAGCGAACTCCTCCAGAACAGCGCGATGTTAGGAGGAAACATCTGCTGCGCCAGATCGGCAACAAAGCGAAAATCAATGAAGACGCTGTCAGGACTTAGATCAAGAAAGAAAAACAACAGATACATTACTATGAAGATCGCCACGATGTAGACGATCATCAACTTGAACTTGCGCGAAGGTAAAGCGTTGACCGGAACATCGATGCTCATCGCAGCAGCCCTCCGCTTAAAATGCGCGTGCGGAAGAAATCCGAAACGCGTTCGATGGTAAAGACCAGAATCAGCGTGAGAATCACAGCCACGCAGGCCTTTTGATAGTCCATCGCGTTCATCGAGGTTCGCATCACATAGCCTATGCCGCCCGCGCCCACGGCTCCAAGCATTACGCCCGCGCGAATGTTGAATTCAAAACGAAAGAGACCGTTGGCAAATAACGAAGGAAGAATTTGAGGAATAACCGCGTAACGAATGACCTGCGAGCGCGTCGCGCCGGTTCCCGCAACGGACTCGAGCATCTGCGGTTCGATCTCTTCGATGCCATCAGCGAGTAACTTGGCCAGCATTCCAATGCTGCTGAAGGAAAGCGCCACAAGACCGGGAACAACTCCCAATCCGAAGATGGCGATGAGAAGAAGCAGTTGAACTATCTCCGGCAAACCTCTTTCCAGAGCGATAAAAGCGCGCATGGCCAAACGCAAAAAAGGCGGCGCAAGATTAGACGAAGCAGCCAGCGCGCAGGGCAAAGATAGACACATGCCCAGGATTGTGGCGGCCATCGCCATTACGACAGTGACTGCAAGCGGTTGAAGCATGGAAGTAAGTGAACTCAAATCTGGCGGAAAAAACATTCCCACTAGTGGAATTCCCTTATCGATGCCCAACACAAACGATCGCAGATCGACATTGCAGCGCCACGCAGAGAAGGCAATCAGCAGAGCAAGCAGCGTTGCAATCGCGGCCTGCTTCCAACGCTGGCCTGCGATGCTCCGCTTCCACTCCAGAAACTTCCAGTCTAGAAACTTCTTATCCAGGACGGAAGGCTCCTGCTGAATGAATTCTTTGCTCGTTGCCTCCACTAGACGGTTACCTCTTCATACAGTTCGGACTTTGTTTCAGAATCGACGAAAGGCAAATCGCTGTTGGACTCGCCGTAAATGTATTCCAGTTGACGAGGCGAGATTTGCGCCGGACCGTCATAGACGATTTTGCCATTGCGGATACCGAGAGCGCGCGTACAGTATTTAGCTACGGCCGCAGGCTGGTGAAACGCGCCAACTACAGGCGTCTCCAGCGATAATGGCTGTAAAATCGACATGATCGCATCGGCGTTCTTGGGGTCTAGGCTGGAGATCGGCTCATCGGCTAGATAAACCAGGGGGCGCTGATGCATAGCGCGCGCAATGGAGACTCGCTGCATCTCGCCGCCACTTAATGATCCGGCAAGACGCGCGGCAAATGGAGCCATCTTCACGCGATCCAGAGCAACCATAGCTTCGCGCGCCTCCGAGTCCTTGAAGCCTAGCAGCCAACTGCGCATAGGACTGATGTGACCCAGACGGCCCAGCATCACATTTTCCAGAACTGTCAAACGCTTTACTAGATTCGATCCCTGAAAGATCAGGCCGATGTGGCGTCGCGCCCTGCGAAGCTCCTGCGCTTTGACATTGGTTGTTCTATAAGTTTTGCCCGATGGCCCCATCAGTGCGATCTCGCCTTCACTCGGCTTTGTAAGTCCAACAATGCATCGCAATGTTAGCGACTTACCCGCACCGCTTGATCCAAGAATCGCTACAAACTCGCCTCGTCCAACGCTGAAGCTAACCTGATTCACCAGGCGCTTTCCATTCGGGAGTGTTACGACAATGTTCGTTACGTAAAGCATGAAGTACCTACTTTTCCACGAAGTTGAAATCCTTGACCTGCGACGCGTACTTTCTCAGACGGTCATAGGTCGCATCGTTGACGGCAACATTCACCGTCCCGCTGTTGATATTGCCCTGCAAACTGGTGAGATGTGCCCAGAGTTCCGGGTCTTTGGTGGGAATAGCGAGCAGTGCTGCCTGAATGTCTTTCTTTAATTGTTCGGGAAGTGCCTTGCGGACAGCATAACAGGAGTTTGGAATCGGTTCAGAGGTCCAGATCACCCGATTATCGTCTGGCTTCATCTTTCCTTTTTCTACGAGACGCTTTGTGAAATTTCCCTGGTAGGCACCCACATCCACTTTGCCGGATTTGACTGTCATAATGGCAGCGATGTGACTACCTGCATAAATAACCTTCTTGAAATCCTGTTCGGGATTGATGCCCATCTGAAGCAGGCCGACGCGAGGATATAAGTTGCCGGAAGTTGAAGCTGGATCAGAGAAGGCAAAGACCAAATCCTTCGCGTGCGCCTTCATATCTTCTATGGAGTGAATAGGGCTGTTCTTCGGAACTGCAATTACTGATGGATAACCACCCAACGTGCCATCAGGATAACCTCGTCCAACTATTGCCTCAGCGCCGGCCTTTTGCGCTGCGATGATATAGGCCAGCGGACCAAAGTTTGAAATATCAATTTTTTCGGCTCGCATGGCTTCAATGGTTGAGGCGTATCCTTCCACTTTCACCACTTCTATCGGTATATGCAATTGTTTTTGAAGATACTCGCGAATTAATTTATTGCGTAATCCGCCTCCCATCAACTCCTCAGATTGCGCAGAGTACGCAAAATGTAGAACCGCCGGCCTTCCGTCGCTGGCATGGGTCGTCTTGCAGTCGTTCATGGAAAGGAGCAATGCTCCAGTGAAAAGAGCAGCAAGATAGGCCGGCAAGCGCTTCATAACCATCTCCCTATGCGTAAACCGCATCCTTGATGCGAACGCTCTTGAGATTCAATAGCCATGAGGCGCGTATTATTCGTAAGTTGAGCGACAATGTTCAAAACATGAAGCATGGAAGCCTACTTATCTTCAAAGCTGAAGTCTTTGACCTGCGCCGCATACTTTCTCAAGCCGTTATACGTCGCATCGTTGACAGGAATAATCACTGTCCCGCTGACCTGCGTGCCGAGCAAGCTGTTCATATTGGCCCAGGCCGCCGGACCTTTGGTTGGCATGGCAATCAATGCGGCCTGAATATCCTTCTTCAGTTGATCAGGAAGCGCTTTGCGAACTACGTAAGGTCCGTTTGGAATTAGATCGGAGGTCCAGATGACACGCACATCGTCTGGGGCCAACTTATTCTTTTCGATGAGTCGAGTCATGAATCTCACCATGAAACCAGCCGCGCCCACCTTGCCAGACTTGAGCGCCATAATAGAGGCCAAGTGATTTCCCGTGAAGACCACCTTCTTGAATTCCTTTTCGGGATCGATCCCTGCCTCGATCAGCCCGACGCGAGGGTACAGATATCCAGAGGTGGAAGCCGGCTCGGCAAATGCGAAGACGGTATCCTTTGCGTGTGCCTTCAGATCCTCCATGGAGTGAATAGGACTGTCTTTGGGCACCGCAATCACAGACCGGTATCCGCCGACTGTGCCGTCAGGGTAGCCTCGCGCGGCAATCGCTTCGGCTCCGGCCTTTTGCGCAGCAAGGAGATAAGTCAGCGAACTGCCTGTGAACATATCAATTTTCTCCGCGCGCATAGCTTCAACAGTTGCAGCGAATCCTTCCACTCTTACAATTTCGACCGGCATATGAAGCTGTTCCGAAAGATATTTGCGTGTCAATTCACTGCGCAGGTTACCACTCTCTAACAGTTCAGACTGGGGCATAAACGCGTAGCGCAGGACCGTGGGCCTTCCATCGCTGGCATGGCTCGACTTGCAGCTATTCAAGGATAGGAGCAATACGCCGGAGAGAAGAACAGCAAGATAGGCCGGCATGCACTTCATAACCATCTCCCTATGCGTAGACCGCATCCTTGAGAAGGCCGTTCTCCAAGTGGAGAGAGCGATCCGACATCATGGCCAGTGTATGTTCATCATGGGTGATCAAAATGATCGAAGTGCCGATTTTCTTAAGCTCTATCAGCATTTCGATCACTGCGTCTTTAGTCTTCAGATCGAGAGATGCGGTAGGTTCATCGACAAGCAGCACGCGTGGCCGTGAGATCATGGCGCGGGCAATGTTCACGCGCTGTTGCTCACCTCCGCTGAATGTCGCGGGATATGCATCCCATAGCTCTTTGGGAAGACTCAATCGCTCAAAGGACTCGCTGGTAACGCGCCGCGCTTCGTCGAGTGTGCAGCCGCGCGCAACCAGCGCAAAAGCAACCACGTCGATTGCTGGCACGCGGGGGATGACTTGCAAGAACTGGGAGCAATAGGTCATCTCTGTCTTGCGAATCCGCAGCACCTCATGCTCGCTTGCGGATGCGAGATCGATCACAGAACCAGTCCTATCGCGATAAAGTATCTGGCCGCTACTGGCAAGATAGGTGCGATAGATACACTTCATCAGTGTCGACTTACCCGATCCGGATTTTCCGGTTAGTGCGAGAATCTCTCCTTCATGCACATCAAAAGAGACCTGGCGCAGCGCCTCAATTTCTTTCTCATTAAGGATGTGTAGTTCGAACCGCTTTTGCAGGTCCACGATTTCCAGTAACTTTGTCATCTGCTCCTCATCTTTTTTCGTCAGGCAATTTCCTCTTGCTCCACTTAGAGCAAGGAACTGACCAGTAGTTGCGTGTATCCATGCTGCGGGTCTTGCAGAATCTGATCGGTCAATCCTTGCTCGACGATCTTCCCGTGCTTCAGGACCATGGTGCGATCCGTAAGCATACGAATCACACCGAGATCATGCGAAACAACAATCATGGATACGCCGAGATCCTGTTGTAGGCCGCGGATCAAATCGAGCACCTTTGCCTGCACGGAGACATCAAGTCCGCTAGTTACCTCATCCAGCAGGAGCATCGGCGGATTGTTGGCGATGGCTTTGGCAATCTGCACACGCTGCTGCATTCCGCCGCTAAAGCGGGCCGGAGACTCATCCATGCGCTTGATGGGCACCTCGGTCTTTGTCAGCAGATCGGCGCCACGAATGCGAATCCTTCCTACATGGAAGACATTGGCCATCAGCAGCTTTTCGGCGATATTGCCGCCCGAAGAAAAGCGAAAGTTTAATCCGTCGCGCGGATTCTGATAGACCATGCCCATCAGATGATTGCGAATATAGCGCTTCTTTTGGTTGGAGAGTTCGAATAGGTTGACGTTACCGTCATCGACAGGCTTGAAGTTAACCTCTCCCGCACTTACTTCCTGATCGAAGTAAAGCATCTGCACTAGCGTACTCTTGCCGGAACCGCTCTCGCCGACGATGCCGAGAACTTCGCCTGGGTATACATCGAAACTGATGTCGTTCACGGCAACGACAGCGCCCGTCTTCGGGCAGATGTTCGTATTAAACGCCGGACCGGTGCGATGAATCGAATCCAGCGTCGGCTCACCATATATCTTCGTCAGGTTACGAACACGCAACAACCAATTGTTATCCATTGCGTCCTTCATTTCTATGCGGGATTGGTAAAGAGTTTTTGCGGCGGCCGCGGCCCTTTGCGCAATTTATCGAGGAAGTTGCTGTCGTTGATGACGTACGAACTGCTGAAATCGTCCGCGTAGATCTGGTCCATGAATGCCTTGTCCTGGCCGGACGCTGAGCACTTGACGCCGAGAAACTCCTCGACCTTGAAGCGAATGTCCTCGAACTCCAATGGCTCGACGCGAGTGAAGGGAGGAATGCAGTGGATGCGCTTTTCGCGACCGGCGCCGAAGAGATAGAGACAGCGAGCCATATTTAAATTGGGAACGTCCCAACTGGGAATCGGCGAAGGCGTTGCAACATAGCGGCCATTGACCATGATGGGATGGCCAGCGCCGCTGCGCAGACCGCCGCTTCTTACATAGGCCTCGTAGAGAGTCACCCATATCTTTGCGTAGTCGGCCTCGCCGTGCATCACGCGGGTCTTGGCCTCATGTCGCTCGACGCTGCGGAGAACTTCGGGCTGCGGCACCTGAAGAACGAGTATCTGCTTCTCCGTCAATATCTCTTCAGGCACGCGATGGCGAGTCTGGATCAGCGTTGCTTCGGCGGTGTCGAAGGTAACGGCGCAGTTGGACATCTCCTTGATAAATGCGCGCAAGTTACAGGCATTGACGCTGGCGTCGCTGCCCTGATCGATGACTTTTAGCACATCATTCGGCCCCACCAGAGAGAGAGTTACGTGCAAGCCGCCCGTACCCCAGCCGCGCGAGATCGGCATCTCCGGCGATGAATATGGAACCTGATAGCCGGGGATGCAAACCGCCTTGAGCGTTTTGCGCCGGATCTCCTTCTTGGTGTACTCGTCGATATACGCGTAGTTGAAGCTGTGCTGAAACTTCTGATTCTCAATCATTATTTACCTCTCCGCCGCCCGCACCAACAGGAACTGGCTTTCCCTCTTGCTCCGCGTTTCTGCGGGCGTTTCTGCGCGCTCCCTCCATGCCTGCCTGGAAGGTCACATAGTGAGGCAGCTTGAGGTGGTTGGTAAATCCGTAGCCTTCGATCACCTCGGTGTGATAAAGCACGAACTCCTGATTGTTGGCCGGATTGTCAGGATTCGGATTGCGCAGCGCGCTCTCCACCATGCCCATGCAGATGGCCTTGGTCTCGTTCTGACCGAAGCAAAGCCCGTAGCCTATCGAGTATCTTGGAGCCTTGGTCTTTCGCGTTGCGCGGCCGCCGGCCTCTGGCTGATTGCGACCGGAGCCGCCCACCATCTCAGCCTCAGAGACTTTGATCTTGCCGATGCAGCGCAGCCTTCCGCGCTTGTCCTTGACGCGCACCGGCACTTCGCCGACGCGCAATTCGCCCACGGTTCCATGCGACATTCCGAAGCCGCGCATGGTGCTGTATGCCATGCACATCAGCGAACCTGTATCCGCGCGGGCAAGCATCTGCAGCACCGCCGAGCGGGGCACGGGAAATTTGATCGCCTCGCGCGTAACATCGAAGACGCGGCGGTCTTCGCCGGGGCGAGCCTGAGTGCTCATCAGGCCTTCCTTAAGAAAAATATCTATTACTTTTTTATAGGTCGTCATCTCATGCAGCTTATTGGGATCGATTTCATCGCGGAGATCGCTGATGAATTTTTCGATGGAGCCGAGGCTGGCGTTGAGCAAAGCGGGATTCAGTAAGCGGAAGGAGTAGTCGCGAGTGGGACCGAGAATCTGACCACCTGGAATATCGCGAAAGGTGGATGAGATACGGCGATGCACGTGCATCTTGCGCGTATCGAGAATCTCTGCTTCGTACCTGCGCTCCAGCGTTGCGCGGTAGGCTCGCAGGTGAAAGGCAGCCTCGAAGGAATCGCCCTCGACCTGCAACAATGCCAGAGCAGCGTGTTCGGGCGCATAGAGCGATCCCTCGCCCATAGCACGGTCGACCGCCAGTCGCATCTGAGTTCGCGCCTGCTCAAGTTTGATCGGCTCAGTCCGGCCCTTCCAACGGAAGTAGTCGACTAGCCTGTTGGCGTTTTCGATCGCGTCCTGTCCGCCTTTAACCGCTACATATCCCATACCAACCCCGCATTTCAGTTGAAAGTGTTTTTAAGCGCGTTCCCATCGAATGCGCGTAGTGCGCGAAAGAGCCATCACACATGGACCCGCCGACAAGCTGTCACAAGTAAGAAAAGTATCAATGCCTAGAGGGAACTCCGCATTTCTTTCTCGAAGAGTCGAAAAGAATGCTTCGGATGCGCCCAGCACGTAGACCACAGTTTCCGATTCGATTCCTGGTCCCGTCAGCATCAGCCGTAAAGAACCTTCCAGAGGAGCTGGAGAGATGGCAGCGATCTGCAAGACTACTGTTGCGCCTTGATCTGGAAAAGACAGGCTGCCGGATTTGAGCTGATTCAACTCAGCCATTTGATTCGGATTAGTAAGAACCAAAAAGTCTGCCTTACTGGCAGCATCCGCGCGGGCAAAGGTTTCGCGCTCAACAAACTGCGCAGCCGACGAATCATATTCACTGAGGCAATAAGTAATATCGCCGCTGAACAACGCCATGGCAAGCAGTGCCGTGGCGCGATTCAAATGCGATGGAACTTCGAGCACAACATCGTCGAGCTGTCCGATGGTTCCCGGCCGCGCCGTGCATTGCAGCAAGGTGCGATAGTGCTTCTGTCCATCGAAGACCTGATTGTAGGGTAGTGCAGTTGCCAGAGCGCTCATTCTTCCTCCATCAGCTTGAAGTCGACTTGCGTCTGGAGGACCAGGTCGTATTCGTTTTTATCTCGGCGGGCGACGGCTTCGCCCTGCTCGCGAATCAACGCAGAAACCTCAGCAGGCGCGGGGCGGCCGCCATGCAACAGTGCATCAATTACGGCGATGCAATACGCGCGCACTGGCTCGTCTCCAAGGCAGAGTCCAAAGCCATGCAACCCGTCCACGAGCACCTCGCACTCTGTTGCAAGAGCTTCACCGAGGAAGAATTTTTGCTTTTCGAGCGAATCCTCGGCGGGAATCATGGTCAGGCAAACGGAAGGAGCTTTTTGAATTTCAATCGCATGGGAATCTTCCAGCCGAGAAACTAGTTGCTTGAGCGGCTCCAGATCGCATTCGCATAAAGTGTAGTCGGAGCCGAGAGCTTCGCCCGCAGTTTCATTTATACTTTCGTTCTGAACGTAAGAAGTCATTCCAGATTTGTCCTCGATTTCAACCGTTTGGCCTGAAATCCAATTTGGCGGCGGAAGAAGCTTATGCAGTTATCGTCAGAGGTCTTTCCTTCGACACGATAGTTTCGTGTACGAATGAATTAATAATGACACAAAGATTTCCGAGAATTATTGCAGAAATATGAAAAGAATATTTATCTTGTAAAAGGATGTTCGGAAGAATGTGGAAATCGCCAACGATACATGAAATATTCATACACGACTGATTCGTATACGAAGTAATATATGTTAGTGCAGACAGAATCCGCCAACCGATTTGTGCAGGACGAGGCCGTTGTCCCGTTCCATCAGAGATTTGCCTATGTTTGGGGCTATCTGAAGAATTATCCAGTCGCTCTGACAGTGGGTGTCCTCAGTTCCATCGGGCGCGAGGCCGTCAACCCCGCCGTTGCTCTGCTGATCCGCGCTGGAATCAACGCATTAGCGAAACCGCACGGAAGCGGGCGAGATGGCATCATCTGGATCGGACTGGCCATCGTTGCCGTCGCCATTCCCCGCTCTGCCTTCCAAACTCTCTCGCGGCTCAACCTCATCGGCACATCGCGCAACGTAGAATACGCGATGCGCAGAGACCTGCTACAGCACCTCTTCCGTCTTGACGCTTCCTTCTGGGGGCGAACGCGCAGCGGAAACGTGATGGCTCTGGCCACCAACGATCTGAATGCGGTGCGTATGATGACAGGGCCGGGGCTGGCCAATCTCGCCGAGACAGTGATCTCTCTGCCGGTCGCGATCGTGGTGCTAGGCTACTTCAATTGGCGTTTGACCGCCGTGGCGCTGCTTCCCGCACCTCTTGCCGTTTTGCTGCTGATGCGCTACGGCAAAATCATTCGCCGGCGTTTCGACAGAATTCAGGCCCAGTTTTCCACCATGAGCGCAGCTGTGCAGCAGACCATCGCAGGCGCGCGCGTGGTTCGCTCCTTTGTGCGCGAAGACGCCGAGCAGCATCGCTTTGAAGGAATGAATCAATCCTATGTTCGCTCCAATTGCATTCTGGGAATCTACAGCAGCACTCTCGATCCGTTGCTGACTCTGATCACCGGAATCTCCATGCTCGTCGTTCTCTGGTATGGAGGGACGCTGGTTCTTGCGCACAAACTTGGGGTTGGCGACTTTGTGATGTTCACAACCTATATGGCCATGCTTGTGCGCCCCATCTCCAACTTGGGACGTGTCGTTAATATCATGCAACGCGGAATGGCCTCGGTAGGTCGCTTGAAACTTCTCTTCGATGAAACTCCGTCGATTGATCCGGGCAAGTGGCGCGAAGCGCGCGGCGCCAGCGAAACGAAGGTCCATTCCGCGCCAGCCAGTATTTCGCTGCGGCAGGTCAGCGTTGAATTCGGCGAACACAAGGCGCTGGATTCGATTAATCTCGATATTCCCGCCGGGGCTACGGTGGCTATTCTCGGCGAGACCGGGTCGGGCAAGAGCACGCTGGTCAAGCTGCTGACGCGCTCGCTTGATCCAAGCGGAGGAAGCATCCGCTTCGACGGCGTGGACTGCCGCGACCTTCCCTTGACGACTTTGCGCTCCCTGGTGGGAGTCGTGCCCCAGGAGACATTCCTATTCAGCATGACTCTTGCGGAAAACATTGCGCTGGGAGTTGAAAACGCATCGCTGGAGGAGATCAGCCATGCAGCAACGATTGCCGGCCTTGATCCCGATTTGGCAGCGCTTCCCGCTGGCTTCGATACCGTCGTTGGAGAACGCGGCATCATGCTCTCCGGCGGACAGAAGCAACGCATCGCCATCGCACGCGCAGTGCTGAAGAATCCTCGTATTCTGATTCTCGATGACGCGCTTTCCAGCGTGGACTCCGTGACCGAACAACGCATTCTTGGACATCTGAAGAGCATTATGGAAGAGCGGACAACGATACTCGTAACTCATCGCGTGGCTACTGCCATGCAGGCCGACTGCATCGTATTGCTCAGACATGGCCGCATTATTGAAGAAGGCACTCACTCGACGCTCTTGCAACAAGGCGGGCGCTATGCGCGCTTGGCGCGCTTGCAGGTGCTTGAAGAGGAACTCGAAGACGAATTTGAAGAAGAACTGGAGGCCATGTGAGCGGATTCGGATTCGGCATCGGTGGCGGCTTTGGCGGAGGAGGCGGCGGAAGAGGCATGGCCTTTGGCGGCGGCGCCAATCTCGAGGAAGTTTCCGGCAATGTCCGCGATTGGTATCTGCTTTCGCGACTACTGAAGCTGCTGGCTCCCTATTGGGTCGCTGTCTTCGCTTCCCTTCTCTGCTCGCTGGCTTCAACCTTGCTGCAAGTGCTCAATCCGCTAATTCTTTCCGTGGCCATTGATGTATATTTCCTCGGCCACACAGCCGCCTGGACGCCGCTCGCTCATCTGCTGCCGAACAACTCCGCGCATGGAATCGCGCTGCTATCCGCCGTGTACCTGAGCGTACTCGCGCTCACGGTAATGATAGACAGCACGCAGAACTATCTGGCGCAATGGACTGGGCAGATGGCGATGGCTGACCTGCGTCGCAAACTGATGAATCACCTGCATAACCTTCCCATCAGTTACTATGATGTAACTCCTGCGGGACGCCTGGTAACTCGACTTACCACCGATATTGAAGCGTTGAACGACTTATTCGCCAATGGAATTGTCGCTTTGCTGGCCAACGCAATCACAACCCTGTTCTTTCTTGCGGCCTTGATTCGCATCAATTGGAGTATGTCGCTGGTTCTAACTGCGGTCATTCCTGTCTTTATCGCGCTGACCTCGGTCTTCCGCAGGATGATTACTCGCAGCCAGCAGAGGGTCCGCATTCTTTTGGCCAGAATCAACGGATTTATCGCCGAGCACGTCAACGGCATTTATGTGGTGCATCTCTTCAATCGCCAGCAAACCTGCCTGGAAACTTTTGACGCAATCAATCGCGAGCACATGGAAGCATCGAAGCAATGGGTAACCGCCAATGCGTGGTTCATGCCGTCCATCGAGCTGCTCGGCACCATCTCGCAGGCCGGACTTCTTATCGTCGGCGCTCATCTTCTCCACCCCGGTCCCGGCGGTATCTCCATAGGCACGCTGGTTGCATTTCTGCAATATGGAACGAAGTTTCTGCGGCCGATTCAGGAGATCAGCGAACGCTACGGCGTCCTACAGACCAGTATCGTTTCGGCGGAAAAAGTTTTCGCGTTACTTGATACCGAGGCACCAGCGGATTTGGAGAAGCATACCGAGGCAGCACCTTGCAGCCTTGACATTGCATTCGAGAATGTGTGGTTCGCCTACAAAGCTGAGCGCTGGGTATTGAAGGACGTCAGCTTCAATATTGAACCTGGCGAGATGTTGGCGATTGTGGGACACACCGGCGCGGGCAAGACAACGATGAGCAATTTGCTGCTGCGCTTCTATCGGCCGCAGCGCGGCTTCATTCGCATCGGCGGCATCGACATCTGGAATATGCATTCATCCGACCTGCGCCGCCAGTTCGGAGTCGTGCTGCAAGACACATACGTTCGCGAAGGAACGATTCTGGATAACATTCGATTCGGCTCAGAGACATTGACCGCAGAGGATGCGCTGCGCGCGGCTCGTCAGATTGGATTGGATACCTTGCTGCGGGATCTGCCGGATGGACTCGAAACCTGGGTTCAGGAGCGCGGAGATAATCTTTCGACTGGACAGAAACAGATGATTGCATTTGCTCGCGCACTGGCACATGATCCACGCTATCTGTTGCTGGATGAAGCTACATCTAATATCGATCTGGAGACGGAGGCCCGCATTCGCAGCGCCATGAGCCGCTTGCTGGAAAACAGAACCTCCATTGTGATTGCTCATCGACTGTCGACTGTACTGACTGCCGACAGAATTCTGGTGATGCACAAAGGAAGGGTTGCAGAAATCGGCAGCCATGAGGAGCTTCTTGAGCTGCGCGGACTTTACTGGCGGCTTTTTCAGATACAGTTTGGACATCAGGCAGAGACGGAAACCGAACACGCCGCGATGGAAACGCATCAAGAGATTACACGGCAGGATTACGACGGACAAGTGCTACAGACTGCCCTGTAACAACAACTACCTGCGAAAGCAGCCAAGAGATGGTGAACTTCGAAATGAACGACGCCAATAATAATTCGCCGCGCTACGCAATCTATTTTTGCCCCAGCCCCGATGCGCCTCTCTACGGTCAGGGCAGCCAATGGCTTGGACGGGATGCGGCAACCGGCGCGGAACTCGATCCTGATTTGCCTCGTCACATCCAACATGAAGAGTGGCTGCGCGCCACCAATAGCCCGCGGCGTTATGGATTTCATGCAACGCTCAAGCCTCCATTTCGACTGACGAAAGATGCCGCCTATGAAGATCTGAAAACAGCTCTGCATCAGTTCGCAGAGAGTCGCGACAGTTTTATCGCGCCATCGCTTTGCATCGGAACCCTTGGGCGGTTCATTGCCCTCACTCTTTCAACGCCGAGCGATGAGTTTCAGAAGCTGGCTGCAGAGTGTGTCAGTGAGTTTGATCGCTTTCGAGCGCCGGCTTCAGATGCTGAATTAAACAAACGCATGAGAGACTCTCTTTCGCCACGCGAGCGCGAACATATTTTGCGATGGGGCTATCCCTACGTCTTCGATACTTGGAAGTTTCATATGTCGCTCACCGGTTCTTTGCCTTCTGAGGCGCTGCCTCTTCTTGAAGATTATCTTTGCCAGCGCTTTGCGCCGGTATACAAGGAGCCGTTGCTGGTCGATTCGATCTGTATCTTCTACGAGTCTCAACCGGGGGCGCAATTTCGTCTTCTGGATCGAGTCTGCTTGAGGTCGTCATAATGATGATTGACGCCAACGAAATCGAGCAACTCACGCCTGCCAACGATCCCTGGAAGCCTTGCGACTTGCGCGGCGTATATCCCGATGCGGTCTCCACTGATCTTTTTCGCGATATCGGCGGCGCCATTGGCACGATGCTGCCGCCTGCATCCCGCGTTGTGATTGCCGGCGATTATCGATTGAGCACTCTTGTGTTGAAGCAAGCGCTCTCGGATGGACTGCAGTGCGCAGGCGCTCATGTGCTCGATGCAGGACTAGGACCGACGCCGCTTGCTTACTTTGCCGCCGATCGTATGAAGGCCGACGCGGTATTGATTGTGACTGCATCCCACAATCCTGCCGCACACAACGGACTCAAACTGATGATTGCTTCCTTGCCCACGACACCGGAACAACTCGCCCGGATTCGCTCACTGACCTATGCGCGCGAGTTCCGCTCGGAGCAAGGCCGGAAAGAAACGATTGATTTGCGTCCCGAGTATGCGCAAACCATGCTGGAACGGTGGCGGCATTTGAATCAGAATGGCCGGACGAAAGTCGTACTTGACGCGGGGAATGGTGCTTGGTCGGTGATTGCCCCGGATATATTCCGGCGGTTGAACTTCGATTTTCAATGCATATCATGTATTGCCGATGGCAGCTTTCCCGACCGTTCGCCGGATTGTTCGCAAGCCTCTAATCTTACGCGATTGCGCAACGCAGTGATGAACCACGCAAACTCCATCGGCATTGCATGGGATGGAGATGGAGACCGGGTCGCATTCATTGACGAGGAAGGAAATTTTGTTTCTCCAGATGAGATTGCCATTCTGATGGCAATCGCGGTGCTTGAAGAGAAGATTGCGTCTGGCTCAATCAATACCAGAATAGTCGTTGATGTGAAGTGCTCTGACATTGTGTGGCGTTCCATTCAAAGCTGTGGAGGCACTCCTCTGTTGGAGCGAACCGGTCATGCATTCATGCGCGGCCGGATGGTGGCTGAGCAGGCGTTGATGGGCCTCGACGCCTGCGGCCATTACTTTTTTCAGGAACTGAATGGCGGCGACGATGGATTGTATGCAGCACTCTTTGTTCTCGAACTGCTGGAGAAAACAGGGCGTTCGCTGGCCGAGGCGCGCCGTACGCTGCCATCTATATTCAGCACGCCTGAGTTGCGCATTCCTACATCTCTACTGACGTATCAAGATGCCGCAATGGCGTTGACCGGCGCATTTCCCGATGCGAGCATTATGGAAATCGACGGCTTCAGATTTGTCATGAGAGACGGAGTTGTTCTGATTCGCGAGTCTGGCACCGAGCCGGTCCTCTCTTTGCGCATCGAGGGATTTGACGCCGAAAAATATGAGCGCATTCTTTCACAAAGCATTCAATGTTTGCCTACTGTCTCAGCAATGCTCGGTCAGGCCTTGCAAAACGCAACCGCGAAATAACCCGGATGATCAACCAATTTCACAGAATAATGGAGAACAAAATGGCAACGATACCTGTTGAACCAATGGAAACACTGCCTGATCCACCAGCGGATCAAGCCCGACCAGGACGTCAGCCACTTGGGCTGGAACCTCGCATCGATCCAACCGCTCGCGTGCGTCAATGCGTGCTTGGACCTTACACTTCAATTGGCCCACACACCTCGATGGGAGAATCCACCTTTGGCGACTACTCCTACGTCGTCCAGAATTGCAGCATCGTATGGGCGGACATTGGCAAGTTCTGTTCCATTGCCGCCAGCAACCGCATCAATCCCGGCAACCATCCGATGTGGCGCGCAGCATTGCATCACTTTACATACCGCAGCGAGTCTTATGGCTTTGCCGTTGAAAACGACGAGGAGTTCTTTGATTGGCGCAAGGCTCATCGCGTCACACTCGGCAACGATGTGTGGATCGGGCACGGCGCGGTAATTCTTCCCGGAGTGAATATCGGCACGGGAGCCGGCGTTGGAGCAGGCGCGGTTGTATCGAAGGACGTGCCGCCGTTCGCTATTGTCGGCGGCGTGCCGGCAAAACTTATCCGCTATCGTTTTCCTGAAAAGGTGCAAGAGGGATTGCTCAAGTTGGCATGGTGGGATTGGCCGCGCGAGAAGCTTGAAGTTGCTTTGCCAGACTTGCGCAAAATGAGCGCGGAAGAGTTTGTGGAGAAGTACTCATAACAATAGCGAACGCTGGGATAACTTTACAAGTTATCCCAGCTTGCTTATGACTTGCTGAACAAGAGAAGGAATAGGCAGAGAACCATCCAAACGCAAGACTGGGCATACAAGCTGCGCGAGCCAAGCCTCATGGCGCGGACGGCTGCGTTCCTCACGATTCCCTTCGTCATACGCCGCGGCCCACTCGATGAACGACTCGTGCTCTTTGTGTCGCCAGCCACCGGGAGCAATCGCTTCCGCGCCAAAGCGGTCTGCTTCGCGCTTCCGAAGACGTTGTAGCCGCAACTCAGTCGGAGTTGAAACAAAGATTGTCAGATCGAAGAGCGGGATCAGCGAATCGCCCCAAACCATGATGGAGCCGGTGAGTACCCAACCGGTGGAGGAGGCTTGTGCGAAGGCTTCGTTCAATAGCGCCAATCGCTGCTCGCGCGAACGCTTGATCGTGTAAGGAGATTCGCTGGGCAGCCAGAAATAATCGTCTACGTCGATTTGCGCACTGCCCAGAGCGCTACTCAACGCACTGCCTAGCGTAGTAACTCCGCTCCCCGATGCGCCTGTAATATGAATCCTTTTGCCGTCAGCGCGTTCGTTCATCACACGCGCACTCCTTCGCGCCAAACTGTCACTGGCAGCGGAAGTCCTTGCGCAACTTTCACACGCACCAGGTCGGCACGCATACCAACTTCGATGCTTCCGCGGTCGTGCAATCCGGCCATCCGCGCGGGAGCTAGAGTAACCATGTTAATGGCTTCGTGCAGCGGCATCGCAATTTTTTCAGTGAGCAGGAAGGCGCCATGCAATAAGCTGGACGGTACATAGTCCGAAGCCAGAGCATCCAACAGACCACGCCGCGCAAGTTCCTCGACGGAGACATTGCCGGAGTGCGAGCGGCCCAGCACAACATTGGGCGAACCGGCAACAATATGCATTCCCCGGGCGCGCGCAGTCTCTGCCGCTTCAATCGTCGTGGGAAATTCAGAGATGGTGATGCCCTCGGCATGAGCCGCTTCAACATCCTCGACAGTCGTGTCATCGTGGCTGGCCAGTACGACCGAATGACCTTTCACTATCGAAATCACCTTGACGCGATTTGCCGGTGAAACATTTTCATGACGCTCTTTGGCAGTCTTTAGAAAAGTATTAATCTCTTCTTCGGTGAGATGAAAATCCTTCTTTTCCATAGCGACGTATTTATCCAAATCACGCCATTGACGCTGTCCTGGCGTGTGATCCATCAGTGAGACCATGCGAACACTCGGATCGGGGAAGACCGAGACGAACTGCTCAAGCATCACCTCCATCGAGACCTCGGCGCGCAGATGCAGCAGGTGATCGCCACGAAACATATTGCTCTGCACACAAAGCTCCAGATCGGAAATGGTAGATTTGAGGGTGTCGAAGTTACGCGAACCAACGCCCATATAACCCACATAAAGTGAATCGAAGATAGTAGTAATTCCTGCGGATACCATGTGGGAGTCGTGCGCCAGCAAGGCCGCCATCACGGGCCAATCGACGCTGTTGCGCGGGCGAATCTGGCGCTCCACATTGTCGGTGTGCAGATCGACAAGGCCAGGAATGAGATAGTCTCCTTTAAGATCGAGAGCCTTCGCTGAATTGACAGTACTGGGTTGAATATCGGTAATCACGCCATTATGAAGATGGACTGATCCCTCGATAATTCTCTTTGGTGTGACAATTTTGGCATTCTTTAGCGTCTGTTCCTGTGGCATTGTATTGTCCTTGATTATGATGTGCACTTGTCGAGCAGGCTTTATACAGAATTCGTGCAAGCGGTTAGCAAACGCGCTTGCCCTCGCGCCAGACTGTAACTGAAACGGGAAGACCTTCTTCCACTCTCACTCGCACCAAGTCCGCGCGCTTTCCTGTTTCGATGCAGCCACGGTCGTCGAGGCCGGTCAGCCGCGCTGGATTCAGAGTGACCGTCTTGATCGCCTCTGATAGCGGCATTCCAATCGTGTAGTGTAGAAGAAATGCGCCATGCAACAAGCTGGACGGCACATAGTCCGAGGCCAGAACATCCAGCAAATTAAGTCGCGCGAGTTCCTCTACCGAAACATTGCCGGTGAGCGAGCGGCCAATCACCAGATTGGGCGAGCCGGCGACAATCTTCATGCCCTTGTCGCGCGCGGCCTGCGCGGCAATCACGGAAGTTGGAAACTCCGCAATGCCGATTCCTTCGCAGTATGCCTGCTCCACATGCGCGACAGTAGCATCGTCGTGACTGGCAAGAGCAACAGGATGACCGGCGAGCATGGAGATCAACCTTGCGCGGTTAGGCGCGGCGATCTTTTCCTGGCGCTCCTCGGCAGTCATCACAGGCTCTTCAACAGCAACCGCTCCTTCACCGCGATCCCGCCGGTTGCCGCCGAAGCGACCTCCGCCCATGCCGCTGCCTCGTTCGATGTTGGCAAACTGGCGCTGACCCGGCGTGTGATCCATTACCGAGACCATCAAGACATTGGGGTCGGGATAAACCGTGGAAAATCTTTCCGGCATCTCCTCACGTGAAGTCTCGGCGCGCAGATGCAGAAAGTGATCCGCGCGGAAGACATTCTTTTTTCTGCCGGCTTCGAGCGCGGAGATGGTCAGAGGGAGCGTCTCCGCATTGCGCGGACCGAGATTTCTGCCGCCCACGTAAAGAGAATCGAGAATCGTGGTGACGCCTACGGCTGCCATCTCGGCGTCGTGCGCCAGCAGCGCAGCCAGCACCGGCCAATCCGCGTCTCTTCGCGGCCGCAAGTGGCGCTCGACATTGTCGGTGTGAACATCGATCAAACCGGGAATCAGATAGTCCCCTTCAAAGTCGATGGCTCGCGACGACTCAACGCGGTCGGTGTCAATCGCCGCAATTTTATCGCCGCGCAGAAGCACCGATCCCTCGACTACTTCGGTGGGAGTTACGATTCTGGCATTCTTGAATAACTGTTCTCTGAGCATGGTTTGTCCTTGGCGCGAATTAACTTCAAAGAGGAACCCTGAAACAATGGAATGCCGGCGGCCCTGGTTAGAGCCGCCGGCGATTGGATGGTTGTGGCTAGAAGGTGAAGCGCGCGCTCAACTGGCACTCGCGCGGCAGGTTGGTCTGGGTGGTTGACTTGATGCCGAAGGTATTGTTTTGGGCGGAGCCGAACTTGCCTACATTTGCTCCTGGCGCGGCAAAGACGACTGTATTCAAGGCATTGAGCGCTTCAAAGCGGAAGGTGCCGCTCACGCGATCATGCCAGAACTTGGTCTGCTTCTGTAGAAATACGTCCAGGTTCTGGTAGTCAGGGTTGTGAATACTGGACATATACCGGGGCGTATTTCCGAATTGGTAATTCGGGGTAGCCTTAAAAGCCGCTGGGTTGAAGGTCTGATTGCTGGCCGTCGGCGCAAGGCTCACGCCGGGAACGATCGAGGGACGCAACACACCCGCGCCGATAATCGCAGACGCCGTGCCATTGGCTGACTCAGAGAGCTGAACCGGAAGGCCGCTGTAGTACTTGTAGGCATCGCCAATCTGCCATCCACCGGCGATATACGCGATAGTTCCCTGGTTGAGGAACTTGCGTCCGTGGCCGAAGGGCAGCTCATACATAGCGTTCTCAACGAAGTTGTGGGTCATATTCTGCTCGGAGACAGAGCGTTCGCAACTGTGGCAGGCGTTGTCTTGAATGCCAAATGTGCTGCTGCTATCGCCGGTCTGGTCGATGTTCTTGCTGTAGGTGTAGCCGATCAGCAGCGAAAGGCCGTTGGCCTGACGATGCTGGAGGGTCGCCTGCATGGCGCGGTAGTTGCCGTGTCCCCAGCCTACGTCGATGGCCTCGAACTTGTTGAACTGCGGAAAGGGTTTTTCCAGATAACCGTTACCCACCTTCTGTGCAGTCGCGATGCTGTTTGGGGAGGTGGGATCGGTAATCACGTTGAGGAAAGGATTGTTGACGGTGGTGGTGAGCGCGGGACAGGTTGCTCCGGTCGGGTCGCCGGCCACGGGAACACCACCTACAGTAGCGCCCGAAGCGCACTGCGCCAGAACATTATCCGAGATCTGGTTCATCTGGACACCGCTTCTCATGCGCACGCCCTCACTGCTGATGAAACCGAGGGCGGCAACAAAGTGGCCCTTGAAGGAGCGCTGAATATCCGCAGAGGCGATCTCCTGGTAGGGACCAGTCTGCTGGCGGAGATCGCCCTCGACGGTCTGTCCGAGGTTGATGCTGGCTGGACCTCTGCCCACGTTATTTCCCGGCAGAGGCGAAGGATTGTCGCCGTAGGGAGCGGGCGGAGCGTCATTGATGCCGCCGTAGAAGGGATCATGCAACGAGTAGTATCCAGGTGAGCTGGTGCTCGATCCGGGAGCAACCTGAACAACGCTATTGGCGTTGGTCAGCGTGTTCGCGGCCGTCGAATTACGAAGAAATCCCGCCATCTCGCTGTAGGAGGCTTCCGAGGCCTGCGGATAGCGGAAGATGCCGAAGCTGGAATGAAGCACAGTATTCTCATTTACAGCGTAAGAGAGGCCGAAGCGAGGCTCGATGTGCATCAATCCGGCAGTTTGCAGGTTGCGCTGCGGAGTGCTGACGCCGGGGATTCCGACACCGCCCACAAGGGTCGGCAGGCCGGCGGCCAACGCGATCGGTGATGGTACGTTGGGATCCAGATAGTTCAGCATATTGCCATCTGTCTTCCAACTGTTTTGGACGCCATAGCGAACGCCGTAGACGAGCGTCAGTTTGTGGGTCATCTTGTAGGTATCCTCGCCGTAGCCGAAGTAAGTCTGATCGCGCTCAGTCACAAGAGGAGCATAACCGCTGGCAATTGCCGTAAAGCCGAGCAGAATCTCAGCGATGGAACTGCCGCTCGAGCCGTTGGTTTTTGAAGAGGTCAGGGCTGTGCCGCCGGTAAGCGTCAGACCGATCGGATCCCAGTGCTGCACGAAGTAATGGCGCATATCGTAACCGGCCTTAAATGTGTGACGGCCTTTGAGCCAGGTGATGTCTGCCTGGTACTGGTAGACCGATGACTTGTTGGTCTCCAGCGGCTCGGAGTTGCCGATGGTGCTGAGTTGGTTGGAGACCGCCTCGATCTGCGGAGTAAAACCATCGGTTCTGCCCGGTGCGGCCGAGGAGTTAATGCCAAAGACGCCGCTGGGCGAGAGGGGCAGCACCGAGGCGCGGTTCGATTCGCTGTGGCCCCACGATCCATGCTGGTTGAAGATCATATCGTTTTTGATTGTCCAGGTGTGATTGAACAGAGCATGATAGCCGGGGATGCGGTCGTCAGAGTTGGTTGGCTCCTGCTCATGGCCGAGACCAGTTGGACCGTAATCGTCAGGATTCTTGATGTAGTTGCTGAAACGATCGAAGTGACCGAAGATATTCTGCTTAGCGTTGAGTTGATGATCGATGCGCAGATCGAAGCTGTTGTCGGTATCGCCCTCTGTCGCGTTAGAGAAGTAGTTCCAAGCGTTGCCCGACTGCGCAAGGTAGCCGGGCGTCGGGGCGGGATACATTGAAAGCAGTTTTTGACCGACGGGGTCAATTCTTTTCTGTGGAATGATGTTGCCTGTGAATTGAGTACTGGCGCCCGTGGTGGTATTGACAGTTGTCGGATCATAGATATTGACTAACGATGATGCTGGGTAGCTTCCAGTGTTTGTAGCAACAGAGAAGTCGCCATTCTGGACCATCGCAGTTGTCGGCACCAGCGCGGAGTAACCACCCGCCGGCTCATAAGTGTCACGCAGTCCTTCATAAGAGAAGTAAAAGAAGGTCTTGTCGCGTCCGTGATAGAGCTTGGGAATGACGATGGGACCGCCAACCTGAAAGCCGAACTGGTTTCTTAGCAGGTTGGGTCGCGCTTCATTGGCGGCATTGGCGTTGTAGCCGTTGGCGTCCATCAGCTCATTGCGGAAGTACTCCCATGCACCGCCGTGAACCGTGTTGGTGCCTGATTTCAACGCCATATTGACAATGCCGCCGCTGGTGTAGCCATATTCGGGGGCCAGGGCGATGGTCATTACGCGAAACTCGCTGGTAGCATCGACACCGGGGATGCCGGCGGCCTGGCTGTTATAGGCCACCATGTCCGCGCCGCCGTCGATCAGCATATCGGTCGTTGCGTACTTGGCGCCGTTGATGCGGAACTGATTCGTGGTGCTCTCGGTTGTAGTGTTGCCGCCGGAGGTTCCCGCGTCGTTATACGTCACGCCAACTGTAGCAGCGATTAGTTGCAGCGGATTGCGCGGATCGAGTGGAAGATCCTGCACAAAGCTGGGCTCGAGCACCGTGCTGCGGTCGGCGTTCTCAACCTGCAACTCGGGCGGCGCGTCGGTGACTGTGACGGATTGACTCTCGCTTCCGACTGCAAGCACTGCTTTCACTTCCTTCTGTTCGCCGATCTCAAGAACCATGCCAGTGTCCTTCCAGGTCTCAAATCCCTGAGCAGTCACTGTAATCTCATAGTGGCCCGGAGCCACCGGCGGAAGAATGAAGATACCGCTGTTGTCGCTGATCGTGGTCATCTTTTCATCCGTGGATGGCCTGAGAAGAGTAATGTTCGCGCCCTGAACCGCATCTCCTTTTTTATCGAGAACCAGGCCGCTGACGGTTGCCGCAGTCTGCGCAAAAAGTTGTGTGCCGAAACACGAGACCAACAAGAACACACCTATGTAAAGGTGAGTTCGCATCTGGCTGAGGAAAAATCGCATATATGCCCCCTTTTCATTTGTTTGTGCCGGACCGCTCGACCTCGTCATCCCTTGATCGCTCGGATTCGCTTGTGGATTCTGAAACCTATAAACGTACAGACTGGATGAACACAGCCGCTCATCACAATGAACTTGCCCATGCTCATCGGCTGACGAGGACAATTTCAGGTTGATGCAAGCGCAGTTTACGCAGCCAAGCCTGGATGCAAAGTAACGGATTCATGAAATATTCGTATACGAATGATTAAGATATCGTTCGAGCCATTCACTCATATCTTCTGATATACTTCGTACCTGTGAGCTTGTTCTCCGTAAGTTCTGACGCGCAAATGCAGTATCGGCAAAGACTTGCGGCGACACATACGGATAGTTCACCGGCCACTGGCTGTGACGGGGAAGATTAGGAACCACGCTCGGCCCCGCACGGTGATTCACACACGAGGTTTTCCACAACACTCTTCAGCCGAAGGCTGGCCGTCGAGCAACGAACGGAACCCAATGTCTCTGATCGAAGAACAGATTTCATCGCGTGCAACCCGCACGGTGCAACCTTCTTCTGAAAGCTCGATGCATGCTGTGCGCAGACTACGCAGGGCTTTTCTCTCCATTTGCCGCTGTGGCGATGTCATTTTCAGCCCTTATCGCCTGACCACCGATCAGTATGCATTGATGCGCGCCGTGCATAGAAATCCCGGTATTCGCCAGACTGACGTGACGAACGAGATCTTCGCCGAACCCAACACCGTTACCGCGATGGTGACCTTGCTGGAAAAACGTGGAATACTGCGGCGAAAGGCCTGTCCAAGCGATGGACGCGTGCGTCTGCTTTCTCTCACCTCGCATGGGCAAGCTGTCATGCAAAAGCTTTCTTCCGATTGGGCGCCAATGCGCGAGGTCTTGCGGCAATGCTTTGCCGGCGAAGCGGGAGAGCAGGCGATGTTGATTCTTGACCGGGTATTTACGCAGATGCAGCGCGCGAGAGAAGATCTGCTCCAAAAATCCAATCCTGCCTTGAGCAAACGTCATGAGGTTGAAGTAATTGTCGCCCAACCGGAGCCGCATACCACTCCAGAAAGAATCAAGCGCACCATCAAGCCAGCCATCCGCACTCTAAAACGGAAAAGAGTCCGTTCGTGAGCCATGCGAGTAAGTGAATAATCCTGCGCATTGTTCGTAGACGAAGAATATTCTCTTGCATACGGTTGATTTTCATGCTGGTTTGATCTTTCGGCCAGTCTCTTCGTTTACCGTTCGGCTAGAGGAAGTCGGAAGATGAATCCTATTGATACTCTGCGCGTGATGTCGTTTAACGTGCTGCAGATGGATGTGAAAGACCCCGCGCAAGCCTGGGAGCGACGCAAGGAACTGGTGGTTGATACGATCCAGAGGAGCAGGCCGGGCCTGCTCGGAAGCCAGGAGATTCATGCCGAGCAAACCGAATATATCCTCGACAGGATTCCAGCCTTTGATTGCTTTGGCAGCGGGCGCTACGGCGACGATCGCGATAAACACAACAAGATTTTTTTTGATCGTCGCAAGCTCTCGCTCATCGAATGCGGCGATTCCTGGTTTTCCGAGACGCCTGAGATTCCCGGCTCCAGCGCCTGGGAGATTCCGCGCCCGCGCATGGTCACCTGGGGCAGGTTGCGGGCAACATCCGGGCATGAGATTCTCGCGCTCAACACGCATCTCCCTTATGGCCGCAATGCGGATGAAGCTCGCCGTCAATCAACTCATGTGCTCTTGCGAAAGATACAAGAGCTGCCACAGCATCTACCGCTATTTCTCACTGGAGACTTCAATGCGCCCGTCGACGGAGAGGTCTACAAACTGCTGACTGAATCACTCGACGACGCCTGGCTCAGCGCCAATGAAAGATTTGGTCCCGAGGGAACTTTTCATGGCTTCGGCCTATTCAAAGGCGCAAGAAGACTCGACTGGATTCTGCATCGTGATGCGGGGCAAACTCTGACCGCCGAAACAATCGCGCATACCATTGACGGACTCTATCCCTCCGATCATTACCCGGTCTGCGCGACTTTTCTTCTTTATCCGTTCAATCCTGCGATGATGAGTTGAACAACTATGCTGCTTGCACTCGATGTCGGCAATACGAATACGAAGCTCGGCCTCTACCGGCTCGACGCAGAGAAAGCGGAAGTCGTGGCGCATTGGCGCTTGACGACGCACCATGCGCAGACGGTGGACGAGTATGGCGTGCTCTTCGTGAATCTCTTCGAACGGAACGGCATGACGCCGAACTTGGTGAGAGAGATCATTATCGCCTCGGTAGTACCTCCGATAGAAGCCACACTGCGCCAGCTCTGCGAGAGCTACTTCCATTTGACGCCAATGTTTGTTGAGCCGGGCATCAAAACTGGTATGCCACTGTTGATCGATAACCCCGCGGAACTTGGCGCGGATCGGCTGGCGGACTGCATCGCCGCATTTGAACGCTACGGCGGCCCCTGCATTGTGGTGAACTTCGGCACTGCAACCAAGTTTGAAGTCGTTTCGGCGCGCGGCGACTACCTCGGCGGCGCCATAGCTCCTGGCCTCGGCATCAGCGCCGATGCGCTCTTCTCGCGTGCTGCGCGGCTGATTCGCGTGGAGATCAAGCGGCCAGCCAAGGTGATTGGCACGAATACTATCGAACATCTGCAAAGCGGTCTCTACTTTGGTTATCTTGGCCTGGTGGATGGAATACTCGAGCGCATTCTATCCGAGTTTGGAACCGAACCAGGACAGCAGCCGCGAGTCATTGCAACGGGCGGTTTGGCGCGTCTGATTGCCTCGGACTCTCGCTATATCACCGCTATCGACGATCTTCTTACACTTGATGGACTGCGCATTTTGTTCGAGCGCAACCGCGATACCGCAATAGCCATAAATGCGGAAGAGAAATTGAGAATATAAACTTTACAACCAGCGCAAAGACCTACCGTGAGGATCACTGCAAGCGATTGGTTTGCCGTCTTGAGTAATCAGGAATTCGCTGGGGAAGACTTGCTTGCACATCTGCTCCGTAATACCGGGAATCACGCGAGGAGATTCATTGGCAATCCAAACAGCGCCGGTCTCTGCAACGGCCTTCGTAAATTCCAATCGGTCCTGCTCTGATGAAATGTAAGCCAGAACCGCGCTATGAAAGATAACGAGCGTCGCATTTTTTGGCGCTTGAATGGCAAGGCGGTGTATATCAATTCGTAGGTCACCTCGCAACACCGCTGGCGGTTCGATTCGCGCCACTTGAATGGCCTGACGCAAAAGTGCAAGACGGTTCTCTTCTCCTGGCCAGACTAATGTCTCCAGCCATACAACCTGTTCATCGTCCTGCAAACTGACTGGTTCGAGATCAAGGCCCATTCGCCATGCAATCTCAACATTTGCAATCGGGATCGGCGTTTGCGAATTCGTTGCGCAGGAGAATCTGGGCGGCGTTGCGCCGGCGTTCGAACCAGCTTCAACTTCCACTCCGTTATAGCAATAGGAATAGTAATCCGGGAACAGACAAAGACCTGCGGCAGCGCCGACTTCAAGCAAAGCTAAAGGCTGAGGAAGCAGAGCAAGCAAAGGCAGCAGTGTCGCGCATCGCGCCGGTTCATTGGTTTGCGTGCGGCGTTTCAAAATTACATTTCGGATTTCGTTGGATCTCGAAGTAAGTGACAGGCAAAATTCCTCCCAGTTCCTCGGAGTGCCGCAAACGTGGCGAACCGCCGCGAAGAGCAGGTTGGGTTGCTGCTTTTCGAGTGGCAGCGCTGAAAGAAATGCAAGTACAGATGGACTCCCAGCAACGCCCAGCGCTAACTCCTCATAGAGCGGAGAGCGGCCACGAGCCTCGTTCTCCGCAAAACGAGTGTACCGAGTGGCGATTTGTTCGTTATTTTGCAATTCTCATTTCCTCGAAGACGCACTCGATGGCGGCGAGCAGTGCTTCGATGTCGGCGGGATGCAAGCGGCCGATGGTTCCGATGCGAAAACACAGCTCGGTTGTCAGCTTGCCGGGATAGATGACAAAACCAAGCTGGCTTAGCTTTTCGTAGAACGCCGTAAAGCTGAAGTTGGGATTATCGGGATAGCGGAAGGTGGAGATGATATAGCTTTGATCTTCGCGCGCTAGATACGGCTTGATGCCGAGTTTCTCGATGCCAAGCATGAGTGTGGCGTGGTTTTCGCGGTAGCGCGCGGCGCGGCCTGCGACTCCGCCCTCCGCATCCAGTTCGAGCAGAGCCTGATAGAAGGCCAGCAAGGCATGAGTCGGCGGTGTGAAGCGGAATTGGCCATCAGCCTCCAGACCGGACCACTGCGCGTGCAGATCAAGGCTCAAAGTGCGCGCCTGACCTTTGGCTTCAAGCAGCCGGTTGCGCCGCGCCAGCACGAATCCAAAGCCAGGGACACCTTCAATGCACTTGTTCGCAGAGGAGATAAGAAAATCGATGTGAGCGTTGGCGAGGTCTACGGGAATCGCGCCAAAGCTGCTCATCGCGTCGACGATATAGACAGCGCCCGCATCGCGCACGACTTTGCCGATCTCTTCGACGGGATTGATAATGCCGGTTGTAGTTTCGCAGTGAATTACCGCAACGTGCGTGATCTTGCGCGCGGTCAGACGCTCGGCGAGAGCTTGCGCAGAGACCTTGCGATCTTCCGGTGTCACCAATGTTTCAGTTTCGATTCCGTGGACGCGCGCCATCTGCGCGATGCGACGGCCATAGGCTCCATTGACCAAGACCAGCAGCTTGCCGTCGCGCGGAATTACGGAGGAGATTACGGATTCGATTGCGAAGGTACCGCTGCCCTGCATCAGGACACATTCGTATTCGCCGCCGTCCTTTGGCGACGATGCTCCGCCGAGTGCCAACAGGCGCTGACGAATCTCGCGCACGGTTTCAATAAAGGCGCGGTCGCGCGAACCAAAGTCATGCTGCATGGCCGCCTTTACCGTTGCGCTGGTGGTGAGCGGACCCGGTGTGAAGAGCAGTTTATCTTTTGCCATCGTGATTGACTCCATCAATACGTGTGATTGTTTTTTGCGCGCTGCGTTGATGCAGATACAAATATCCGGCAGCCAGAGCCGAGAGGGCAGCGATCGCCGCGAGCGTGATGAAGACGCCGCGCCAGCCGAAAGTTACAGAAAGATGTGCGATGCCGTCACCAGCCGCCACGCCGCCCAGATAGCCGACGCCATCGATCAATCCAGAGGAGGCCGCGCCGGCCTTGCTGCCGCCAAGGTCCAATGCAAATGCTCCCGAGAGGTAAGCGTAAGGACCGAGCAGAAAAAGCGCGACGGCTCCGATGTATGCCTCAGGCCAAATGGTGGCGGAGCCGGAGCGAAGCGAGGCGAGCACGAGCAGCGGCGCGATGGTTGCGGTGAGGCAATAGAACATAATCATGGCGCGGCCGCTCGGTCCGAGGCGGTCGCTGATCCATCCGGTGAGAAGCACGGAAACCGCGCCCAGAGCGGGGAAGATGGCGCTCGCGCCGGCGGCGCGACTGGCGCTGTATGCAAAGAAATCGTGGAGGTAGACCGTGGTCCAGAGATTAAAGGTCTCGCGCAGCAAAGTGCATCCGAGAGAGAGAAGGCAGACGAGAGCAAAGGTGCGGCTCATCAGCAGCGGCTTCAGCACCTGCCAGACTGTTCTTGCTTCGGCGTGTGTGCCGGCGAAGAGATTCAAGGGATTCGCGAGCGGCTCGGAGTAGCCGAGTTCCATTCGCGATTCGCGCAGGAAGAGCAGATTTGCAATCAAGATCACACCCGCGACTGCGGCGGCAAAGCAGAAGATGGTTCGCCAGCCGCATCCATGCTGAATGAGCAGGCCCATGCTTTGACGCGCGGCGGCGTCGCCGACTAAATAACTCACGCAGAGAATTCCGACGACGGTTCCGTATGAAGAGTAACCGAACCACTTAGAGCAGACTTTGAGCAGGCCTGACCAGCCGATCGATTGCGAGAGCCGGTTGCCGATCCAGGCGATGGTGAAGATGGGCAGGAAGCCAGTGGATGCGAAGAGCAGCGTGAAGAGAATGGCTCCGCCGAGTCCCAGCGTAAAGCAGCGCCGCCCGCCGCTGATGTCTGCGAATCCGGTCAGGCATAATTTTCCGATTGCATAGGCAAGAACGCCGAAGGAGGCGAGTTGTCCCATGCGAATAATTGCGTCACTCGATGCCATGCCGTGGCGATGAAGGTCTTCAATCAACAGCGGCATGGCGACGGAGAGATCGGAGCGGCAGAAATAGTAAGCCGCGTAGCCGGCAAAGAGCAGAGCCACCGTCCACACCTGGCGGGATTGCAGCCCCGCAGCTGTATGTGGCGAAGACTCTGGAGCAATCAACACGGCATTACTCATTTCGCTGATCCTGCGGCCTTTTTCAGGCGAGCATCAATCTCATCCAAGACATCGCGCACATCGGCGAGAGAATCGACAACATAATGCGCTCCGGCTTTCTTCAATTCAGCGCGCGCAGTGGTCAGCATGGAGTTTCTTTTGGCCTCAGGGAGCGCGTAAAACTCATCGTGCGCGAGGCCGATGCTGTTGCCGGTTCCTGCAACACCGATGGACCATGCTCCGGCATTCAAGCCTTCGTGAATATCAGCGGGAGTGTCGCCAATCTTGGCGATGGCCGCGAGCGGATAGACCTGCAAGCGCACCACGCACTCATAGATCATGAAGGGATGAGGCCGGCCCGCGCCGACTTCTTCCGGCGTCAGGCTGCAATCCGGCTTGTAGCCTTCGGCGGCGCATTTATCCACGAGAAGATCGAGCATCGCTCGCGTGTACCCGGTAGTCGATCCAATCTTCAAACCGCGCTCACGAAAGCTCTCCACGGCTTTGGCGACGCCGGGAATTACAGATGAATATTCAGCGAGACAGGAGAATTGCAGCGGAATAAATTCGGCATAGATTTCTTCCACATCGCTATCACCGGGAATGCGGCTATGAAGCTGTTGCCATGTGTCGCGCACTTTGGGGATGGAAAGAATGCCGCGGATATGTTCCTTCTTGGGCAGGCCCATGTGTTGCCGGGACTCCTGCTCGGAGAGAGCGATTTTGCGCCGCGCAAATAATTTTTGCATGGTGCGCGCCGGTGCTAGGCTGCCGAAGTCAACCGTAGTTCCGGCCCAATCGAGAACGAGCGCCTTCAAGCGGCCGGCATGAACAGTCTGCGTGGGAATCGAGGAATTCAAAAGTTTCAATTACTTCTCCCTGAATTTGTTAAACAAGTTTGGAAATCATCACGACGCACGTGTTGTAAAACGCGCGGAAGCACTCACAGTTTGAGTGCCCCCGCGCAGTAGATCGCTCGACCTAGTAGGACAAGCGGAGGGACATTTGAATTGTGCGCGGTCCTGCCTGAGAACCGGTCTGACTGGAAGTAACAGTGGCAAAGGATTTCCCGCTGGTTATGTTCATGTTGGGAATGTTGCCGTTGACAAAGTTGAAGAGGTTGGAGACCTGAACCTCATAGCGCAGAGTCAGTCTCTTGGCCAAGGGCAGATTTTTGCCCATCGACATCGAGAAGGTTTCGGTGCTCGGACCCTCGAGGATTCCGACTCCGGCATTGCCGAAGCGGCCGATGGGCGTCGAGGGCGCAGTGTTGCAGGCTGAGCTTGCGCCGTTCGCGTTGCCGGCGCAGGGAAAAGCAAAGGCATTCGCATAAAACAGTTGCCCCGGCAGGCGCTGACTGGATGTGGAGCTGACGCCTGCGACCAGATCCGGCCGCTGTTGCGAGACCGAACGGTTGCTGGGTTTGGTGCCAGATGCATCGTAAGCGCCGCTCGGATAATAGGGCGTGAGCCAGAAGCCGGAGTGGTAGAGGTTGATGCCGGTGACGCTCCAGCCGCCGATCAGCCGGTCTGTGAGTTGGTTGACCGAGCCGAAGAACTGCTGGCCGCGACCGAAGGGCAGGCTGTAGACGAAGGTCGTTACCATCTTGTTCCGCGGATCATAGAAGGCATGGCCGTAGTCGGACTTGATGTCGAATGCGTTGTTGACGTTGCCGCCGTTGTCGCCTTGTCCGCCGGTGGCAATCGCGGAGTTGGGTGCGGTTCCGAGAGCGTTGGTGTTGTTGCTGGTGAAGGTGTATGCGTTGGTGAAGCTGATGCCCTTGGCAAAACGGCGAATTGCTTCGACGGTGAATGCATCGTAGTTATCCCAGGGTCCGTTGGCGCGGGTAAGCACCTCGCGGAAGTTGGGAAACTTCAGGTTCTCTTCGCGCAGCGTTGGGGTTGCAGTCAGATTGGCATAACCGGTTGTGTTGGGAACCACTTGGTTCAGATCCGGGCTGTAGATCAGATTCCACGTGTGAGAACCGGTATAGGTCAACTTCAGGTCAGTGCGGAAACCTATATTCTGCTCGGCGCTCAGAGTCCATTGACCTACGCTAGGATCTTTCAAGTCCCACTGGTTGGCGCGACGATAGCCTGGAAAGGCACCCGCCGAACCGGTGCCAGCGAAGACGGTTGCCAGCGGACCGGGATTATAGGAACCGAAGTTGCTGGTATCCACGCCCAGCAGTGAGTAGAGAACCGCGCCCAGGACGGGGACAGAATAGAGACCGCCGGAGGCTTTGATAACCATATCGTGATTGGCTAGTGGCTTCCAGATTACGCCTGCACGAGGCTGAACATTGTTGGTGTCCAGAAAACGGAGACCGGCAGGAAGGCCAACTGAGTTTGCGTATGCGAAGGGAATGCCGGAGATGCCGGTAGCCGTGCCGACGATCGGCAGACCGCCTCCGGTACCGGGAATATCTCCCACAGCCTGCGCCCAAGCGGAGCTGATCTTCTCGTTGGGATTCACAATCAACTCGCCATGCGGAATATCTGTATCAAAGTTGCCGAGTTGGTTAGTCTCGTCAACAAAGGGAGTGTTCACCTCATAACGCAGGCCCAAGTTAACTGTGAGGCGCTGGTTCAGCTTCCACTCGAATTGGCCGAAGCCGTCGAAGTGATGGCTATAGGGCTTGCCGTCGGGGCCATTCTGCGCCAGCGAAGTGCCGTCCTGAAGGCCGAGGTAAAGCTCGGCAACGGAGCAGGCGTCAAAGTATGTGGCGGCTTGCGCGGAGGTGCAAGGAATGGCGCCGTCATTATAGTAGTCGCCGTACTCATCGCCTTCGAGGAAGGTGATGTTGTCCCGGTAGCCGACACGACGGAAGGAGCCTCCGATTTTAGCGGTAATGTGATTGCGGCTCCAAGTCAGAATATCGCCGATCTCGACCACGCTGTTGTTATTCAGGCGCGGATGTCCGGCGTAAGGATTGGAGCCTGTGCCTTGGCCTCCGATCAAGTTGCCGGTATAAAAAACCGGCACACCGCCCAGGCCATTGACGGGATGGCCGAGCGTGATGTTGGCGGGAGCTTGAAGGCCGGCAGTCTGCATCGCGGTGATGATCGAGTCGCCTTGCAGCGCCTGCGGGTATGTGTAGGCGAAGTCCATAATCGACCAGCCGCCGCGGGCCTCATTCAATAGATGGGAGTTGATGATCCAGTTATGAGAAAAGGCTACGTTGGTCAGGTCAGAGCCAGTGTTGAAGGTGCCCATCAGCGGGTTGTAGATAGTGTCGTTTGGGTCTGTGCCTGTCTGGCTGATGTTCTTTTTAGTCACGCGACCAAAGATGCGATGATGCTGGCCGAGTACCTGATCGATACGTCCATCGTACGTATTGGAAGTGTATTGACCGGGGAAGATGGCCTGGTAGTTGGGGTTTCCATCGTCGATGCTATTGTCTGAGGCAAACGAGCCGGACGGCGCGGGGAAGATATTCTTGAAGGCGACGGCTGCAATGCTATTTGGGGCGATGCCAAGGCCCGCCAGGTTGTTGGAGGGGAATGGCGTCCCATTTGGATTTGCGGTAGTAATCGATCCAGGTTGAACCAGAGTAAGAGGGGCAACTCCTTTGGGTGGGACAACTCCGCTGAAATTGCCATTCGCCCATGCGGCGGGGATGGTCTGCTCAATCAGCCCAGTATTATTGGCCAAACGCACGCCTTCGTAATCGAAGTAAAAAAAGGTCTTGTCTTTCCAGATGGGTCCGCTTGCCGATAGGCCAAAGGTGTTCGCATTCCCATTCGGATTGTAATGCTCGATCAAGTCATTCGAATTCCAACCCTTGCGCTGCGCAAACCAGAAACCGGTGGCGTGATATTTGTTGGAGCCGCTCTTGGTGGTGACGGTCAGGTCGGTCGCCTGTGCGTACTCTGCGCTATTACCGGCGGCGTTGACGCGAAACTCATCAATCGCTTCTACGGAAGGGAAGAGATCCTTGGTAGGACCGCCGAAGCGCGTCATTTGAACACTAATGCCGTCCAGAGAGAAGCTGGTCGCGGTCGGCACCTGTCCGGCAAAGGTCAGGTTTCCGCCGGTATCCTGGGAGACGGTCGGCGTCAGCACCGCGGTTCCAATGGGGCTGGGCGCGTTGGTGGCGCGAAAGTTCAAGGCAAGCGACTCGATCTCGATTCCGGAGAGTGACGAGGACTGTGTGATGTCTTCACTGACCACCTCCTGCCCGCCTTCGACGATCACAGTTTGTTGCGCGCTCTTTACCTCCAGGCGAATATCTGAGCGTGAGGTCTCGCGGGCGAGTACGATCACGTCTTTATCTTGAGTTTCGCCGAACGCAGCCGCCGTAGCTGTGATTGTGTATTGGCCGGGATTGATATTCTGAAACCGGTATTCGCCGATATTGTCCGTGACACCGCTGCGAGTGTCTCCCGTAGCCTGATTCTGTGCCTCTACCTTCGCGCCAGGGACCGCGTCTCCTTTCGCGTCGGTTACTCTTCCGACAATGGTTCCGTATGTTGATTGCGCGACGATTTTTGCGGAAATCATCATGCCACAAACCGCTAGTAGGCAAAACAAGAACATTCGGGGAAGTAGTTTCACTGCGCTCTTCATCTTTCTCTCCTTTGTGTCGAGGGTTGGCTGCAACTGGATGGACAACTGAATGGAGACTGTTTGGAGCCGGTGACCGGCGTTTGATTGAGACCGGGTCTGCAACTGAAAACAACGAAATTACATACGCAAAAGGGTAATTCAGTGATCGCATGGAACAATCTCTTGACACACTTCCGCTCGGAAAGAACCCCTATCCTCGCTAAGGGTGATTTTCCCGTTGTCACAGTTGTGTTGTTTTTACGATTGCAGGCAAAGATGAAGGTTGGGTAAATGAGTAATAAATATTGAGAGAATGCAAGCTCGCAACCTGTATAGATGAGTCGCTTTGGGCCTGCGCTACATCGACCACCGTGAGCCACTTCAACCAATGTTTACAAGTGCGCTGCCTCTGCGTGTCAGGCAGCAATTATTCGACGAACCCAGCGGGCTTTTTCACGCGGCCTTTGTTATGGGCGCTCTTTTCTGCCTGCTTCCGCTGACCAAAATGAAGAGCAGACCATCAGCCTTTGGAGCCGGCGCGATTGCGCAGAGCCTTGGCCGCACCCAGCGCCGTCAGCAGGCTGCCAAAGGGAATGCACATCAGCGCGACGATCAGCGCGAACCAACCGGCGTTGGTGCTGGCACCGGTCGGCGAAAAGCCTCCTAACAGAGTCTCCAGCAACAGAACAGCTACGAGGCCCGCTCCCAGCATCGACGCGCCCCACTGCAGCAGTTGCCGTGTGCCGTCGTTGCGTGGGCTCGGATTGGTATGCATGATGGTTTCTCTCGTCAGTGTAGTGGTTGAGGTTTGTGGTTCCCACCCTAGCCGCAAAAACAAGAACGCGGCGAGGGTGGGGCACCCAGCTTTGCGTGTTCCCTATTCCCTATTCCCTGCTTCACCGCGCCAAGCGCAGCATCGCCCAGGTCACGACGCCAGTAATCGAAACGTAAAGCCACAGCGGCAGCGTCCAGTGCGCAATCTTGCGATGCTGCGGAATGCGCCCGGTGAGCGAAAAGAAAAACGTCACCAGAATCATCGGCAGCGCTACGATGGCGAGAATTATATGGCTGGTGAGCAGCGGCAGATAGACCATGCGCAGCGTCGCGTGCGTTGGATAGCGAACATCGCCGTGCAGCGCGTGATGCAGAATGTAGCTGACAAGAAAGAGTGAGGAGAAAACGAAGGCCGTGATCATCGCAGCGCGATGCGCCGCAATGCGTTTTGCCCGGACGAACGTATAGCCAATCAGCAGCGTAATAGCACTCAAGCCATTCAGCAAAGCATTGAGCGCAGGCAAAAATGCGTACTGCGCACTCGCCGCCGCTGCTGGATGTACATAGATCAGCCAGAAGAGAAAGGCCGTGGCCGCCGCGCTGATGGCAAGAATCGCAGCGATGGCTGGGCCGGTCTTCGAGGATGAAACTGCGGTCGTCATGGCTTCCTCAACTCTATTTGTGCTCGGCCTCGAATTTTTTGTATTCCTTGTCCAAGTTGTCAATCACTCCACTTAAAATCATAAGGTCAAACTGGACCTTGCCAATGCGATCAGTCTCCATGTCAATCTGTGCGGGAGTTGGAGTCCAATCTTTGGGAGCTGAGATACCGAGCGAAGACGCATTGCCAAGATCGCTGAGACTATTCATTCCAGACTTGAAATATATGTCCTGTAAAATGTAAATATCTGAGAAGTTCTGGGCCTCCTTATAGGGCATATAGGCAATGGCGCCCGTGTTCTGAGCATTCTTCCAAGCCATATCGTCAAAGCCTCCAAAACCGATCGTTAAATCGAGGTGGCCTTTGGCGTGGGGATGTGCCCGCCACTCCGCCAACACCTTCTGATCATCTTCCAGTTTCTTCTGGCTATCCTTGATCATCTGGCGTTGCCGGACTACTTCGTGCGTGTTATTGGCAATCTCGGCGCGCAAGCTGTCTTCAGCCTCGTGGGCTATGTGCTGATGATGCCGATACTCTACCCAACCCTCCAGGCTCAGAGCGATGAGCAAACCAATGGTAATCGTGAAGAGATGAAGAAAGAATTCCTTGATGCCGAGCAGCTTTCCGTGCGGTAAGTGAATGTCGAGCACAATCTCCTCCAAACAAACAGATTACTCCAGCGATCTACGTTCTCGCCTTCGCGCAGAGCATCAACGCGGTAAAGAGCAGCGGCAGATACAGCACGCTGACCTTGAGCAGATCGCGAGCAAGACGTCGGCTTTCGTCCTCGTCCGTTACGCGCAGAATGCGAGCGAAGCGAACGGTGTAAGCGAGGTAAAGCAGCCCCAGCGCTGCCGCCAGCGCCGCATACGTTATTCTGGTCATTCCCAACAGCCAGGGCGCGAGGCTGACGGGAATCATCGCCACAGCAAAAACAAGCGCCTCGGCCACGGTCGACCATCCGTCAGGCTGAACGACGGGCAGCATTTTGATCCCGGCGCGCGCGTAATCGTCGCGATAGAGCCACGCAATCGACATGAAGTGAGGGAACTGCCAGACAAAGAGGATCGCGAAGAGGGCCACGGCCGGCCACTCGATCTGCCCGCGCGCCGCCGTCCAGCCCAGCATCGGACCCATTGCGCCGGGGAATGCGCCGATAAATGTAGCTAGCGCCGTGAAGCGCTTGAGCGGCGTGTAAATCGCCACATAAGTAAAGGCCGTCAGCAGCGCCAGAGCCACGGTGAGCAGGTTGGTGGTCAGCGCGAGCCAACCTGCACCCAGCGCCAGCGCGGCCAGGCCGGCCACGACGCCCTGCGTCAGCGAGAAGCGTCCGGCTGCCATCGGACGGTCGGCGGTGCGCTTCATCAGCGCGTCGATCCGGCGCTCCAGAGCCTCATTCAGCGCTCCGGCTCCGGCAGAGACCAGTCCGATGCCGACGAGCGTATTGAGCAGGCCGCTCTGCATACTGGTAATGCCCGAACGCATGGAGCCAAGATAGAATCCGCCCCAGCCGGTCACCAGCACGAGTCCGACTACCTTGACCTTGAAAAGCTCGCGCAGGTCGTTGATCAGCGTGGCAGTCGCGCCCGCGGCAGGCGCGCGCAGATGCGCTGGGCCGTGTGTGGGGCGCTTTTCAGAAACCACAGCATGAGTAGCGGAATTCAATAGGTCGTTCCTCAGCCAGCGAACCCGGATCGAAATTTACCGAGAACCTGAGTCGATGATAGCAAGCGGAAAGGAATTCCGATGCGTCATAATTTCTGAAAAAATATTGGAGCGAGACAAAGGATCGTTCAGCGGGTAGACGGAGCTTCAGCCGAGGTTGGAGCGATGGAATTCTTTGCCGGTGATGGCTTGCCATGTCGAGCTGAAGTCTTTGTGTGCGGGTTTGCGGCAGGCTTGCTCTCTACAGGCGCAGCCGCCGTCGGATGCGCGAGAGTTGGAACTTCGAGGATTGGTCCGTTCAGCGTCTGTGGCGTGCGCTTTGCTCCAGCGCTGGAGAAGCCACCTTGTGAAGCTCCGCGCGGTTGAACAGAAACGGACTGCGCCGGATGAAAGCGCGCAGAGACGCTCCAGCCGCCGACGATCACCACTGCGGCAATCGCCGCCGCCGCCACAGCGCGCAGCAGCGGACTCCGCAGCCATTCGTAATTCAATTCGAACGCCGCAAGCCAGCGAAGTACGCACGCTTTTGGCGAATACGTCCTTGCCGCGGCGCGCAACCCAGCCTGCACGCGCTCTTCAAGCCCTTGCGGCGCGGAGAGGCGCGCAATCAGCCGCAGCGTTTGCTCCGCCGGAGTCGGCGTTTCTGATCTCTGATCTCTAATCTCTGTTTTCATCGCAAACTCCTTGTGTGGTCCAGCAAAGCGGACATCAGGTTGCGCGCGCGGAAGAGCCGCGAACGTACGCTGGACTCGGTGATGCCGACGACCGCTGCGATCTCGACGCTGGTCAACTCCTCGAAGGCCGAGAGCATCATTACCTGGCGCTCCTTGGCGGGCAACTGCTCCACGCAGGCCAGCACGTGAGCGTGATGCTGGGCGGCGGTGGCGCGCTCGTCGGCGCTCAAGCCCTCAGCGGGCAGCACACGCGCCAGCTCGGCCACGTCGTCCGTCTCCGGCTTTGTCTTCATGCGGCGCTTGCGGTCCAGTACCACATTCCACACAATGCGGATCAGCCAAACGCGCTGGTCGCGCACCTCGGCAAGCTTCTCGCGATGGCGCAGCACGCGCACGAACGCCTCTTGCACTGCGTCCTCAGCGTCAGCCGCGTTGCGCAGAACCGAGTAAGCCACGCGATAGAGCGTGCCCGAATACTGGCTCACCAGCGCCTCGAGCGCAGCCTCCTCCGCCTGTATGCGAGCCTCATCCTGCACAGTCTTGTCTGCGATCACCATCCAACCTGAGAATACCGCCTGACCCGCGCTCATAGTCCACCAGACGCAAGCGACGGGGAAAGTGCTCGAAAAAAGAAAGGACTCGCAGCGCCAATCGCACCGCGAGTCCTTCGGGTTAATCCATTCGGTCATCCGGTCAGTCGAGCTGGCCTACTACTTGCCTAGCTTATGCGTAGCAATCTCTCCGGCGGTGCCATCCTTGTCAGCGTCCTTCACAGCAGCCCACAACACGCGCGCCTGATCCTGCTTGCCTTCGGCAACATACAGGTCGGCCAGATTAAGCTGCGCCACGGCCTTTGAGACCGTCTCGGACGGCTTGGCGGCCAGCGCCTGGTAGAGCTCAATCGCCTGAGCGTCGCGGTTTGTCTGGTGATAAAGCCCAGCCTGCGCCAACTTAGCCAGATTCGACACGTTGCGGTCCCTGGAGCCGGCCGCAGCCTTCAACTCTGTCTCGGCCTGGTCGTTCTGCCCCAACTCCTCATCGGTGACGCCGGCAAAGTAGTGAGCCTCGGCGCCTTCAGTCAGCCAGCCATATTGCTTGGCCACAGCGGCAAAAAGTTGATTGGCGGCCTTGGCGCGATCATTGGCAGTTGCGTACGACCCTTTGAGCACTGGCGCGCCGGGTTGAGCCAGTGGCGCGGTATAAGCGTCCATCGCCGCGCCCAGCGCGACGTCGGCCTTGTTCGAGCACCAACTCCAATAACTTGCAGCGGCCACGCATACCGCAAGAACCACGACAGCAGCGATGACCCAGCGCAGAACGCCGGAACGATGACCGCTCAGCCAACTCATGCTGGTCGCGGTGGCTTGGACAAAACTATCCTTTTTCAGGGCATGACGGGTTTTTGTATCCACGGGGTCTCTTTGAGTCCTTCTTCTTCAGGCTTGCAGACGGCTCCGCTCTGGAGCTGACGCTGCGAATGCAACCCCATCAGTCTATCAGCGCGCTGATAGAAGCGTCCACCAGCCTTGCTTGGCAACTCATCATTTTGGTGTGACTACCTCAGTGCGCAGCGCGCGAATCCGGTCAATGGCGCTCATCACCATCGGCCGCCCAGTCATCTTTTCCATGCCCTTATCGATGAGCGTGTCCACAAATTCTTCGAGTGTCATATTGTGCTCTTGAGCGGCGCGAACGACAGTGTCTGAGATTGGAATCGAGATAATCATGGCGGCTTGCTTCCTCTGCTCCATTCATCGGCAGAGTGAAAGATGAATTGAGTGGAAAATTAGCGGGAGTCTTCATGCAGTTTTCGTGGCGTGTAAGATGTTGATTCCTATGAATCATTGGCGGGTGGATCGCGGACTAGGCCGGAGCGCGCTTGCAGCGATGTGGGCGGGGCGATAGGCTAGGAATATGTATGAAGATTTTTGCGTAAAGGATCGCTGGAGCGGCGAAGAGCTTCATTGCCGCTGGAAGGGCACACTGGTGGCTATCGCCACACGGCACGCCGACGCCGTCGATGTGCGCTTCGATGTGAATGGAAGGCCGATGTGGATTGCCCTGCCACTCGAGGCCTGGGGACGGCAAAAAGCGCTGACGGGAAAGGTGATTACCGACCAGCTTGCGGCCCAGATCGCGGGCCGGTTCCTGAAGCAGTTGATCGAGGAAGGCTACGACGCTCAGCGGGAAATCTATACGATGACCGCGGACGAAGTTCTCTCGCATCTCGACGCCGTGGTTGCCGAAGCGCGGGCGCTGGGCGGGATGCCAACGCTGGTGTAAGGCCGAAAGAAAGCCCCCGGCAGACCGGAGGCTTTTCGTTTTGAATCGCCGCGAAACTTATTGCATAGGCAGATAAATCAGCTCAATGCCTTTGCCGTTCTTCTTGTCCTTGTTGCGCGAGTACTGGCGGCTCTGGTCGCTGTCCCAGTGCTCGGTGACGCCGAGGCTGGCTACCGGCTTGCCGTTCTGAATGTAGGCCGTGCCCGAAGGCGGATGATCGGCCAGCGCCTCTTCCTCAAGATAATCGTCGGCGTTTTCGCGGATCGCGATGCGGGGGTGCCCGTCGGAGCCGATGTTGTTCTTCGTCTGCGAGAGAAGAATATCCAGGCCGACCGAATCCAGCGCTACGCCGTCGAGCGAAGCCAGAACGCTGGAGGGCCAGTCGGTATTGGCGTACGGCTCAACGCGGTTGTTGAAGGGCGCATTCGGAAAATGCACAGGGAAGGTCTGCCAGCGGCGTCCGCAGTAGAGGCCGTCGAGAACGTACAGAATCGTCTTTCCTCCGAGGTTTGGCGAGGCCGATAGATCGACGATGGGCGAGTAGGCGTGCGGCGTGCCTTTCTGATCAGTATTGATCGCGGGGTGCAGTTCGGGCGTTCCCTTGATCGAACCGAAGTGATTCTTGCCGGTCATGGTGAGGGCAGTCTGGCCGTCGTCGCCGCCCTCGGTAGCCCCAGAATAGGGGTAGGAGTGAGCCTTGAGCAGAGCCAGATTGACGATGTAGGTCGCATCCATGATCTGCTGCGGGATGAACTTGGCGTCCTTATAGGCATTGGCGGAGTAGCTCACGCCCTCAACCCAGTTTGAGCCTTCCAGGCCGTGGTAGTCGCCGTAGCCAGGATTCTTCGGCTGGGAGGGTTGAGGCCCCAGCCACTGCACAAAGCGGACATCCTTGTACTCGCCCCAGATTTTGTTGAGCATTCCGGGATAGATATAGCGGCGAACATCGTAGACGACGATGTTGGAGGGCGGGACATGAGCGTGGTTTACGAGCTGCCGCACCATGGCCAGCGCCATTTGCGGAGAGAGATCGAGCAGATTGCCCGGACCTTCTGGTTTGGTGCTGTTGTTGAGGTTGATCTTGACGGCGACAATCTCGCCCGCTTTGTAGCCGGTCTTCTTCAGCCCGCGAGAATGGCTGTTGTAGTAAGTGAAGATCGTCTTCCAGGCCTCGTCGTCCGTGGCCGCGCCGGTGAGCTTGCGCAGAGTGGTGGAGAGCATCGCGTCCACGCGCTCCTGATCGTTGTTCTTGTCCAGCCACCAGAAATCGGTTTTGGAGTGGAGGTCGCCGCTCCAGTGCGCGGCCTTGGGATCGCGCGCCCAGACGACGCGCCCCGGATAAACTCCGCGCGCGACGCCCAGAGGAACGTTGCGCTGCGCGGGCTGGAAGTCGTAATGGGTGGCAATCGAAGCGGCGGCGGCGGCGCGGGAGTGCATCAGCCACAGGCTGCCGCCAATGGCGGCGAGCGCGCAGATACTGATGGCCGCCCACTTGTAGCGGTGCATCAGCTGGCGCAAAGCCGCCAGCGAAAAGAGGCCCGCTGCCGATGCGCAGAGCCAGAGGACGAATGCGCTGGCGACAGGAAAGGCAACCCGCTGACAGGGATAAGCCGCACGGCTGGGTTTGGGAATGACGCGCAGCAGAAACCATGCGAGCGCCGCAAATCCTGCAAATGCCGCGCAGAGACGCGCGAGTGAATTCCTCTTGTTTGTATGTGAGTTACTGGAGTTCATCTTTCACCTTCAATGTAGCAAATTACCGCGCGTGCACCGGTCTGAAACCTGACGAGTCTACTCAAGCCAGTCTAACCTAATTTTGCCGATTCTGGACAGATTTTGATCTGAGACAGCGCAGCAAAACCAGCCGCCGGCGTTATTGACTTACTGTTTGGCGGCTTTCTTGCCCGCGCGTATTGCCCGCCTCCGGCGAAGTTCTCTTTTTTCCCCGCGCTCTGCACAGTTGCTCAGTTCTGCAAACCGAGCATCGCCAGGGAAAGTAACCGAAGACGGGCGCCAGTCGCTTGCGGAGAAAACCTTCCCTGGCAATCCGGCGCATTCGACGGCTCTGACATTTCTTGCAAATCATCTGCGATCTCTGATCTCTCTATGGAAAAACGTGGAGAACACGTGATTCTATGCCTTATCGTATGGAATATTCATGTTCAGGGAGATATTCTTCGGCCACGGCAACTCGACAGTAACTATTCAGCCGCACTACAGTCACCATACCCGTATGCTGTCACAACGAGTTCCGCATTCTTGACGCACACTGCGCATCTCTGCTCTACTCATGCAGTTCCAGGAGGAAGATTTTGGAATCCGTCACTCTCGGCAGCATCCAGGCGGCGCGCGCGCGCATCGGCGAGTCGATCTATGTTTCGCCCTGCCAGCTCTCCAGCGACCTCTCCGAGCTGGTCGGCCTGCCGCTGCATCTAAAGTTGGAAAACCTGCAACGCACTGGAGCCTTCAAGGAGCGGGGCGCGCTGAACAAGCTGCTCACGCTGAACGAGGCTGAGCGGCAGCGGGGCGTAGTCACAGCCAGCGCCGGCAACCACGCGCAGGGCGTCGCATTTCACGCGGCAGCGCTCGGCATTCGCGCGCAAATCGTGATGCCGCTGGCCACGCCGCAGATCAAAGTCGCTGCCACGCGCGGCTTTGGGGCTGAGGTCGTGCTGCACGGCGCTCATTATGAGGAGGCCTGCGAAGAGGCGCTGCGCCGCTGCCGCGAGGAGCAACGCGTCTTCATTCATCCCTTCGACGATGCGGAGGTCATCAGCGGCCAGGGCACAATCGGCCTGGAGCTGCTGGAACAGGTGCCGGATCTGGAAGCGGTGGTCGTGCCCATCGGCGGCGGCGGACTGATCGGCGGCATCGGTTGCGCGCTCAAGGAGACTAATCCGAAGATTCGCGTGATCGGCGTCGAGCCGGAGAAGTTGCCCTCGATGATGCGCGCGCGCGAGGCTGGCGCTCCGGTAACGATCAGCGCCGAGGCCACCATCGCCGACGGCATTGCCGTGCGCCGTGCCGGCGATCTGACTCTGCCGCTGGTCTCGCGCTACGTGGACGAGATCGTTACGGTGGATGACGAAGAGATCGCCAGCGCGATTCTGATGCTGCTGGAGCACGAGAAGACGCTGGCCGAGGGCGCTGGCGCGGCGGCGCTGGCCGCTCTGCTTCAATCCAAGACCGATCTGCGCAATCGCCGCACCGTGGTGCTGGTCTCAGGCGGCAACATCGACGTGACGCTGCTGGCTAAGATCATCGAGCGCGGCCTGGTGAAGGACGGACGCCTGCTGCGCGTTCGCGTTCACTTGCAGGACCGGCCCGGAGCGCTGCTCGGACTCACAGAGGTTCTGGCCCGCGAGCGCGCCAACATCGTCGAGACCATCCACAATCGCTCCTATTACGGCGTCAGTTTGGGCGAAACGGTGATCGATGTAACGCTGGAGACGCGCGGCGCGGCACATATCGCCGCCATCAGCGAGGCGCTACGCGAGGCTGGTTTTGGCTTCGAGAGGATTCTGTAGGAAAAGTATCAATTGATACCGCTTCTATGGTATATTGATACCAGAGGTTCATTATGATGCAGCCAGGGCACGTTGCCGATGTGATGGGGGGAGTGGCGATTCTCGGCAGTCGGGTTCTCTCCGCACAGGATCTGGAAGCCGCAGTCGTTACCGGACTTCCCAAGCGGGCGCTCCGGCTCACGCTCACGCGCGGATGCGCCTCGGCTCAACACGCGCGCGCGCTGCTCTATCGCGTCGTTCCCGAAGCCACGTACAAGCGCCGGAGCCGGCTGACCGCGGCGGAGAGCGAACGCACAGAGCGGCTGGCGCGAGTGATTGCCGCCGCCGAGCATGTCTGGGAGAACCGCGACGATGCCCGCGAATGGCTCACCAAGCCGCACCCCGAGCTGGAAGGCCGACCGCCGCTCGAAGCCGCACTGACCGAGCTGGGAGCGCGCCGCGCCGAGGAACTGCTCGACCGCCTCTTTTACGGCATTCCCGCCTGACTCCATTCATGCGCTCGTTCCGTATCGGCGACTCCCGCTTTCCTCTGCTCGACGGCACGGGCGCGCGCCTTCACGGAGGCCGATGGAACAGCCCGGGACGCAGTGTGATTTATGCGGCTGAAACCTATGCGGGCGCAATCCTGGAACTGCTGGTCCACGCCAACCTCAACCGCCTGCCGCGCACGCAAGCCGTGATCGCAATCGAGATTCCCGGCGAACTGGCGGTGGAGAGGCTTGCGGCCCGCGATCTTCCCGGCTGGGATGCTCCCAATCAGGCCGTCAGCCGCGACTTTGGCGACCGTTGGCTGGCGGAAGCCCGCAGCGCCATTCTTGTGGTTCCGTCTCTTGTAACGCAGGGCCGCGAAAACAATATCCTGCTCAATCCCGCCCACGCCGAGTTTGCGCGCATCAGGCATACGCCGCCGGAGCTGGTGGTGTGGGATGAGAGACTTTTTCCTCGGTAGAAATTGCAGCTTAGATGTAGTCGCAGAAGAGTTCTTCCGAAGGCGCGGCGACAACGCTGCGGCCCACGAGCATTCCGTCCTCGGCGGCAACCTTGCAGCCAGCAGCAACGGCTGCCTGCACGCTGGCCACATCGCCGGCCATCATCACGAATCCCTTGCCGCCGAGCGCCATTGCGAGATGAATGCGCAGCAGCGTCACGTTGGCGGATTTGACGGCGGCGTCGGCAACCTCGATGATGCTGGCAGCGGAGAAGGTCTCGACAACTCCGATGGAGCGCAACTGTTTGGGATCGATATCGACGGCGTTGGAGATGGCGCCGAGCACCGAGGGATGAATGCGCGCAATGTGCCGCTTCTCGATCAGCGATGCGCCTGCGGCCACCGCGCCGGCCTCGACCGCGGCTCCGACCGAGGTGGTATCACCGGCAACGGCGATGAGGAATTTGCCCGAGCAGATGCTGCGGGCCATCAGAAGCTGAACCGAGCCGGCCTTCAGCATGACATCTTCTACGGCGAGGCCGGTGGCCACGCTGGTTAGCTCGATCAGTCCGATTGCGTTCATATCTGGCACGACGTACTCCTTTGCAGACTAAGCTTCAATGACAATCGCATCGCGTCCCACGGTGACCACGCCGTCGATGCTGGCGTGAATGCGCGCGCCGAGTTTTCCCTTTTCCGTCGCGGCCAGCAGATCGCCTGTCTTTACGCGGTCGCCGCACTTGACCACGGGAACGGCAGGCGCACCGGCGTGCTGCTTCAACAGGATATTGACCTTGCTGGGCGCGAAGGCGTGCTCCACCAGCGGACCCACATTGTTGAACTCACCCAGGCCAAGCCGCGCAATCAGACGGCGCATGGGTACGCGGCGATAATCGGCGAGCGGATGTGGCGTGATCGAAGCGGGGTCGCCTTTGAAGGTGAGGTCTCGCTCGCGCGCCAGGGGCTTGGCCTGCACACAGACATTTTTGGGATCGAGATCCTCCGGGCAGGCGTAAAGCGAGCAGAGATTGCACTCGCAACAATAAAGCGTGGCCACCATCGCGTCAGCTCCGGCAGCGAAGCCCAGCGACTGCATGGCGCGATGCGGCTGAATGGGATGGCCGAGCAAAAAGCGCGGACAAAACTCCGTGCAGAAGCGGCACTGATCGCAGGCCGAGCGGCCGATGCGATTGACCTGAATCATCGGCGCATTGTGGCGCTCGATCAGCTTGTGCGATGCAGGCAGCACGATGATGCCGCCGGTGGTCTTGGTCACGGGCACATCGAGATTGGCCGCAGGGCGCGCCATCATCACGCCGCCCAGCAGCACGCCGATGTCATCCACCGTCGCTCCGCCCGCGGCTTCAATCACCTCGCCGATGGTGATGCCCACCGGAACCCGCAACGTGACCGGATTCGCAACCGCTCCGGCGACGGTCAGATACTTGTGCGTCACCGGACGGTCGAGGCCGATATTCATCAGCGTTTCGACATTGGCGACGGCGGTGTCCACATCCTTCGGCAATCCGCCGGGAGGAATGATGCGGCCTGTAATCATGTGGACGAGAATGAACTCATCGCCCGCTGGGTAGACATCCGGCAAGGCCACCACGCGCACACCACGCGGCACCGCGCGCTCCATGGCCTCAATAATGTCCTGATATTTTTCCTTGATGCCGATGGCGCCTTCGCTGGCGCCGACCAGTTCCATGGCTTTTTTGAGGCCGCGCAGCATCGGCTCGTGATGGTGATGCAGCAGTTCCTTGTCCTTATGCAGCAGCGGCTCGCACTCGGCGGCGTTGATAATCACCTGCGAAACTCTCGACTTGAACTTCACCGCCGTGGGAAAGCCGCCGCCGCCCGCGCCAACGATGCCGAGTTCCTCCAGGCGATCAGTACCCGCCGGATCAACACTCGACTGCCCCGCAATAGCCGCCATCTCAGATCAACCTCAAAATTCCGTCAAAATGCCGTTTGACTCTTCCATAAATGTACTGTATTATTTAAAATAATTCAAGAGTGTTCAAAAGTGTTCAAAATGAAATGCTTGATCCCAAATATCGGTAGCACCTCGTTCAAGTTCCGGGTTTTGGATATGCCCGGTGAGACCGTATTAGCCGAAGGGCGCGTGGAGCGGATCGGCCAGCAGGGCGGCGAGTGCCCGGATTACCCCTCCGCTATTCGTAAGTGTATCGCAGCCATCTCCGGCGAGGGCAAGGCTCTTAAAAATCTCTCAGAGATTGGCGCGGTCGGCTTCAAGGTGGTGCACACCGGGCCGCGCAATCAGTCGCAGTTGATCGGCGACGAACTGCTACAGGCGATGGCCGATTTCACCTTCTACGCTCCGGCGCACAACCCTCCTTATATAGCGGCGATTCAGGCCTTCCGCCAGGAGCTTCCCGGCGTTCCCATGGTCGCGGTGATTGAGACCAGCCCTTATCGCTTCATGGATGAAGCCGCGACGACCTACGCCGTGCCTTATGAATGGCGCGAGAAGTTCGGCATTCGCCGCTATGGATTTCACGGCGCCAGCCATCGCGCCGCCAACGAGCACACATCGAAATTGCTGGGCAGAAACAATCTTCGCCACATCTCCTGCCATCTGGGCGGCAGCTCCAGCATCGCGGCCTTCCGCGACGGCGTGGCCATCGACACCAGCTTTGGAACCAGCCCGCAATCGGGGCTGCCGCAGAACAATCGCGTCGGCGACATCGACTCGTTCGCCGTTTTGCAGATGATGAAGATTTTGAACGTGGGGCCGGATGAGATGGCGCGCATTCTCGGCAGCCAGTCGGGATTGGCGGGCATCAGCGGCACCAGCGGCGATATGCGCGATATAGAGCAGGCGGGCAGCAAGCAGGCGCGGCTGGCGCTCGATGTTTTTGTCCGCGCGATTCGCCATTATCTGGGCGCGTTTCTTGTGGAGCTTGGCGGCGTGGACGCCATCACCTTCTCCGGCGGCATCGGAGAAAATAGTTGGGAGACGCGCGCCGCGGTTTTGCAGGGCCTCAGCGGCTTCGGCATTGAACTGGACGAAAAGAAGAATCGCGCCGCATCGGGGCTGGGTGCAATCTCGACCGAGGGGTCGCCGGTTAAAATAGTAATTGTTCCGGCCAATGAAGAGTTGATCGTCGCTCGCGAAACCGTGAAGGTGGTCAGCGAAGCAAAGAGCAAGTAGCGCAACGAAGTTCAGGAAACCGTTATGAGAAGTGGAAACGCAGCGGCGGGCATCGACAGATCGGCGGTTGAGCAGATCGTACGTCAAGTCGCTCTTGAATACCTGGGGCGCGGCAAGAACGGAGCGGCGCCGCAACTGGTGGTGCAGACCTCCTCGCGGCATATGCACGTCTGCCGCGAAGATATGGACATTCTCTTTGGGCCGGGAACGGAGTTGACCTTTGACCGTCCGCTCTATCAGGAAGGCAACTTCGCGGCTAAAGAGATGGTGACGATTGCCGGTCCGCGCGGCCGCGTCATCTCCAACCTTCGCATCCTCGGTCCCATGCGCAAGCAATCGCAGATCGAGCTGGCCTTCACGGACGCCATCATGCTGGGCTTCACGGATATTCCCGTGCGGCTCTCGGGCGACATCAAAGGCACTCCGGGCGCGATCATCATCGGACCCAAGGGCGTCGTCGAACTCAAGGAAGGCCTGATTCGCGCCGCGATTCACGTACACATGAACCCCGCCGAGGCAGCGCAATTCGGCGTCGCAAAGGGCGACGTGATGAAGCTGCGCATCGGCGGAGCGGCGGGCGTCACCTTCAACAACGTGCACGTCCGCATTGACCCCACATCCAAACTGAACGTGCACATGGACACCGACGAGGCGAATGCGTGCGGAGCGCATTTAACCAAGGACATTGAACTTTTTAAGTAACGCCACAGAAGAAGAGAGGAAGCGATGAAGCAAGCGCTTGGAATGATTGAGACGAAGGGCCTGGTGGCGCTGTTTGAAGCGACCGATGCCATGCTCAAGTCAGCAAACGTGTCGTTCGCCGGCTGGCAGTCCGTTGGTTCCGGACTGGTGACCGCCTTCGTTGAAGGAGACGTGGCCGCCGTCAAAGCAGCCACCGATGCGGGCGCTGAGGCAGCATCCAGAATCGGCGAGGTGGTCAGCGTGCAAGTCATCAGCCGGCCCCACGACGAACTGCCGTCATTTGTTCAACAGGAAAAAAAGGCCGCCAAAGCCGCAGCCGCGAAGTAAGCCAAGGAGACCCAGATGAGTGAAGCAATCGGATTGATCGAAACAAGGGGCCTCGTCGGACTCGTCGAGGCAAGCGACGCGATGGTGAAAGCGGCCAGCGTGGAATTGGTAAAGACTGTGCAGATCGGCGGCGGATTTGTGACCGCGATTGTGCGCGGCGATGTGGGCAGCGTGCGCGCGGCGGTCGATGCAGGCGCCGAGGCGGCTAAGGCGGTGGGCGAGCTAGTCTCGTCGCACGTGATTGCGCGTCCCCACGATGCGCTGGTCGAAAGCTTTTTGAAGTAGCGGAGTTTTAACCAAAGATTCAGGAGAAGACAGATGGCCAATGAAGCGATTGGAATGATCGAGACCAAGGGCCTGGTGGCGCTGGTCCAGGCAACGGACGCAAT
>CAYOYX010000005.1:0-75993 GCA_964408275.1 uncultured Occallatibacter sp.
AGTGCGCGACCTGCGGGAGTATCTTTGACCCTGCTCGCATCCGCAGGGAACTCGCTGAAATAGAAAACAAGCTGGCCGATCCGGCGCTGTGGTCCAATCCCAACGCGACTAAACCCCTCATGCGCGACAAAAAGCGCCTGGAGACGATGGTTGCCGACGATGAGGAGTTGCTGCGCCGAACGGGCGAGATTGAAACCTATATAGAACTGGCCCGCGAAGGCGAAGACGTGCTCGGCGAGATCGAACGCGAGATCAAGGCTTTGGCCGTCTTCAACGAGGAACTCGAAGCGCGGACGATGCTCAACGGCGAGGCTGACGCGTTGAATGCGATTGTCACCGTGCATCCCGGCGCGGGCGGGACGGAGAGCCAGGATTGGGCCGAGATGCTGCTCAGGATGTATCTGCGCTGGGCCGAGCAGCAGGGCTTCAAGACGGAGATGAACGACTACCAGGACGGCGAAGAGGCGGGTATCAAGTCGGCCACCTTCACCATCATGGGCGAGTATGCTTTTGGGCAACTGGCCGGCGAGAGCGGCGTGCATCGGCTGGTGCGCATCTCGCCCTTCGACCAGGCCAAGCGACGGCACACGAGCTTTGCATCGGTCTATGTTTCGCCGGAGATCGACGAGACGATCCATGTGGACCTGAAGGTGGAAGACCTGCGCATCGACACGTATCGCTCGGGCGGCAAGGGCGGCCAGCACGTGAATACGACGGACTCCGCCGTGCGCATGACGCACCTGCCGACGGGAATTGTTGTGCAATGTCAGAACGAGCGCAGCCAGCATAAGAATCGCGACAAGGCGATGAAGATGCTGAGGTCGCGGCTCTACGAGTACGAGTTGGAAAAGAAGCGGGCGGTGAGCAAGAAGCTGGAGGACTCGAAGCTCGAAATCAACTTCGGATCGCAGATTCGCTCGTATGTTTTGCAGCCGTATCGCATTGCCAAAGATCATCGCACCAAGGTTGAAGTGGGCGATGTGGACAAGGTTCTGGACGGCTATCTGGAGCCGTTTTTGCGCGGCTATCTGCTGGCCAAGCGGCGGGGAACGGCGGTTGCCGTTGAGGCGGATGACGATCTGGATGTGTAAAGACAGGGACTAGGGACTAGCGATCCGATCACTTACGCTCCCATCCCTGCTCTGACTGCATAAGCAGGGATGGGAGCTGGAATCAGGTTTAAGGCAAGACGGGTTTGGCGGAGAAAGGCGGCGTCACGAAGCCGACGATCTTGGTCACCATCATGTCGTTGCCGAAGTCAGGATCGCGATAGACGCCGATCTCCATATACTTGCCGGCGGGGAGATTGGCAAACTGGTTCAGATAGCCCATGATCTCATTGCTGTCTCCCGACTTGATCTCGATGCCGCGCGGTCCGCGATCGGCCCACGCGCACTCGCCCGGTCCCGGAGCCTTTGCGCCCGCCCCTTCGCTCGCCCACTTGTACGAGGTTAGCGGCGTCAGCGCGGTGCTAGTCTTCAGCGGCCCCTGGCAGTAGAGAGGATACGAGGGCTGAGTCGCCTCCATGCTGAAGACGGTCTGGTTGGAGTCGGCTAACTGCACGACGATGTGCGAGGTGGTGTTGGTAAAGTCCGTCAGCAGGTTTACGTTGGAATCGGTGCTGATGGTCTGAGAGTAGACGTTCGTCTTCGTAGAATAAGCCGAGCCTGACATGGTCACCGCGGGCGTAAAGTCTGTGAATGCTGTCGATGAACTCGATACCTGCGGGCTTTGGTTCTCGATGATGAACTCCGCCGCCTTGCCCAGCGTCATGCCGCTCGAGGCCTTCACTGACCAACAGGGAGAGCCGCCGGCCTTGGTGCAACTGAGAATCGCGCCGGTGTTTTCGTCAAAGAGATACGTGCAGCCGTAACCGCCGTTCAGATTCAAGTTGCCTTGCGAGTCGCAGTACCACTCCTCGGAGTAAATCTGGTCGCCGGGATTGGGAACGAAGGCGCCGCCGTAGCCGTTGCTATCCGGGTCGCCACAGCAATACTCGCGCCAGGTTCCATAGCCTGCGGCGCTGGGCGTGGTCTCCACATTCACACCGCCCTGGATCAGCCCGGAGCCGGTTCCAAAGCCACCCAGGCCATTCCATATCGCAATCTCGGTGGTAGTGGTTCCATCTCCGCCGGGAATGCCCTTGGGTACATTGAAGACAGCCTGTGTCGATACATAGCTCGGCTCGCCGGTTATCGCGCTGCCTACCCACCAGGGTGCCTGCGAGGAAGTCACAGTGTGACTGTGCATACTGGGGCGCTTGGCGACGAGCATTCGACCGGGCTTGCGAGTAACTTCCAGCCATTGCGCGTAAGCCGCCGAGTCTTTTTCGGGATCAGGACGCAATCCGTAGCCCTGATCGATCAACTGCTGCTGAGTGTAACTGCGCGGGTCGCCCTTCAGCGCCGGTCGGTCAATGCCGCGCTCGTTGGCAAGATTCACCGGATGCGGAGCAAAGGTCTCCGCCGAAGTTAGATCGACGGTATGGGTTGTCGCCTTTCCCGCCGAATCGGTGCAGTCCAGCTTCAGACTCTTCACTGCATCGCCCGACCCGGCCCGCACTGCATGGAAGCGCGCGTAACCATCGTCATCGGTAACAAGCGGAATGCCCTTCGAGGCTTCCACTCCATTCTCATATACTTTGCACTGCAAACCCGGCTGCAGGTGAATCGAAGCCGGCTCATAACTCTTCTGCGCTCTCGCCATCGGCGCGCTCAATGTGACTGCGCCAAGCGCCAACGGCAGGACAAACCAAACGGATAACCTGCGGCGAACCGCGCACACTGCTTCATTTACCTCTAACATGGAACCCTCCACTACCTCGATTCTCCGCGGGAGCCGTGAACAAGGGAAAGGGGGCGGCTCACGGAGTAAAACGAGCCTACCACAGCAATAACACGGTTGAATAATGAAAAATGCAATAATCCGATAGACTGAGTACAAGTGTCGAGGAGACTTCTTTGTTAGTTCGTGTTAGCTTCCGATGGATACTTGTGGCGTTGCTGTTGGCTGCGGGGCTGCCGGCGTGGGCGGCGTCGAGTTTTGTGGATGCGGACCACGTGCGGGTACAACTTTTGCATCTTCCGAGCCAGTTTTCTTCAGGGTTGCATGAAGAAATTGGCCTCTATTTTATGCTGGAACCGGGCTGGCATATCTATTGGAAGAATCCAGGCGATGCGGGCGAGCCGCCGCATATACATTGGACGCTTCCTACAGGAGTTACAGTTGGTCCTTTGCAGTTTCCTGCTCCGAAGCGGTTGCCGCTCGGTCCGCTGATGGACTATGGCTACGAGAATGAAGTTCTCTTTCCATTGACGCTGAACGTGACAAAGACAACAAAGCCGGGACTGGCAGTTCTCCACGCTCATGTTGATTGGCTGGTCTGTCGCGAGAGTTGCGTCCCCGGCAAAGCTGAACTGGAAATGGACTGGGAAGTTCGCGATCATTCCGTCAAGGCTCAGACCGATGTGTCCACTTCGGTTCTCATTTTGCGTTTTACAGGCCGCCTTCCCAAGCCTCTTCCTGTTGGTTTTAATGTTGGATTTTACCCGATCAAAGTGGGCTTCCGGCTCACCGTCGAAACCGGCCAGCGCGAGAGCGAGGCTATATTTTTTCCATCCGACCAGGACATCATCGATAATCCTGCGCCGCAAAAGCTGACGACGACGGCGAATGGGTTGATTCTTGACTTAAAGAAAGACGTGAATCTTTCCGTAAATCCAGCTCAATTAAAAGGAGTTTTGGAACTCTCTGGCGGGCGGGCGTATGAGATTGTGGCGTTGCCATTGGGAGTTGCCGAGAAGCAAGCTTCAGGGGCTAAAGCCCCCGGTGATCCTGGTGGTTCTATTGCCGGGGATAAATCCCCAGCCTACCAGTCCGTGCCCTCTAGAGAAAAGCCTGTACCCTTCAATCAACAGCCAGTACTTTCCAATGGAGCAGGCAAAGCCACAGCAAGTTCAGGGGCTGCTGCTTTTTGTATTAAGTTCATGCGAATATCAGGCCTAGCGTTTCTCGGCGGGCTGCTGCTGAACCTGATGCCTTGCGTCTTTCCGGTGCTGTTTTTGAAGGGGCTGGCGCTGGTGAATTCCGGCAATGAGGAGCGTGCGAAGCTGCGGGCGCATGGGCTGATTTATGCCGCGGGAATTCTGGTTTCTTTTTGGACGCTGGTGGGCGTGTTGCTAAGTTTGCGCGCGGCAGGAGCTTCGCTGGGATGGGGTTTTCAGTTTCAGTCGCCGGTTTTCTTATCGCTAATGGCCGGACTACTGTTCTTCCTCGGACTTTCGCTTGCAGGGCAATTCGAGATCGGGCTGACGCTGACCAGCGCGGGCGGGACGCTGGCAGAGAAGCAGGGTTTTGCGGGCAGCTTTTTCACAGGCGTGCTGGCGGTGGTAGTGGCGACTCCATGCACTGCGCCGTTTATGGGAGCGGCGATTGGCTATGCTCTGAGCGCATCGGCGGCGGTTACATTTGCGATCTTCACCGCGTTGGCTTTGGGACTGGCCGCGCCATATGTTGCGCTGACTTTGCAACCGGCATGGACGCGGATGCTGCCCAAGCCCGGAGCGTGGATGGAAGTGCTGCGGCAAGCTATCTCGATTCCCATTTTTATCACGGTAATCTGGCTGGCGTGGGTGCTGGCGCAGGCTTACGGAGCCGGTGTTCTGTCGGCGCTATTGTCGAGCTTCTTGCTGCTGGCGATTGCGGGGTGGTTTCTGGGCCGCTGGCCGGCGAAGCGCTGGGCGACGGTGGTTGTGGGGCTGATTCTGCTGGGAGTGGTTGCGCTGGCGGTCTTTGCTCAACGGCTGGCGGGCGAGGTTGCGAGGGAAGGGAAGTCGGCTGGAAGCACAAGCCTGAATTCCGCCAACGCAAACGGTTGGCAGCCGTGGTCTGCTGAAGCGGTGAGCCGCTATCAGGCTGAGGGCCGTCCGGTCTTTGTGGACTTTACCGCGGCCTGGTGCCTGAGTTGCCAGGTGAATGAGCGCGCGGCGCTGAACCAGCCTCAGGTGATGCAGGCTTTTCAAGCGGCGAACGTTGCGCTGCTGCGCGCTGACTGGACGCGGCACGACGAGGCCATCACGCAGGCATTGACAGCGCTGGGACGCAGCGGGGTTCCGACGTATGCGCTGTATGCGCCGGGGGCGACAAGCCCGCAATTGCTGCCGGAGGTGCTGACGCCGGGGATGGTGACGGATGCATTGGGGAAGTTGGCGGCTGGGACGAAAAGATAGAAAGAACAGAAGTGGCGAGTAAGCCATTTTCAAAATAACCAAAAAAGACGCTGGGGCCAAACACGCTGCCGAAAAACTCGTAAGATTGTGTGACTTTGGCAATGATCATCCCTCAGGGGTTAAAACCCCTTGTCTTAGTGGCCTTTTTGGCACGACTGAAGTCGTGCCCTGACGCTTCTTGCAGTTTCACGGGAGTTCTCACGCAGACTGAAAGTTGTGCTCTATCAAAACATCAATGAATGCAGAGGTGCTTAGCAAACCTTTCTGTCAGCCCTGCTGTTATTCTGTTTTGGATGAAAGATTCAGCAATGACGAACGATTCACAGACTCAACATCGCCCACAATCGGCGCCCTCGACCCTGCGAGTATGGCTGCTATTAGCGGCGATCTTTGCCGCCGTGCAGTTTGCCTCCCTCTTTACTCCGCCGCTGATGGATGATGTGGACGGCTCTCACGCGCAGGCGGCGCAGTACTTCTCCGAGCAGAGCGATTGGGTGACGGCGAAGGTGAATGGCATTCGCTACATCGAGAAACCGCCTCTGCCCTACTGGATCTCCGGCGCTCTATATAAAGTTTTTGGCCAGAATGTCTTTGCTTCGCACCTGCCCAACGCGCTGGCGATGCTGGGGCTGGCGTGGCTGGCATGGTTGTGGGCGGGGCGTGCATGGGGCGCGCGCGCGGGCCTTTACGCTGGACTGGGCGTACTGACAGCGGTTGGTCCGTTTCTATTTACGCGCTTCATCATTCCCGAGGCGCAGTTGAGCCTGTTTCTGCTGATTGCGCTCTATTGCCTTCTTACTGGTTTTGAGTCAGGCAGGGCGTCGCGCTTTTACTGGATGTGGATTTCACTGGCACTGGCACTGATGACCAAAGGGCTGATCGCTCCGACGTTTTTTTGCGGAGCAGCGATTCCTTACCTGCTGCTGACCGGCCAATGGCGGCGCTGGCGTGCTCTGAAGCCGGTGGTGGGTCCGCTGATCTTTCTGGCAATAGCCGCGCCCTGGCACATTCTTTGCGGTCTGGCGAATCCCGATCACGGACACGCAGTGGGCAATCATCCCAGCTTTGGCAACGTCCACGGTTTCTGGTACTTCTACTTCATCAACGAACACTATCTTCGCTTCTTTGGGCAGCGCTACCCGCACGATTACAACAAACTTCCCTTTGCCGCGTATTGGCTGCTCCACCTGGTTTGGCTCTTTCCCTGGAGCCTCTTTCTGCCGGCAGTGGCCTTTGCGGCCTGGAAGACGCGCCGCCACTGGATGCAGTACCTGCGTGGCGATGCCGGACAAGCTGTTGATTTTTACATAGAGAACACGGCCCGCGCCGATGTGGCCGACCGCGTCTTCCTGCTGAAGTTTCGCGCGCGCACAGTCTGGCTGCTGAGTTTATTTACTGCTTGGACGCTGATCTTTTTTTCGGTCTCGACGAATCAGGAGTACTACACCTTCCCGGTGTGGCCGCCACTGTTTATACTCATCGCCGGTGTTGTTGCAGGCATTGAGGAGAAACGTCGCGCGGATTGGAGCGACGCCGAGAATCCGGAGCGTCAAAAACCTCTGCTATCGACCGCATGGCTGACGGGCGCGCAGGTCGTCTTTACCGTGGCTGGCACTCTCTCGGCAGCCGTGCTGGGATGGGGATTGTGGGAGTCTCGTCACCTACCCTTTGTCGCGGATGTCGGCACCGTGCTGGCGCATCGCGGAGTAGGCAACTATGAGCTGTCTATGTCCCACTTCTGCGACCTTACCGCCGCATCCTTTGCCGCGCTGCGCTTGCCTGCCGCATTGGCCGCCATTGCATTGCTGATCGGTCCAGCGGTGGGACTGGCGCTGCGGCTGAAAGGGAAACAAATCGCGGCAACCGTCAGCGTGGCGCTGACCTCGGCAGTCTTCCTGATCGCCGCGCACATTGCCTTTGCTCGCTTCGATCCGATGCTCGGCTCCAAGCAATTTGCAGACACGATTATGGCGAAGGGAACGCCCAACGATCGTCTTATAATTTACGGCGACCAGACCTTCGGCTCCTCGCTCATTTTTTATACGCACAAGTTCTTCGGCGGCAGGCCGGCAGATGTGGTGCTGGCGCGTTGTGGGGCGCATGGGGAGGGTTCGACACTGCTGTGGGGCTCTTGTTACCCCGATTCGCCTGACATCTTCATCAACGATGAGCAGCTTCTCAAAGAGTGGGGCACGGGCGAGCGCAAGTGGCTCTTTGCGGACATGGACAACTATGACGATCGCTACAAAGCCGAGCAACTGCTGGCTGGAAAGCTTGTCTTCGTGCAGTCGCTCGCCGACAAGATGCTGTGGACCGATCGGCCATTGCCGCAGTGAACAGCCATCAGCTTTCAGCTATCAGCTTTCAGCTTGTGAATTCGAATCCGAATGAGGGAAATATCTGTGCCCCAAGATTTTCATGATCTGACTGTTTGGCAGCGAGCTATCGACTTGACAGTCTGCATTTATAAACTAACCCGTGGGTTTCCCAAGGAAGAAGTGTACGGGTTAGTTTCACAGTTACGAAGGGCTTCAGTTTCAGTGGCCAGTAACATCGCAGAAGGGCGCGGCAGACTCAATCGGGGCGAATTTCGGCAATTTCTCGGAATCGCATTGGGGTCGGTCTTCGAGGTCAAGACACAGCTAATTGTGGCCCGAAAACTGGAGATGGGGAAGCAAGCAGAACTCGACGAAGCAGCATCTCTATGCGAAGAAGTTTCCAAAATGCTCACGTCATTGATACACACACTGGCATAAGAAACGTTACGCTTGAGGTTTCAGGATAATCACAATGATCGACCTCTCAAAGAAATCGACTCGGCGAATACTGAAACTGCACGCAGACATAGAGAGCGAACTTCGCAAACGGAATATCATATCCACCGCAAACAAACCTACGGTGATTACGCAGAATTTCTCTTCTGTGTTGCGTTCGGATGGAAACCGAAGCGAGAGGCTGAAAGCTGATAGCTGAAAGCTAAATAGAGGAGGGACGGTGGACGTACTTATTGTCGGAGCTGGATTTGCCGGCGCGGTAACGGCCGAGCGGCTGGCCAGCGCGGGCCGCGAGGTTCTAGTTATCGACCGGCGCGAGCACTTGGCGGGCAACGCCTACGACCATCCAGACAGCCATGGCGTCCTTGTGCACTGCTACGGTCCGCATCTTTTTCACACCAACTCGGATGCGGTCTTTGAGTACCTTTCGCGCTTTACCGAGTGGCGGCCATACGAGCATCGCGTAAAAGTCTCGCTCGATGGTCGGCTTTATCCGCTGCCTATCAATCAGGATACGATCAACAGCCTATATAAATTAAATCTCGACGAGGCAGGAGTTGAAGGCTTTCTGGCCGGGGTGCGCGAGCAGCGCGAGCCGGTACTCACCAGTGAAGACGTGGTGCTGAATGCAGTGGGGCGTGAACTCTGCGACAAAATCTTTCGCGGCTATACGCGCAAGCAGTGGGGTTTGGAACTGGCCGACCTCAGTTCCAGCGTTGTGGCGCGCATTCCGACGCGTACCAACTGCGATGACCGCTACTTTACCGACAAGCATCAGGCCATGCCGGTTGATGGCTTTACGCCGATCTTCGAGCGTATGCTCACGCATCCTCGTATTCGCGTGGAGACCGGAGTGGATTTTGCCACGGTTCGCGAGCGCCTGCGTCCGCGTCTCACAATCTATACCGGGCGCATCGACGAGTACTTTAACTTCCGGCTGGGAAGGCTGCCCTACCGCTCGATCCGCTTCGAGCACCAGCATCTGGCCGGTATCGAACTATTCCAGCCCGCGGCCACCATCAACTTTCCCAACGACCACGAGTACACGCGGATCACCGAGTTCAAGCATATTACCGGCCAGGGTCATACAGGGACCTCGATTGTGAAAGAGTACCCGACCGATGAAGGCGAACCCTGCTATCCGGTGCCGCGTCCGGCCAATCAGGAGCATTATCAGCGCTACCGGGAGCTGGCGGCGAGCGAGCCGAATGTAGTCTTTGTGGGACGATTGGCGCAGTACCGTTACTACAACATGGACCAAGCTACAGCAGCCGCGCTGAAGACAGCAGCGGAGATCACTGGCGATGTCTCTAGCCAATAATACGGATTCATGAAAACCTCGCAGGCAACCGATAACCACAGGAGGGCGCGCGCGCATTTTTGCGCGATGGCCCGCGCGAGGGAAGATGATCTCGATCAAAGAATATCTTGAGCAGAAAGATGCCGATCCTGTCGAGCAAGAGCAGGCGGAACTCGTTGATACGGTTTCAGTGGAAGCGAACGAGTTTGCGCGAAGGCAGTCTCGCGCGGAGGGAGAGGGGGAGACGAAAACCCTGCTTCCAGCGGCAGTCGCTGCGTATCGTTCCGCGCTGGCAGAGATGGGCAACAGCGGCCAGTACGCGTGTCCGGCGCTGGGCGAGGAGCTAAAGCAGGGGCTAAACAAGCAGGGTGCGAAGCTGTGTGCGGCTCTCTCCGAGGAGTGCATCGCGGAGACCGAATTTGGTGTGCGCGAACAATTGCAGAATTGGGGAAGGGGAGCGGCCTCGCACTACCGGCAAAAGACCACCGAGGTGAAGGAGATTCTGCTGGTAATGGCCCACGCAGCCGAGTCAGTGGGCGAGAGGGATCAGCGCTGCGCCGAACAGTTTTCGGCTGTAACTACGCGTCTGAGGAGCATTGCCAATCTGGAAGACCTGACGGAGATTCGCGAGTCGATCAAAAAGAGCGCATCGGATCTGAAGAGTTCAATCGACCGGATGACGGCTGAGGGCAAAGCTGCCGTTGATAAGCTGCGTGCTGAGGTCACAGTCTATCAAGCGCGCCTGGAAGAGGCGGAAAAAATATCTTCTCGCGATGCGTTGACCGGAGTGCGCAGCCGCTCGTGGGTGGAAGATCAGATAGAACAGGCACTTCACGCCGGCACGCCATTTTGCGTTGCGATTATCGACCTCAACGGCTTCAAACAGATCAATGACGAACATGGCCATCTGATCGGCGACGAGGTGCTGAAACTCTTTTCCGCCAGGATGCAGTCGGTCTGCCGCTCGACTGACACCATTGGGCGCTGGGGAGGAGATGAGTTTATTCTGCTTTTGCATTGCCGCATGACGGAGGCTCGCGGACAGATTGACCGGCTGCGGGAGTGGGTCTGCAAAAACTACTCCGTGCAGGGATGCGCGGCGCCGCTCAAGCTACGTGTGGAGGCCTCGATTGGCCTCGCTGAACGCCAGCCGAACGAAACGATGAAGGCACTCGTCGACCGGGCCGATGTGGAGATGTACAAGGAGAAAGCGGTCTCACGAGCCAAGAGAGAGACTGCTGCGCGATAAGAGTTATATCCGCGAATGAAATGAATACGTAGAAAGAACATCCCTCAGGAGCTAAACAGGCTTTGATAGCAAATCGTTTATGTACGGGCTGAAGAGTCTGCGGAAAAACTCAGTCTTTCGGGCAAAACTGGCGATAAACATCCCTCAGGGGCTAAAGCCCGCTTTGATAACAAATCGTTTATGTACGGGCTGAAGCCCGTACCCTTCATTTACTAAAGCCCGTACCCTTCACCGAAATTGAGTATTTCCGCAGACTGTGAAGCGGTGCCCTTTTCTATACATCACCAGACCATCTGTGCAATGGATACCCTCGCCATTTTGGGAATCCTCTCATCCTAGTGCCGTTCCTGAATTCCACGTTTCTTCATTCTGCACATTCCCTATTGTCTTTCTTATCCACACGCGTGAAGGTGGAGTGGTGCCGTTCGTTAGTACGCACTAAGCTGGCCGGACGGGGATTGTTGGAGTATGCAGATGTCGCGAGTAGAGGACGCTGCTCAAAAGGAAAAACTGCCATGAGGTTATTAATCGCCGAAGACGATAAGGCGTTGGGATTGTTTTTGAGCCGCGGTCTAGAGGCTGACGGGCATCGCGTCCGGCTGGCCTATGATGGGGCTGCCGCGGTGGAGGCATTTCGCCAAGAGTTGCCCGATCTAACCATTCTCGATCTGAATATGCCAATCAAAGACGGCGAGCAGGTGCTCGATGAGGTCCGGGCGATGGACTCGGATCTCCCGGTGCTGGTGCTGACCGCGCGGCAGGAGGTGGACACGCGCGTTCGCTGCCTGGATCGCGGCGCCGACGACCTGATGATCAAGCCCTTCAGCCTACATGAACTGCGGGCGCGCTGCCGCGCTCTGCTGCGCCGCAAGCGCGAGGCTCGCTTGCTGCTGCGCGCAGGCGATCTCGAACTCGACCGACTGGACCATACCGCTCGACGCGCCGGTCAATCGATACTGCTTACCAATAAGGAATTCGCGCTGCTGGAGCACTTGATGCTCAATCGCGGCCAGTGTGTCTCGCGGGTGGAATTGCTCGACTCGGTGTGGAATCTGGAGCCGGCGCAGACGACGAATATCGTTGACGTTTATGTCAACTATCTGCGGCGCAAGCTGAAGGATCCGCCTCCCGGAGTGTTGATTCGCACCGTGCGCGGGCAGGGCTACATGGTTCCCCCGGAGAGCGAGCTTGCGATGGCCACATTGCCGCCCGTGCTTGCGGTTCCTGCGATGCTGCCGGTGGTCGCTGCACCATTAGTGTCCGCTCCGGTCTTTGATGTGCACTAATTTTTGATGAATTTAACCTGACATATCGAGGAGAATCTTCATGGCATCCGCAGTTCCTATTCCTACTCTTCCACTCTCCGGCCGCAATCGCCAGCGCACGGCGCTGGTGGCGAGCGCTGATCGCAGCTTTCGCCAGCGGCTCAACGAAACACTCACCGGCCTGCGTTGGCAGGTGCGGGAGGCTGAAGGCGGCGCGCAAGCCTGGGCGGCGGCGGCGACGTCCGCGCCGGAGGCCGTTATCGTCGACTCATGGCTGCCTGATCTGGAACTGGTTGAATTTCTCAAAGACTTCCGCGCAAACTATCCCGATGTCGATCTGGTGACCGCCAGCGGCACGGTAGCCCAGGAGAGTCCGCGCGGACCGTATCGTCAGGAGCTGCTCTATGCGCTGCGCCGTTCGCAGGACAATGACACGGCGATATGGAACGCCGCGCCCGCGCTGAACAATATGAACAGTTTGAACAGTTTGAACAAGCCGAACCCGCCGCAGGATTCGCTACCTGAGATAGCGCCGCCCGCATTTCCACCGCAGAGCGTCACCTCGGTTGCCGCTGAAAGATACACCGCCCCGGTCGCCGCGCAATCGCAGCCGGTCGCTTCTCTTGTCCCACAGACCGGCGAGGCGCCGCACGCGTCCAATCACGTATCCAGTATCGAACCGGCATCGAGCGAGAGGCTGCCGGAGCTGATCGGCTACGCGCCATGCATGATCGAGGTCAGCCGCCGCATACGACTGGTGGCTCCGCGCTCGACTCCGGTGCTGATCGAGGGGCCGACCGGATCGGGCAAGGAACTGGTCGCCGAAGCTCTGCATCGCCTCTCAACTCGCAGCCGTAAACCCTTTGTGGCTATCAATTGCGCAGCGATTCCTGAAGCGTTGCTTGAAGCGGAGTTGTTCGGCCACACGCGCGGAGCCTTCACCGGTGCGGTGCAGGGACGAACCGGACGGATTGAAGCTGCCGACGGGGGAACGCTCTTTCTGGATGAGATCGGCGAGATGCCGCTGGGATTGCAATCCAAGCTGCTGCGCTTTGTCGAGTGCGGCGAGTTGCAGCGTGTGGGCGATAACGAAACCGTCAAGGTGGATGTTCGCATCATCGCCGCTACTCATCAGGCGCTGGCCGAGCAGACTCAGTCGGGCGGCTTCCGGGCCGACTTGTACTACCGGCTGGCAGTTTTCCTGATTCGCACACCGTCGCTCTCCGAACATACCGAGGATCTGCCGCTGCTGGTCAACCACTTCCTGGCGCAGATGGGACGCGAATTTCCGGTCAAGCGAGTCGACCCAAGCGCGCTGGCCAAGCTGGCCGCGCATGACTGGCCGGGCAATGTGCGAGAGCTGGAACACGTGCTGGAACGGGGCGCGATTCTGGCCGGCGAAGAGGCCGTGATGACCGCGCGCGAGATCGACTTTGGGCTGGCGATGAATTAGTGAAGAAGTGAATGAGTGAAGAAGTGAATGAGTTAAGCGAGAACAGCGCGGTATTTTCACTGATTCACTTATTCACTCTCTCATCCACTGATTCACTATCATCAGCAGCAGGAGGGTAGGCAGATGCAGATTGAAACTCAGCTCAGCGACCAGATTGCCCGCTATCTGGACCTTGCCACCAGCGAAGCCAAGCTGACCGCGGCCAATATGGCCAATATCGATACGCCCGGTTATCGCGCCCTGGGCATGGACTTCGAAGCCGAGATGCGGGAGGCGATGACCGACTTGAAAGCGGGGCGCGCGGCACGTCCGGCGCGCATCAAGGAAGTGGACGGGTTGATTGCGCGGCCAGACGGCAATAATGTCTCGATGGACCGCGAGGGTCTGAATCTAGCCGAGGCACAACTGCGCTTTAGAACCGGTGTGGCGCTGCTCCGCCAGGAGAATCAGCGTGTCTTGGACGCCATCCATGCGGATAGCAAGTAAGTTGGACCGCTACGTGCATTGGTTCATCTGAGATGGGAGGGTGAGCGGATGAACCTCTTTGCGATGATGGAGACCTCGGGCGGCGCGATGCAGGCCGAGCGGATGCGCGCCGAGGTTGTAGCGGCCAACATGGCCAACGCCGAGACGACGCGCACGGCCACGGGCGGCGCCTACCACCGCCAGCACGTCGTCTTCGCTGCCAATAACGGCGACCCGGAGTTTGCGAATACATTGAATGCGGCTACAGGGGGTACAGTCGCGAACGGCCTTGCCTCGGCGGCTTTGCCGCCGCTTTTGCCGCCGTTGTCCCCTCTGAATAATTCTTTAAGCGGCGCGACGCCGACAGTGCCCGGGGTGCATATCGCCGCGGTGGTTGAGGATCCCTCTCCTCCGCTCAAGCGCTACGATCCCGGACATCCAGATGCGGGCCCGGATGGATATGTCTCCTATCCCGACATTAATCCTCTCACAGAGATGGTGGACCTGATGGGGGCGACACGTGCTTATGGTTTGAATAGTTCCGCCGTTCAGGCCGAAAAGGGCATGATCACCTCGGCGTTGGAGATTGCCAAGTCGTAAGAATGAGCGGGAGAGAGAAATCACAGAAGTCACAAGCGGAGAAAAGTAATGTTCAATCCAATTAACTCTATAACAACCGCCGCGCAGGCCTTGCAGGGGTTATCCGGCGCGAATGCGGGAAATCCGGCAATCTCGGGTAATAGTTCCGGCGTGGCGCCCACTCCCTTTGCCGATCTGCTGACGGATGCGGTCGGGCAGGTGAACCAATTGGAAGCGCAGGCCCAGACAGCCGTCTCCGGACTGATGAGCGGCTCCGGAGTGGATGTGCATCAGGCGATGATCGCAACCGAGAAGGCGAGTATGTCCTTTGAGATGGCTCTGGCGGTGCGCAACAAGGCCGTTCAGGCCTACCAATCGGTCATCGGAATGCAATTTTAAGTGTGAAGTTTCTGCGAGCGGCGGGATACGGAGATTATGGCCACCGGAACACAGTTGCAGAGAAACGCGCAGACCAGGCCCGGACAGCCACAGGCGGCCGACCGGCTCGCAGGTCTCTGGGGGCGGATCTCGTTCGGCTGGAAGCAGATGCAGCCGGCGCAGCGCGTCTGGACGGTGGTGCTGATTCTGCTGCTTGTTGGGTTGGTGGGCGGCATCTTCTGGTACGGGATGCGTCCTGACTGGCGCGTCCTCTATGGGGAGATGGACCCGGAGGATGTGCGCGCCACTGGACAGGTTCTGGCCACGGCGCAGATTCCCTTTCAACCTACCGCCAACGGGATGGGCATTGAGGTTCCGGCGGCGCAATTGGACAAGGCGCGTCTCGTGACCGCTGCCAAGGGCATGAAGAGCGGACGGCTGGGCTTTGAGCTCTTTGACAAGCCCAACTGGGTAGGATCGGAGTTCGACGAGCAGGTCAACTACCAGCGGGCGCTCGAAGGAGAGCTGGAGCATACGATTGCATCGCTCTCGGATGTCGAGTCGGCGCGAGTTCATCTGGTGATGCCTCACGACTCGCTCTTTCGCGATGCGGAGCGGCCCGCCAAGGCCTCGGTGGTGCTCAAGCTGCGCCGCCGCACACTGGCTGACGGAGAGGCAGACGCGGTGCGCAACCTTGTCGCCTCGGCCGTCGATGGCCTCCAGCCGGAGCGGGTAGTGCTGGTGGATGCGGCGGGCCACCTGCCGCTGGGGCCGAAGACGGCGGACGCGCTCAGACTGAGCGCCGAAGAGGCGTTGGAGCAGAAGCTGGTTTCGACGCTCGAACCCGTGACGGGCGCGGGCAATGTGCGCGCCTCAGTCACGCTGGATTACAATCCGACGGCCACGGAAGAGACTCAGGAGAACTACGATCCCGACCAGACGGTGACGCTTTCGATGCAGCGCACCGAGCAGGTGGCCGGTGGACAGACGGTGGCCGCCGGAGTTCCCGGCTCGGCCTCGAATGCGCCCAACGCGCAGGCTCTGCCTGTTTATCCGCAGCAGAGCACAGCGCCGCAATCGGCCAAGACCGAGTCGGGGACCTACGGGGCATCGAAGACGGTGCGGCACATGGTGGAGAATCCGGGGAGGGTGCGGCGGCTGACAGCGGCGATTGTGGTCAACGACCGGATGATCCAACTTGCCAGCAAGGATAAAGCGGCGCAGTGGCAGCCTCGCTCGGCCGATGAGCTGCAAAACCTGACCGCGCTTGCGCAGGCCGCAGTGGGCTTTGACGCGGCGCGCGGCGACCTGCTACAGGTCTCGGATCTGGCCTTCGAGGACAACCGCTTGCAGGCGCCGGTTCCTCTGCCGGAACAAGTGCTGGCAAGGGCAGAAGCGTCGCCAATGCTGATCAAATATACGGCCCTGCTGGCCGGTTTGCTGCTGGTGGTAGCCTTCGGAGTGCGTCCAGCCTTGCGCCACGCCCGCTTCGGCTCGCCGGCAAGAACAGCGATTCGCGAGTTGCCCGCTTCGGCGGAGTCTACAGCCGCGCCGCGCGCGCTCAAGGTGCCGGAGCCGGTCGAGCTTGACCCGGAGCGGATCAGGGCGCAAGAGATCTTCGATCAGGTCTCGGATCACCTCAAGCGCGAACCGACGCAAAGCTCGCGACTGCTTCAGAGTTGGATTCACTCCGACTGATCTGGGCGGTTGCCGGATGAGAGAGGTTGCAGAGAAGCTGAGAAGGTGGAAGGGCGGAGCGAAAGAGACGGGTTGAGTTGATGAAGAAGCGACGTGACATGAATTAACAGGGAAATTACAAGCAGGCATTGGCAGCGCGGAATTACGAGCGGCGTGCAACAAGGAAAGGAATCAGAACTTGGCCGAAGGAAGCCAGAGCGGATCGTCACGGCGCCACTCATCGTCGAACATGAGCGGTGTGCGCAAGGCCGCCGTTCTGCTGGTGGCTGTCGGCGAGGAAGCGGCCAAGGAGATACTGCGCGCTCTGCCGGAGGTAGATGTGCAGCGGCTCACCGAGGAGCTGGCCGATCTGCGCGGCGTTACGCCCGATGTCTCCTCGGCGATTTTGGAGGAGTTCTGGGAACTGCTGGAGACCCAGAACTTCATGATGCATGGCGGCCTGGACTATGCCAGCCGACTGTTGCAGGAGACCTTCGGCAAGGAGCGCGCGGATGATCTGCTGATGCTGGTGCGCCGATCACAGGAGGCCGCGCAGGGCAATCTGGCCAAGCTGCAGCGCACCGATCCCCAGCAGTTGGGCAAGCTGCTGGACAGTGAGCACCCGCAGACGATTGCGCTGGTGCTGGCTCACCTCGACCCGCGCCGCGCCTCGATGGTGCTGGACAATCTGAGCGAGGATCACAAGGTGCTCTCCGTGCAGCGGTTGGCCGAGATGCGCCAGTTTTCCCCGGAGATGGCGCAGAAGGTGGCGCACATCCTGCACCGCCGCCTGGAGAATGTCGGCGACACGGCGCGCAAGAGCTACTCCGGCTTCAAGGCGGTAGCCGATCTGTTGAACCGGCTCAACGCCGAGGAATCGAAAAAAATCCTCGAAACCATCGAAGACGGCCAACCGGAGTTGGCTCTTTCGATTCGCAATCTGATGTTCACCTTTGAAGATCTGGTCACCGTGCCGCCGGCCACGATACGCGAGATTGTCTCCGGCGTGGACAAGCGGCAACTGGCGCTTGCGCTGCGCGGCGCGAAGGACGATCTGCGCGCGCAAATCTTCAAATCGATGAGTTCGCGCGCCGTGGAGATGCTGAAGGAAGACATGGAGGTGCTGGGGCCGGTGCGTTCGCGCGAGGTGGCGCAGGCGCAGCAGGAGATTCTGAATCTGGCGCGACGGCTGGAGGCTGAGGGCAAGGTGGTTTTGAAGCTCGAGACCGGCGACGAGATGCTGGCGTGAACAAGTGAATAAGTGAACCAGTGAAACTTTTGCAGTTCGTCAAGCGATTCGTCGAAGTGAATGTTGCCTGCGCTTCAGCGGTCAAACTGACCACTGTTCACTGACCACTGTCCACTGTTTGGAGGAATTCTTTGCAGCAGGCGGAATCACCAACGCGCAAGGCCGCTTCGGCGCGCATCCAGCTCTTCGAGTACCCGGCTGGCCCCAATCCGCCTTCGACTCTTGAGTGGGAGAGATGGGACGGCGGCGAGGAATTGGCCAAATCCTCTCCCGATGCTGGAGGCGGAGCAGGGTTGCGCACGGAGTCTGATCGCCGGCTCGCCGAAGAGACGCGCCGCTCCTTCGACTCTGGCCGCGAGCAAGGCCGCCAGGAGGGCCGCAAGAGTGAACGCGAGGCGCAGGCTGCCGCGGAGAAGCAGCGGGCGCAGAAGGCTGTGGAGCAGATTGCAAGTTTGATGCGGGAGCGTGACCGCTATCTCGCAAGCGTCGAGGAGGAAGTGGTGAAGCTGTCGCTGGCTGTGGCGGCGCGCATCCTGCGCCGCGAGGCGCAGATGGACCCATTGTTATTGACTGGCGCGGTCCGGGTGGCTCTGGGTCAGCTTGCGGGATCGACCGAGGTGCGGTTGCGTGTGCCGGAGGCCGATCTTGAACTGTGGAACGAGGCGATTGCGCTGGTGCCTAACCTGGCGGTAAAGCCGAAGGTGATCGCCGGCGAGGGAATGCGATTGGGCGATTGCGTCATTGAAACGGGGATGGGTTCGGTGGACCTGGGGATTCGCTCGCAGTTGGGCGAGATTGAGCGGGGCTTCTTTGACCGCGCCGTCTCCAGCGCTGAGCGGGAGAGTGGCGCATGATGCAACTTCTGGAGCGCTACTTTACGCGTCTGGAGGGCGGACAGCCCTGGCGCTGGAGCGGACAGGTGCTGGAATCGGTAGGTCAGACGATTGAGTCGGCGGGGCCGTTGGCTTCGGTGGGCGAGTGCTGCGAGATTTTTGATCACGATGGCCGCGCACATCTGGCCGAGGTGATCGGCTTTCGCGGCTCCAATGTGTTGTCGATGCCGGTCGAGAGTACGGAAGGTATTCGCTACGGAAATCGCGTTGAGGCTTTGGGCGTAAGTCCTGGAATTGAGGTGGGTGCTGCGCTGATAGGCCGGGTGCTGAATGGGCTGGGCGCGCCGATTGATGATGGCCCTCCGCCGGCTCTCTCGCTGACACTGCCGCTGGACGGGATCGTGCGGCGGCCTCTGGAGCGGGTATCGATCCGTACCCCTCTGGGCACGGGAATTCGCGTGATCGATGCGCTGCTAACCGTCGGTCGGGGACAGCGCGTGGGCATCTTCGGCGGCTCGGGCGTGGGCAAGAGCACGTTGATCGGCATGATGACCCGCAACACCGAGGCTGACATAACCGTGGTCGGCCTCGTGGGTGAGCGTGGCCGCGAGGTGGGCGAATTTCTGGAGGACGCGCTGGGAGTTGAAGGCCGCGCCCGCTCGGTGGTGGTGGTTTCCACCTCCGACCAGTCGCCGCTGATGCGCATGAGGGCGGCGCTGTCGGCGACGACAATCGCCGAGTACTTTGCCGCGCAAGGCAAACACGTGCTGCTGGTGCTGGACTCGCTGACCCGCTTCGCGATGGCTGCACGGGAGATCGGTCTGGCTGCCGGAGAGCCGCCGACGAACAAAGGCTATACGCCTTCGGTCTTCAACCGTCTGGCCAAGCTGGTGGAGCGCTCCGGGCAGTTCCGGACGGGATCGATTACGGCCTTTTATACAGTGCTGATGGAGGGTGACGATCAGCAGGATCCGCTGGTGGACGCGGTTCGCTCGCTGCTCGATGGCCACGTCGTTCTCTCGCGAGCGCTGGCTGCAGAAGGCTGGTATCCGCCGATCGAACTACTGGACTCACTCAGCCGGTTGATGCCGGTGGTCACCGAGCCGAAGCACCGCGAAGATGCGGCTCTGATGCGCAAGCTGCTTGCCGTCTACGCGCGCAGCGAGGATCTGGTGCGCATTGGAGCTTACAAGCCCGGTTCGGACCTTGATCTGGATCGCGCGCTGCGCGCCCGAAGTGCGATGCGGGCTTTCATGACGCAGGATTCGCGCGAGCAGGTCAAATTTCCTGAGTGTGTGCGCCGTCTAGCCCAACTGGCCGCGGAGGTTTGAGCGATGGCAGTTTCGCGCGCGTTGCGCCGCCTGTTGCGCATTCGGGAACTCGAAGAGGAACAGAACCACCTGGCTCTGGAATCCGCGATCGGCGAGCTTCATCGCCTGGAACACGCGCTGACTACTACCGTTGAGCGGGAGCGCCGGGGCCGGAGCCTGGTCCATGTCAGCGCTCAAACCGGGCAGGTGATGGACAGGATCGCCGGCTTTGAAGAGACTCGCTCGGCCAGCCGCCAGGCTGCCGCGCTCGCGCCCAGAATTGAAGCGCAAGGAGAAGAGGTTGCGGCGCGACGCGAAGAGTTTCTGATGAAGAGAGTGGAGCGCCGTCAGGCCGAGACGCTGATTCAGGAGACCGAGGCGCTGGAGGCTATCGAAGATGGACGGCGCGGCCAGCAGGCGCTCGACGACTGGTACGGCTCGCGGCAACATCGTGAAGAGGGCGCAGCAGAAGCACTGTCGCCGCGACGGTAAACGTAAGTGAATCTCTGCTCGTCGTGATTTTCCTCTAATACTTGAGTAAAAATCCACACAATTGGCGCGGATGCTTCCTGAATTGGGATAGTTGGGTCCAATGTTGACAATGCTCTAACCCTTCCCTCGCTTCCTTTGGCACGCCTTCTGCTTGATCTCTTCGCATGACCCCTGCTGCGGCAGCTATCGAGATTGGAGTGAGCGCATCGCCGATAGGCGCGGGCGCTACTCCGTCTGCGGGCTTTGGCAAAGCGTCAGGCCTGGGACGGGCTGGCGCGGCGAGTCACGGATTGCAGACTGCGGCGGCTTCGGAGACACAGAGCTTTCGCAGCGGCTGGCAAGCCCTGCTGGCGTCACTCGGCTCCGGTATGGGTTCGAGTGAGGCTGATTCAAGCGAGGACGGAAAACAGGCTGTGTCAGATAGCGTCTCTGTCGCCACTGCGCAGAATACGGTAAGTGAACCGGCGGCAAAGTCGGCTGCCGGTCGATCGACCGAGGCGACCTCAAACCTGTTCTCGAATACGGTTTTACAGTGGGGGCAGGGAAGCGGGAAGGCAGACTACGAGGAGCCTTCACCGCCGATTGTTCAGGCGGGAGCTTTGCCGACCAGGCCAGCGGATGGGGATACAAGGCCAGCTGCCGCAAAACAGCCCGCGGCGGCGAAGAGTGAGGAGAGAAAGGCGGCGCTGGAGACAGGATCTCTTTCCAGTCCGCAGTTAGCTCATCTTATTCAGGTTGCTCAGCCTGAGGCGAACGGTGCCGGGGCGATGCCAGCGATAGCAGCAACAGCAGTCAATCTTCCGCAGGATGTGTCGGCCCCAACGACCTCAGGCCCGATCATATATAGCTATAGCGGCAAAGAGCTGACGCTGCCAGTGCTGGCTGATCCCAGTTCGGATAATTTCCGCCAATCGGTTCTTCACAGCGGCACTGCTTTAGATTCTCAATCTCGACAATTGTCAGCCTTGCGGGTCAGTGGCAGGGTGACTGGCGGAGTTGCCGGCACGGAGACGATGGCCACGCCGTTGAAGGCAAGTGACAATGAAACTTCCACGATACGAAACACTCCCTCCTATGCCTTGAGCGATCCAGATTCTTCCGGTCCTGCCATCAACGCAACCGAATTACCTGATGAGCAGCAGCATATCGGGCCAGCGGCTGCGATGCTCACCGATAGTGAGAAGCCGATGGACGCCTCTGAGTGGAGCAGTGATTCTACTCCGCTTGTTGCGCATGACCAAAAGAGTTCAACTCCATTTGACGGACTCAATCAGAGCGCGGTACAGCGAGTTGCCCTCGCTATTGATCCGATTCAAGCTGTAGCTCAAAGTTCCGATCTTGCCCAAAACTTAACAGAGGACCAGAATCTTGCTCAGCAGTTGCCGTATCATGCGAGTCCGGTTCATGTAGCCGAGGTAAAAGAAAATTCAACTCAGATTGACCCGATTCAGGCTGTGGCTCAAAGTTCCGATCTTGTCCAAAACTTAACGGAGGACCAGAATCTTGCTCAGCCGTCGCCGTATCATGCGAGTCCGGTTCATTTTGCCGAGGTGAAAGAAAATGCAACTCAGATTGACCCGATTCATGCTGTTGCTCAAAGTTCCGATCTTGTCCAAAACTTAACGGAGGACAAGAATCTTGCACAGCCGTCGCCGTATCATGCGAGTCCGGTTCATTTTGCCGAGGTGAAAGAAAATGCAACTCAGATTGACCCGATTCATGCTGTTGCTCAAAGTTCCGATCTTGTCCAAAACTTAACGGAGGACAAGAATCTTGCACAGCCGTCGCCGTATCATGCGAGTCCGGTTCATGTTGCCGGGGTGAAAGAAAATGCAACTCAGGCGGCAGCACAGACTGTAAACACAGTGGAAATAGTTGCATTGACTAAGAACAACGTTTCCCCGCCGCCCCCTGATACGAATCCGGCCCGTGCTGCATCAAGCGGAGAGAGAGCAACTCAGAGTTTGCTGTTCGGCCAGAATCAGACGCAACCTGTGAAAACGGATTCGATTCGGGATCAGGCTGTTGTATCGAGTCAGTATCCAATCTCGGCTACGGTTGCCAGCCAAAGCGAGCTTCCAGGGCTTCCGGAGAAAACTGAGACGAAGTTGCTTTCCGCCTTACCTGGAGTCGATGGGGTGAATCCCCTGCAGAGTGTGGTGAATGCTGCCTCTGCTTCATCGGCACTGCCTTCGCCGCCACTCCTGTCGGCGGGCAAGAGCGGATCAACCAGCGGTGGACAAAATATAACGAGTGATCTTGCGCGTTCAGCGCGAGAGACTGGGAGCCGTGAAGCGGGCAACTCTGGCGCGCTTCAGCCGGCAGCAGCTCATGCACAGGTTCATGTTTCTGCTCTGACCACGAATGTCGTTGCGGCTACAGGTGATCTGTCCGGGGCTGTGGTTGCCGTTGGGGATGCAGGGAGTAAAACTACTCCAATTGTGGGACCGGATACACGCGAAGCCTTTGCGACAATGGATGCGCAGAGCGCCACCGCGAGTCCAGCATGGATTCACGCGGGGCGGCAACAGGCCGAAGCCGGTTTTCAGGATCCAACATTGGGATGGGTTGGCGTCAGAGCGGATGCGAACGGAGGCGGAGTTCATGCCGAAGTGATGGCCGGCTCAGCCGAAGCCGCCCAGGCGCTGGGCAGCCAGATGGCGGGATTGAATGCCTATCTGGCCGAACATCACTCACCAGTTGAGACGGTGACGTTGAGCGCGCCTGACGGTGCAGCGGCAGGTTTCCTGAGCGCGGGAGAGAATATGCAGCACGGAGCGGGTCAGCAGAGTGGGCAGGAGGCCGCGCAGAGCATGGAGGGCGGTTTGCTGTCTGGCTCCGCTGCTGAAGGTACGATTTTCACAGCTGTAGCTCCGGTCTCATGGTCTGGAGGGTTGGATGGAGGCGCTTCGAGGGCGGAAGTGGTTGGCGGCCACATCTCGGTGATGGCTTGAAGCTGTAGTTAAGCAAATAACAAGCGCGTCGGATGGGATGAGCGCTTCGCAATCATGGATGTAAACGGGAAGAGAAATAAGCAGGAGGCAAAATGGCATCGGCAATCATGAATCACCACGTAACGGCGGCGCAGGCTCTGACGGGCACGGCCGCAAATCCAATGGCGGCGGCCAATGGGACAACTGGGACAACAGGAACAACTGGAACAAGCAGTAGCAGCAGCGCGAGCAGCTCTTCGTCCACCATCTCCGCCAATGATTTTCTGACGCTGCTGGTCACCGAGATGAAGAATCAGGATCCGACGGCGAACACAGACCCCAACGAGTACATCAATCAGTTGGTGAATGTGAACAGCCTGGAGCAGTTGATCTCGATCAACCAGACGCTGACGACGGACCTGGGCAGTTCGACAACTACGGGCACGGGCGGTACAGGCGGGAGTACCCCAGCCGCCGGAGTAGCCAGTCGACAAGGCGCTGCCGGTGCGCAGGCGCAAACGGCCTCGACAGGCTCGACATCCGGCTCGGCATCGACGCTTCCCGACGCGATCAATAAGGCGGCCACTCAACTGGCTCCCGGTAATCTTGGCATTCCCGCGGTGAACCCCGCGGCCCAGAGCGTGGCTTCCGCCTTGAGCAGGCCGCGCGTGCAGTAGCGATTTCGCAGGCCGGATGCAGTCCGGCATAAGTTTAACCGCCGGCTAGAGATGCCGGCGACAACATCAGTTGAAGTCAAGAGGAGAGAACCCATGCCCAGCTTTTATATTCCACTTAGCGGACTCAACGCCGATTCGACGGCGCTGAACACCATCGCCAACAACCTGTCGAACATGAACACAACCGGCTTCAAATCACAGACAACCAACTTCAGCGATCTGTTTTATCAGCAGGTGGGCACAACCGGCTCAGGAGACGAGATTCAGGTAGGAACAGGCGTAAAGGTCTCCTCGAACAGCACCGATTTTACCGGCGGCTCGGTCTCTTCGACGGGGGTTTCGACCGATGCGGCTATCAATGGATCGGGATTTTTTGTACTGGATGCCGGCAACGGCAGTCAACTTTATACACGCGACGGCAACTTCCAGCTCAGCTCCACCGGCACGCTGGAGAGCAGCGACGGCCAGGGTGTGATGGGGTATCTGGCAGTCAACGGCGTTGTCAACACCAATGGCGGATTGGCCAATCTCACGGTTCCAACCGGGCAGGTGATGCAGCCGGCGGCGACGACGAACTTCAGCATGACACAGAACCTGGATTCGGCGGCGGCGGTGGGGGCGCAGGCCACCGGCCAGGTGCAGGTCTATGACTCGCTCGGCAAGAGCTATGAAGCTACGGTGACCTACACGAATTTAGGGGACAACAAGTGGGGCTATGCGATTACGCTGCCCGATACGCTGACGGCAGGCGCGACAACCGCGGCGGCGGCGGCGACGATGGCCGTGGCGGCGCCGACGCAATCGCCCACTTCGGTGGCAACGGCGACTACCTCGACGACAGCAGCGACGACGACATCGATTCTGCTGTCCGGTGCGACGCCGGTTGGTTCGACTAGCAGTACTGCCCTGGCGCAAAACAATCCAGCGGTCGGTGTGCCCAACGCAGCCGACACGACTCTCAGTTACACATTGGCTCCAACCGGCGTAGTCAACGGCAGCAGCAGCCTCACGATCGCTTTAGGCGGAAAATCGATTTTAGTGCAGCCTTCCTCGTCTGATGAATCGGTCGAGAATTACGCCAAAGACATCACTAAGATGCTTCAAGCACAGGGTATTGCGGTGACGGTTACGGGCGTGAGCGGCAATCCGGTCACAGGCGTCAGCGGATCGTTGTCCTTTGTAGGAACTACGGCCAGCAATTTCACTGTCTCAGGCACGATGCAGCAGGATGTGCCGCTGACCACGACCAATTACAACTTTGGCTCGTATACCGACCCTACATCCGGCTCAAAAACTCTAGCAATGGTCGATCCGACAACCTCGCTCCAGATCAGTGAAGGCTCACTCGGTCCCGTCTCTGTGCCAGCCTTCACCACCCCCCAATCGGTTTCCGCCTATGCCAACTCACTACAAGGTCTATTGACAACGGCGGGAATTACCGACGTCAAGGTGACGGGTGTCAACGGCGTCCTATCGATCACCGGACCTTCGAATATGACGATCACCAATTCCAGTGGCGGACCGGCCTTTGTCAACCAGGATATTCTGGGAACCGTCCTCTCCAATAGTGTGACTCCACAAGTGGCGACAACGACAACTCCTGTGAATCAACAGGTAACTTCGGTTGGGGGAACGCCGGCCACAGACTCCACAACACTCACCACTGGTAACACCAACACTGCGGCGGCCAGCACTCTGCTGCCTCCGACTCAGACAGCACAGCAGGCTGTAACCAACCAGACAGTGGCGACTTCTAATCCCGCTGCCGGCACTTACGTCTATAACTTCGCCATCAGCAACGGCAATGTGGCTACGGTTAATTCGGGCACCAATCTGGAGTTCACGGGGCTCAGCGCAGCGGGCGCGACAGTCATCAGTGCCGCGCCAGCTGTAGCTCCTGGAGAGAGCTTAGCCAACTATGCACTGGCCCTCAACGGCTCATTAGCAGGTATCGCAGGCGCTAGTGCAACAGTGACGGCCGCCGGCCAGATCACAGTGACCGGACCGGCGACGATGACCGTCGTGCCAACCAACAATGTCATCGCCCAGGACTTCACCACCAACCAGAACCAGTACAACTTTGTCACCAGCAACGGCGCTGTTGCCGCAGTAGACAAAGCCACCAATCTGACCTTTACCTGGACTGACCCGAACGGGAATACCGTCAACACGACCGCGCCATCGTTTGGAGCGAATAACAGCGAGAGTGTGGCCACTTACGCGGCGGCTCTCAACGCTTCTATGGCGGGCATATCTGGAGCTTCCGCCACGGTGACCGGCACGGGGCAGATCACCATCAGCGGCCCCTCGAATATGACTGTGAAGGCGGGCAGCGTCACGCAAGATTTTACCGGCACAAGCATCCCTTACAGCTTCGCTCTGACCGGCACGACGGCCAGCAGCTCCAACTTGAGAATCACCGGTCCAACCGCAAGCGGAGGGACAATAACCTCTGGCCTGCCGACATTTACCGGAACCCCCGAGACAGCCAGCGCTTATGCAGCCGATCTGAATACGGCCATCGGGAAGGCGGGAATCGTCGGCGTCAATGTGTCGGTAAACCCTCTAACGAACCTTTTGACCATCACCGGCCCGACAGGCATATCAACCACGGGCAGCATTCAGCAAAATGTGGCGATGACGACCACCAACTATAACCTCTCCAACAGCAATGGATCGGTGGGATTGGTTGATCCATCGACGACCTTGAGCATCAGAGAAGCGGGAGGCACTCCGGTTACAGCGCCAACCTTCACTACCAGCCAAACGGTCTCTGCCTATGCAACATCGCTGCAATCCGCACTGACCTCAGCCGGGATTACCGACGTGACGGTCACGGGCGACAATACTACCGGGCAGCTATCAATTACCGGACCATCGAATGTGACGATTAACCCCGGCGTCAACGGTTTGGTGCAGGATTTCAACGCCACAACGACCACCTACAACTTTGGCACTTACACGGATCCCAACACCGGGTTGACGGCAGCCGGGCTGGTTGGGGCGAATACCAGCCTTAAAATCACCGGTGTTAACGATGCGGGAAGCACAGTGACGACAGCGGCCATCGTGCCCACGAACTCCGCCGGCGAAACCGTGACTGAGTACGCGGCGCAGGTGACCACTGCGTTGGCCAACGCGCAGATTAGCGGGGTTACGGTGAGTGCCAATGCATCTACCGGTAAGTTGTCCATTGTTGGACCGTCCTCGCTAACCTTCCAGGGCAGTGTCAGCCAGAATCTATTGGGATCCACAACCGATTACGCGTTTCAATCCAATGCTACCGTCGATCCGACTACCAATCTGGTAATCACCGGCGAGACCTCAAGCGGGACCATGGCGAGCATTGCCGCGCCACAGATCACCTCTGGTGAAACCATCGCCAATTATGCCGCGAATCTGACGGCGGCCCTTACCACAGCGGGCATTACGAATGTCTCAGTCAATGCTACGGCTGGGCAGTTGGCCATTACAGGAGCCAACATAACCACGACGGGCAATCTGGTGCAGGGTTTGTCTGATTCAACCTACACATACGACTTCGGTTCCAGCGCTACGGTCAATCCGGCTACAAATTTGACCATCGTTGGACCGCTGCTTGGAAATGCGTCATCCACTGCTGAGACCGCCGCGCCCTCATTCACCGCGGGAGAAACGGTGGCTGAATATGCCGCGGCGCTAAATCAGGCTCTGGTTTCAGCAGGCATCGATACCAGCACCAATGGTGTATCGGTGAAGGCCGTCGGCGGAATGCTGTCGATCGTGGGACCGGCGGCTACATTCAAGGTGAACGGCAATGCAAGCCAAGATCTGACGGCGACCTCGATCAAATACGACTTCGGAACGAGCGGGAACACTATCGCTACCGTTGATCCTGGGACGAATTTGACGATTACCGGCCTGACGGCTACGGGAAACTCGGCGACAATTACTGCACCGACGGTAACCGCCGGCCAAACACTGACTGAATATGTGACCGCGCTGAACAACGCTTTGACGACCGCTGGCATCGCCGGCGTAACGGTCTCATCCACTCCTGCCGGCGTAATGACCATCACTGGCGCGAACGTATCGACCTCAGGCAAAGTCATCCAAGATCCTGTAGGCTCGGCCAATTCGAGCGGTACGCTGGCCTTTGATTCGAATGGTAATCTGGTCAGCCCGACAGCCAATCTGAGCAACATCACATTCACCGGACTCACCGACAATGCGGCGCCGATGAACATGACCTGGGGGCTGTTTGGCTCGACTGGAACGGGAGAGGTTAGCCAGACGGCTGCCGCCAGCGGACAATCGGCCCAGAACCAGAATGGTTATACAAGCGGCGAGTATAACGGCTTTAAGATCGGCTCTGACGGCACATTGACAGCAACATACTCGAACGGTCAGAGTCAGGCAGTTGGCCAGGTGGCGCTGGCTTCGGTGAGCAACCTGCAAGGGCTGGCCGATGTGGGATCGACCGAGTACCAAGCCACGAACGCTTCGGGACTTGCCACAGTTGGCGTGGCAGGAACGGGCGGACTCGGGACGCTCGAAGGCAGTTCACTGGAGGCATCGAACGTCAATATCTCCGCCGAGTTCTCTGACCTGATTGTCGCCCAGCGCGCCTTCGAGGCCAACTCCAAGGCGGTGACTACCTTCGACACCATCACGCAGGAAACCATCAACATGATTCATTAATTTGGGAGCAGCTCATTCATACGGGGCGGCCCTTGGGTCGCCCTGATTTTTTTAGAAGCCGTGGCTGCCGCCGATCTCGATGAAGATGCCTTTGGCCTCTGCCAGAAGACGGCCTCTTGCATCCAGAAGCCGGGCTTCGGTTGTGTGTTTGCGGCCCTCGCTGTGCACCAGCCGCCCTTCCAAGCGAATCGGCGTTGCGGAGTGGACGGGACGGCGATAGTCGATCTGCATCTGGCCGGTTACTGCCGTCAACCCGCGCGCGCGAACGGATTTGCTCATCGTCTCGTCAAGCAGCGTGGCGATGATGCCGCCATGCAGATAACCGGGCGGACCTTCAAAGCTCGCCGGAATCGTTGGCAGGCAAACTACGCTCCCATCCTCGGCAAGCAGGAACTCCAGGCGCAAGCCAGTAGGATTGGCCGGGCCGCAGCCGAAGCAGCGGTTCTGAGCTTTGTGCGCCAGAGGAGTTAATTTTTCGAATACTATTTCCATGAATTCAGGATAGCGGAGCGGGCGTTCTCAGTAAGATCATCCTTCAATCTGCTGATTTCTCCGCAGACTTTCTCTACCTCTGTGCATCGAACCCATTGGAGGATTTCGTATCATGGATCGTAGAAGTGCAATCAAGCATATGAGCTGCGCGGCCGGCGCGCTGCTGTTGAGTGAAGCTGTCAATAGTCAGGCGCTCCCGGCTGGGCAAGCCGCTCCACCAAAACCGCCTGCATCGCCAACCGGGCCATTCACGCTGCCGCCGCTGCCTTACGCCTACGACGCGCTGGAACCATACTTTGACGCCGAGACGATGCACCTGCACCATGACAAGCACCACCAGGCCTATGTGAACAACTTGAATGCCGCCGTGGCCGCACATCCTGAGCTGGCGGGAAAGTCTGTGGATGAGCTGATTGTCAATCTGAATTCGCTACCGGAATCGGCGCGCACGGCGGTACGGAATAATGGAGGCGGCCATGCGAACCACTCCTTCTGGTGGCCGACGCTGGGCAAAGGCGGCGCGGCTCCCACAGGCGAACTGGCCAAGGCAATCAATGCGAAGTTCGGCTCGCTCTCCGGCTTTCAAGAGAAGCTGACCGCTGCGTCGCTGAGCGTTTTTGGCAGCGGATGGGCCTGGCTGGTCAAGTTGCCGGACGGAACAGTTGCTATTGAGACATCGGCCAATCAGGATAGTCCGCTCACCGAGGGACACAAGCCGGTGCTTTCGGTGGACGTATGGGAGCACGCCTACTACCTCAAATATCAGAATCGACGGGCGGATTACGTGAAGGCCTTCTTTCAGGTGGTCAATTGGGATTCTGTAAGCGGGCAGTTTGCGCAGAAGGCGTAAGAGATTGATTCGCATACGGCTTCGACGATCTGAGTGGGTGATTATTTGCTTTATTGGAGTGGCCGTCAGCTTGACTGGCTGCCACATGGCTCCGTCGCTGACCTCGCAGGAGACGGAAGGCAAGCACCTCTATCAGGTTCGCTGCGCTCACTGCCATGAGGAGAACGATCTGGCCCTCAAGAAGATTCCGCCAGACCTGCATGGCCTCTTTAGCCACTCGACTCTGCCCAGCGGCGCTCTGGCCACGGATGCCGCCGTGCGGCAGAACGTGTTGACAGGGAAGGGGATGATGCCCGGATTTGCCGGACGCTTCACGGACGAGCAGATGGCCGCGCTCATCGCATACCTGCACACGGGATTGCAATGATTACGATTCTGTGAATAAATTTCACTGGCTGTTAATGACTCTCGTCATCTTTTTCAGGTAACCTCCTTTTTAGACAATCAGAGATGAGTTTGAGCCGTCCCTCTTGCCTGCAAAGTTGTAAGAGGTGGAGGGGTATCTGCCCCAGGAATTTGACTGAAGTTGAAGAAATTGCTGCGTTTTTTCCTTTGCTCGATCAGAGCGCGTTGCGCCAAACAAAGAGAAAGGTGAATTGAAATGACTGTCCGCTGGGGAAGATGCTATAACTTCAGAAATTGCAAGGACGCGAAACAAAAACAGCATATACCTATTCCACAAGGAGCTCCATTCGTTTGTCCTGAGTGCGCGGAAGCGCTACTGGATGAACACGACCTTAGCCATCATGCGCCCCCAACGGCGCCTCGCAAGAAGCCGGCAGCGCCTCAAATCTTTGCAGTATTGGCCGCGCTATTGCTTGTAGTGGCTTGTTTATATGTTACGTGGGGCAGGCTGAATGGCGCTCATGCGGCTGTGTCGAACGCGCCCAAGCCGATCCTTCGTCTGGCTGGCTCTAACACGATAGGAGACTCCCTTGGGCCGGCATTGGCCGAGGCATTCTTAAAGGATATGGGAGCAACGGACATTCACATTCTTCCCGGCGCCAATCCTTTGGAGAAGATCGTTGCAGGCGTTTTACCCGGCGATAAAGCGGCTTCGTCTATCACGATTGCGGCACATGGCTCGGCGACCGCGTTTACCGGCATGGCTGCGAATAGTTGTGATATCGGCATGGCTTCGCGCAAGATCAAGCCGGATGAAGCAGCCAAGCTAACCGCGCTTGGCGATATGTCCTCGGCTGCCAGTGAGCACATTGTGGGGCTGGATGGCATCGCAGTGGTCGTTAATGCAGCTAATCCTACCGATCAGCTTGATAAAGACAAGATCGGACGCATCTTCACCGGGGAGATTACCGACTGGTCGCAAGTCGGCGCATTGAGCGGACCAATCAAGATTTACGCGAGGGACGATAACTCCGGCACTTACGACACCTTCAAAAGCCTGGTGCTGGGAGGCAAGCCGCTGGCTACGGGAGCGCAGAGGATCGAAGATAGCAAGGCGCTCTCTGATGCTGTTGCTTCCGATCCCAAAGGTATTGGATTCATTGGCCTTCCTTATATTGCCAGCGCCAAACCTGTCGCAGTATCGGAGAAGGGAACGGTGGCGCTGCTTCCAACCCGGCTCACCGTTGGCACGGAAGATTATCTTCTTTCGAGAAGGCTCTATCTCTATACGCCTGCGACTCCGAGCAATAAATATACGCGCCAGTTTGTGGAGTTCGCGCTGTCGAAGAAGGGGCAGGATGTCGTCGGAGCTTCGGGTTTTGTCGCCCAGAATGTAGCCCAGGTGACGCAGGCAGCGCCCACAGAGGCTCCGGCAGAGTATCGCTCGTTGACAAAGGAGGCGAATCGCCTCTCGCTCGATTTCCGCTTTCAGTCAGGGCAGACAGCGTTGGACAACAAGGCACGGGTCGATCTGGATCGAGTTGTTTCGCTGATTGCAGACCTGAGGATTCCATCGGACAAAATCATGCTCTTTGGATTCTCAGACAGCATTGGATCGCCCGCGATCAATCAGACGCTTTCCCTTAGCCGCGCCAAGGCAGTGGAAGAGCAGTTTATTCAGAGAGGCATGAATCCCGCGATCATCCGCGGATTTGGTTCTGGTCTTGCAGTTGCCTCCGACGAGAGCGATGATGGTCAAGCAAGGAACAGGCGCGTGGAGATATGGGTCAAGAAGTAACGTGCAGCGAATAGGCTATTCCAGGCAACGAAAAGCGCCGCTTGAGGGCGGCGCTTTTAGCTGGAAACACATACGAGAATAGGAGTCTTACAACGCGGATTCAATCTCGAAGCCCCAGGCTTCCAGAAGAGCCTCGGGGATATATTTGGAATTCTTGTTGCGACGCGCCCACTCGCGCAGACGGGTGGAGCGGATGTATTGATCCGGGCTGAGCTTGAACTCCCTGACGATCTGTTCGAAGGAGGTCACTGTGGGCACAACCGGGCCAATGGGCTCCGGCTTGCCCCAATTCGGATTACCACGACGCTTTGCCATTGATTTTGGTGTCCTCTAGAAGAATGATCTTTCCAGTACGTCCGTGGCCGCAGGCGGGGAGCAGGGCGGCTCTGGACCATTGATACTCTTCTATTTTACGGATTTTCCCTTCAAAAATCAATAGTAAAATTGCACAAATTACGAAACAATCGCATTTTCTATTCCAAACTGTTAAGTTATTTACCAGATTCAAGTTACAAATAAAAACGAGGAATGGCAGGCGGGGTTCTCGCGCAGTCATGGGATTTACGGCAATGCTTTCCACAGGAACTCGTAGCGCGGGCGGGTTAGATCCGGGCCAGAGGTGATGGTGCTGTCGAGGTGAATGAGCGAGTTGTCCTTGCCGTAGACGGGCCAGAGGGGCAGACTCGACACATTGGGGTCGCCGGTTCGGGCGAAGTTGGTCCAGTAGCTCATCATCTGCTCGCTTAGTAAACGGTCCTCGGGGCGGATGGTCAGGCCGGGGCGGGTGTCGAGTGTACCGAAGACGTACTCGATCTCGTCGGAGTGGAAGGCGGCCGCGGAATGGTATTTGCTGGCAAGCGCTGGCAATTCAAAGTGATAGCGATAGACAGGCGCGTTGTCGGTCTTCCGGTGCGCTTCGAGCCACTTCCATGTTCCGAGGGCTATGAAGTGGTCGCTGCCGTAATCGGCTGCGGAGCGTGCTGCCTGCTCGTCTGTCGCGCCGGGATAAAGGCTAAGAAATTCAGCAATATGCTCTGGGAAGTGCTCGGTTGCAAAGGCCTTCCACTTTTCTACGGTCATGTCGTCGTCGGGAATATTCTCGTCGCGATTCCAACCTGCGAGCAGCGGCACATGGGCCTGCCGGCCGGCGGCGTAGGTTGCTTCCACCGGCTCGGTGAGCAGCTTGCCGTCCACATAAGGGGAATCGCCGTTGATCGATATATCTTTGGAAGAATCGAGCAGCTTTTGAGTAGGCAGGGCGCGCAGCTCGGCCAGCGAATGAACACCCAGAGCGGCTGCCCACTCGTCATCCTTTTTCTCCTCGGTCTCCAGGGAGACGGAAGCAGGAGTGCCGAGGAAGGCCGCGCCGCTCTCGCCTATCGCTTTTTGAAAGAGACCATGCGACAGGGGCGATGCCATCAGCGTACTGACGGCAAAGGAACCGGCGCTTTCGCCGAAGATAGTCACGTTGTTGGGATCGCCGCCGAAGTTCCTGATGTTGGCCCTGACCCAGCGGAGCGCGGCTACCATATCGAGGAGGCCGTAGTTGCCTGCGGAGCCTCCAGCTTCATTGGCCAACTCTGAGGTGGCGAGGAAGCCGAAGATGCCGAGACGATAGTTGATGGTGACCAGCACTACGCCTTTGAGGGGAAGGTAGTCGCCGTTGTGACGCGGCTCCGAGGCGGCTCCGGCGACGTATCCGCCGCCATGAATCCAGAACATGACCGGCAGCTTGCTGGAGGTACTGGCGCTGGCGGGCGAGTAGACGTTGAGATAGAGGCAATTCTCGCTACCATCGCCGTCGGGAAACATCATGTCATCCCAGGTGCGGTTCTGGGCGCAGTGCTCGCCAAATTTGGTCGCATCGCGCTCACCCTTCCAGTTTGCCGGCGGCTGGGGAGCCTTCCAACGTAAATTACCCACGGGAGGTGCCGCGTATGGCAGACCAAGAAAGGCCTTGACCTTGCCGTCGTTGATTGTTTTGCCGCGCGCCTTGCCCTGTTCGGTTTTGACCGTCAGCGAGGCGGCATGGAGCGGAGAAGAGAGTGTTGCCATGAACCCAATCATTGCCAGCAAACAGATAATTTTCAAGGTTGGATGCATTGCGGAATGCCTCAGCGAAAACTATAGCAGGCGGGGAAGCATTTGACGCGATGGCTCACTTCCCGATCACATCAAAGGCGACGGTAATCGTCTTAGGCGGCAAACAGGCGGTGTTATCGCAGGCCTGATAGCGGAGCTTTGCCTCGACCAGATGATCGCCGGCCGCGGCTGTGATGCGCGCCTGAATGATGAACTCGCCGGAGTAGACGCTGAGTTTCGTTGCCGGATCGAGGGGCAGCGTGAAGTCAGCGCCGCGCGGATAACTCGCGCTGTCAAGGCGTACGCCGGAGTTATCGGGGATTGTGAGAGTGGTAGGGATGAGTTCATCTCCGCTGGGAGTGTGGGAGTTGATGTGCAAACCGGAAGCTACGCGAAAGTGGAGGGCAATGGTTGTTGGCTTGTTCGCGGGGATGGTGACTTGTTCAGGGTAGAGGTATGCAACGGCGAGGGGCTTTGAGATAGATTGCCGTGAGTCATTGAGTAGCGTGCTCTGAGCGTGCGTCAGAGTTGAAGCAAGCATGAAAGCCGTCGCCATGACGATCTGGATTTTATTCGCGATCATTCAATCGTTCCTTTTGTCTGTTGCTGAAGCGATTACTTTACAATTCCCAACGTCTTTTTGATATTGGCTTCGATCTCATCCTTTGACGTGATTCCCACTTGCACGGCTACGACAACGCCGCTGCGGTTCACATAAAAGGTTGTGGGCAACTGGTCCAGGCCGCCGTAAGGCTCACTGATTGAAATGCCGTCGATCAGCACCGGATAGGGCATCTTCATCTTCTCGACAAAGTGCGCAATCTCTTTCTTTTCGCCGCTTAACTTGGCTGGGTCGTCGCGGTCGAGGTCATCGGCGGAGATGCCAAGAACCTCGAAGCCCTGCGACGCGTATTGATTGCGCAACTCGATCAGCCAGGGAGTTTCGATCTTGCAAGGTGCGCACCAGGTGGCCCAGAAGTTAATGGCGAGCGCCCTGTCCTTGTAAGTCTCCAACGATACTTTTTTACCGCCGAGATCTTCAAGAGTGAAGGGCGGCGCGGATTTGCCCTGAAGCGGGGTCACGTATTGCAGCGCGCCGCCGCTGGCGTCAGGAATCACTTCAGCGTGCAGAGCCAAGGCCTGCTGGCGCTCGGCTGCCTGACGGCGATACTCCCAGTTTGCCCAGCCGGCCCAGCCAAAGGCGGCCAGGATGAAGAGAACGGCAGTTATGACCAGGGTGTTACGTTTCACAGAAGTACGACCTCGTGTTCCTATTGTACGAGCCGCGCAGCTATCATGGCTGGGCCGAAGCTGTTACCATCAGAAACCGATGAGCGAAGAAGGGAAACAGCAGAACTCAAGCAATCGAGAACCCACTCCGGCGGCGTTGGTGCGCACTGAGGCGGCTGCGCTGGAGGCACTGGCCGCGCGTCTGGAAGGGCCAATGGCCGCGGCCTTCGACCGTGCAGTCGAGCTGACGTTGCGCTGCGGCGAAAAGCGCGGGCGCGTGGTGGTGACAGGGATGGGCAAGAGCGGAATCATCGCGCAGAAGATTGCCGCCACGCTCAGTTCGACCGGCTCACCCGCGCTGTTTCTGCATCCGGCTGAGGCTGTGCATGGCGACCTGGGCGTACTGATGGCGGGCGATGTGGTGGTGGCTTTGTCTGCGAGCGGCGAGACGGAGGAGATTTTGCGCTTGTTGGCGACGCTCAAGCGCAAGGGCGGCGCATTGATCAGCTTTACGTGCAATTTGGATTCGACGCTGGCGCAGGCAAGCGATGTGGCTCTGGATTGCTGCGTGGAGCGCGAGGCCTGCGGACTGAATCTTGCGCCGACGGCCTCGACGACCGCGATGCTGGCGCTGGGCGATGCGCTGGCCGTTGCGGTGAGTCTGCGCAAGGGCTTTCGAGCGGAGGATTTTGCCGAGTTGCATCCCGGCGGCAAGTTGGGCAAGCGGTTGGCAAAGGTGCGCGAACTGATGCACGCGGGCGACGCAGTGCCGATGGTACTGCCCACGACGGCGATGACCGATGTGATCTATGAGATGTCGTCAAAGAAGCTGGGCATGACTACGGTGCAGGAGTTTGGTCAACTCTGCGGCGTGATCAGCGACGGCGACTTGAGAAGATTATTGGAGCGCGAGGGCGGCGCGGCGCTGAGCAAGACGGCGGGTGAAGCGATGAACGCTCATCCGCGCACAATTGCCGCTGAGGAGCTGGCCGCCACGGCGCTGGCGATTCTGGAGGAGCGGAAGATTACCTCGCTGGTGGTGGTGGATGCGGTGGGGAGGGTTGAAGGCGTGCTGCATCTGCATGATCTTTGGGGCGTGGAGTTGATGTAAAAACAGTGAAAGAGTGAAGAAGTGAAACAGTGAACAGAGAATCGGGAACAGAATAGGGCGTGAACCATGGATAATGATACCCAGTTTGAGAAGATTCGCGAAGAGATCGAGGCCAAACAGAGGTCAATTCTTTGGCCGGATTATTTGAGAGCCAACAGAAACGTTTTTGAGTTCCTGTGGAAGGGCGATCCCAAAGCAAAACCGATCCAGCGGGCTGGACTTATTGTTTTCGGAGTTATGAACGCGGTGTCGGGATTCTTCTGGATATCTCTATGCCTGACGAAAACAGATGATTGGATATCTCGATTCTTTGGCTTCTTAATTGGATTGGTTTCGGCACTTGTTTCCATTCGCCTGTTTCGAAATGCCTTTCTTCGGCAAAACGCTCCACACAACAATGAGATAACTCACACTACGTAATTACATCTTCGCGTCCACTCCGCCGACTACAATCAACATAAGATGTCAGACACGCTTTATTTGAGCCTTTGGTATCCGAATCTGAGTCTAGCTGCGTTGGGCGACAAGCTGACAGCGGTGCTGGGAGCTTTTGCTCAGCATGGCGGCGAGGCGCGGGTTTACTCGGCGACGGTGTGGCCGATTGACTGGACCGAGTCGCCGGTCATTCAACAGGTCTATGGACGGCGAATTGGCGCGGGCGCGGATGGATCGGGCGCGCTGGGCGCGGAGCCGCGCTTTGCCGTTGAGGAGGCGATGGAGTTGCTGCATGAGGACTACGCCTACGAGTTTCAGATTGGCTGGAGTTTGTGGGAACTGGAGGCGGGCGGAGGTCTTGACCCTCGCTGGGTGCGTGCGCCGCGCTTGGTGCGTGTGACGGGCTTTGGAGTGCTCTTTGACGAGGGTTGTTACGAGAGTGATGGGCAGATCCGCATTGACTTCGGTTCGGATGCGCCGTTTCTCGAAGAGGATTTGGAGCTGGATCCGGTTGCGGCGCGGCACGTGGAAGAGAATGTGCGCCAGTTGGTGGAGTTGACGGCTGGAGTTGAGAAGGCTTCGGGTGCGACGGCGCGGCTGTTGTGGAGTGAGTTGGGCGAGAGCCTTGCTCAGCGGCTTGCGGCGCGGCTGAGGAATCTCTCGATGGATCCGACCCTCCCTCAGGGGCTAAAGCCCAACTAATTTTGCAGATTTTATGTACGGGCTGAAGCCCGTACCCTACAACACAACAGTTTGTTCGAAGATTAAATAAGGGTGTGTAACTAACAATGCGACTGACGATAGAGCGAATGCGGACGCTGGTGCTGGTGGCGGGAGTTCTGCTGGTGGCGGCGCTGGTGATTTTTCTGGCGTTGGGCAAGTGGAAGAATCCCTTCAATCGCCGCGACCTGCCGCAGAAGCTGGGGATCGAAATCCAGCAGGAGGGCAACGGCGTTACCTACACGCAGGCGCACGGCGGACACACGCTCTTCAAGATTCACGCCGCCAAGGTGGTGCAGTACAAACAGGGCACGGCGATATTGCATGAGGTGAAGATTGAACTGTACGGCGAAGACGGCAGCCGCGTGGACCGCATTGAGGGCCATGAATTTCTGTACGACCAGCGGACGGGCGTGGCGGTTGCCTCCGGGCCGGTAGAGATCACGCTGATGCGGCCAGGCGTGGCTCCGGCGATTGCGCCCAAAGCGACGGCTGGGCAGGTGGAGAACAAGCTGAAGGGCGCTCCGGTGGCTTCGGTCGCTGAGACGGCGGCGCGCGGAGAGGTTCACGTCGAGACCAGCGGTGTCACCTTCGACCAGAAGAGCGGAACGGCAACGACCAGCCAGCACGTTGATTTTTCCATGGTGCAGGGAAAGGGCAGTTCGATGGGCGCGACCTACGACTCCGATCAGGGGTTGCTAGTGCTGGACAAAGCAGTGGAGTTGACGACCACGCGCGGCGCAGCGACGGTCGAGATTCATGCCCAACACGCGGAGTTCGAACGCGAGGCGCAGTTCTGCCTGTTGCGAGCGGCTACGGCCGATTACAAAGGCGGGCGCGCAACCGCAGTCGACGCGGAGATATTCTTTCGCGAGGATGGATCGGCGGTGCGGCTGAATGCGATGAACGGCTTTACACTGACGACCGCGACCGGAGGCCACTTGACGGCGCCTACCGGAGAGATGGATTTCAACGAGAAGAACCAGCCAACCCACGGTCGCCTCACCGGCGGAGTGACGATGAATTCGGTGAGCGAGAGCGCGGGGCTGCGAAGACTGGCGCATGGATCAGCGCCTCAGGCGGAGCTGGCCTTTGGCGCGCAGGGCGAGTTGCGCCACGCGCACATGGAAGTCGGCGTAGCGATGGACAGTGAGGAGTTGAGCCTGCAGGCTGGGCAAACCATGCGCGTGAGCCGCCACTGGCGTTCGCCGGTTGCCGACATTGATTTTCGCGATTCCGGCCACGGAAAGATTGAGTTGGGCGCGGTGCACGGAACGGGCGGCGTAGCGGTGACGGGCGAAAGCCAGCGCGGCAGCGGAGCGGTTGCGCCATCAAGGATGGCGGCGGATGAGGTGACAGGACAGTTCGGGGCTGACTCCGCGCTGACCGCGATGAACGGAGTGGGCCATGCGAGCGTCGAAGAGACCACCGATAGAGGAGTGCGGCAGACGACGAGCGGCGACCGCCTCGAAGCTCATTTTGCAGTTGCGACGCAAAATGAAAAGCACGGACCGGATGCCGCATCGCAGCTTCAGTCGGCTACGGTCGAGGGTCATGTTGTGCTGACGCAAACGCCCGCTGCCAAACCAGGAGCGCCGCCTCCGGCAACGATGCAGGCTACGGCGGGACGCGCGGATTACGCGGGCGCGGGCGAGTGGCTTCATCTGACAATTACGCCGCGCATTGAGGACGGCGCATTGCAGCTTACCGCCGACAAGGTGGATGTCTCGCGAGCTTCTGGCGACGCCTTTGCGCGCGGCAACGTGAAGGCGAGTTGGACGGACGCAGGTCAACCGGGAAGACCGGCGGCGGGACAATCAGGACAAGGCGGTGTGACACTCGGCGGGCAGGGGCCGTCGTACGTAGTTGCCGCCGAGGCGCAGTTGCATCAGGCGACCAAAGAGGCCACCTTTCGCGGGCAGGCGCGGCTGTGGCAGCAGGGCAACTCGGTGGCCGCGCCGTTGATTGTGCTGGACAGGGAGCGGCAGACGCTGACCGCGCGCACGACGACTGCGGCTGATCCGGTGCGAGTCGTGCTGGTGAGCGCGGGCGGAGTTGGAGCGGGCAGCGAAAAGAAGAGCAATCAGCCTTCGGTGATTCGCGTACGCGGGGGCGACTTGAATTATTCCGACGCGGCGCGCAAAGCAGTGATGCACGCTGGCGTGCTGGGCTCTGTGGTTGCAGAGACGGGAACGGCGGCTTCGACCTCGAATGAAGTTGAGGTCTTTCTGCTGCCGGCGGGCAAAGCTGGCGGGCAATCGCAGGTGGATCACATGACGGCTCGCGGCCACGTGGTGCTGACCAGCGAGGGACGTCGCGGAACAGGCGAGCAGTTGGTCTACACCGGCGCGACGGACGAATATGTGTTGACCGGAACGGCAGCCGTGCCGCCGAAGATGAGCGACCCGGCGCGAGGAACTGTGACCGGTGAGGCGTTGATCTTCCACGGCGGCGATGACAGCGTGCGCGTAGAAGGCGGTAAAGAGAAGACGACAACGGAGACCACTGCGCCGAAGCGGTAAGCGATTTTGCGTTGAGAGAAAGGATGAAGTATGGAGTTCAGCTACAGAATCAGTGAAGCGGAGTGTTGGAAGGCATGGAGACTCTTTTATGAGACAACATCTGGCATCAAGACCGTAAAAGCAGTTTTGTTGTGGCTTGCCATCTTTGTTTCGCTCATTCTCGTTTTCTGGCATATACATCGATGCGCGCAACTTCTGTTTTGTATCAATCAAGTGAAAAGCGAATTCTTTGTTTTTATTTCTCCGGGCATCTTTGTATTCTGCGTATGGATATACCTAACAATCGGATTCGAACATAAGGAATTGCACAGATTGTGTAAGAAAGATCCTCTTATGCAAGGACAATACACCGTGAATATTACGCCGGAATCAATCTCAACCCAGAACACAGCAGGGCTTTCCTCAACAGTCGGTTGGAATATCTTTGATTATTGGCTTGAAGGAAAAGGCTTTATCCTTCTCGTCTTTCATTCCGGCTCATATTTTCTACTTAGCTTGTCAGGTCTCTCCGAGCCCCAGCAGTACGAACTCCGTTCGATTCTCACCGCAGCCCTTCCAAAGAAGTGAGGAGCCTTCGCTCCAGTGAGTTGGTCTGTCACTTATCGTCTCCTTTTGCATCTGATAGAGCAAAGTGAGGCGCGGCATTGGATAAATTGACTGAAGCAGCAGATGGGCGGCAGGAGCGCCGGCCCCGTGTGGTGATTGTTGGAGGCGGTTTTGCCGGCCTGCACGCGGCCAAGAGCCTCGCTCACTTGCCCGTGGAGGTGACGGTGGTGGACAGGCGCAACCACCACATCTTTCAGCCGCTGCTCTATCAAGTGGCGCTGGCCGTGCTTTCGCCTGCTGACATTGCACAGCCGATTCGCATGATTCTGCGCGATCAAGAAAATACTCAGGTGCTGATGGACGAGGTTGTGGGTATTGACGCCACGGGACGGCGGATTGCGCTGGCCAGCGGCGCCGAACTTCCGTACGAGTATCTGGTGCTGGCCGCGGGCGCGACGCACTCTTACTTTGGGCGCGATGAGTGGGCCAAATATGCGCCGGGACTCAAGACAATCGAAGACGCGACGGAGATTCGCAGGCGGGTGCTGCTGGCCTTTGAACTGGCCGAGCGGCAGATGGTCGAGCATGGCTGGCACCCGCCGCTGAATTTTGTGGTGGTGGGCGGCGGACCGACAGGTGTGGAACTGGCCGGAGCGATCTCGGACATCGCGCAGCTCTATATGAAGCGCGACTTTCGCATGATCGACCCAAGCAAGGCCAGAGTGCTGCTGCTGGAGGGCTCGCCGCGGGTTTTGTCAACGTATCCGGCGGAGCTATCGGCGAAGGCCGAAGCCGCACTTGTCAAGTTGGGAGTCGAGGTCAGGACCGGCTGTCGTGTAACGGGGATCGGGCCGGGGTGGGTGGAGATTGGCGGAGAACGCATTGAGGCCGCAGTGACGCTGTGGGCAGCGGGTGTGCAGGCATCGCCAATGGGCAGGCTGCTGGGAGCGCCGCTGGATCGCAGCGGCTCAGTGATGGTGAACAGCCGATTGAATCCGCCGGGAATGCCGGAGGTCTTTGTGCTGGGCGACTTGGCGCATCTGGAGCAGAAGGGTCGCCGCGTCCCTGGCGTGGCTCAGCCCGCAATGCAGATGGGCGACCACGTGGGCAAAATGATCGGCGCCGATCTGGCCGGCAAAGAACGGCCCAGCTTTCGCTACTTCGACAAGGGCGACATGGCTACGATTGGACGCACGGATGCTGTGGCCAAAGTTGAGTGGCCATTCAAGGCGCAGATGAGCGGCTTTCCCGCATGGTTCATCTGGCTGACAGTGCATATCTTCTTTCTGATCGGTTTTCGCAACCGGATATGGGTTTTGTTCTCGTGGTTCTGGATGTACATCACCTTTACGCGCGGCGCGCGACTGATTACGGGCGACCAGCGGCTGCCGGGATGGCAAGAGCAACTGGAAGCCGGACCGACTGACGCGACGGAGAAGCTTACCTCCAAGCCGGTCTAGTAAACTGATAGAACAATGCTCGACCTGGGATTTGTACGGAGCAATCTGGAAGTAGTTGAAGAGAAGCTGCGCGCGCGCGGTGCAGACCCGGCTGCGCTGCTGGGAGATTTTCGCGCTCTGGATGCTGCGCGGCGTGAGGCGATCACCACTGCCGAGCGGCTGAAGGCGCGGCGCAACGAGTTGAGCCAGCAAGTGGGCGCGCTGAAAAAGGCTGGTCAGGACGCGACCGCGGTGATGGACGAGACGCGGGCGCTGAAAGACAAGCTGGATGAACTGGACCGCAGCGCCGCGAGCCTTGATGACGAGATGCGGCTTTCTCTGGCGCGCATTCCGAATCTTACACGCGATGTAGTTCCGGTTGGCAAATCCGAAGCCGACAACGTGACGGTGAAGACGTGGGGCGAGAAGCCTGCATTCGCGTTCGAGCCCAAGCCGCACTGGGAGCTGGGCGAGGCGCTGGGAATTCTGGATTTGGAGCGCGCAACTAAATTGAGCGGCGCGCGGTTTGCGGTTTACATGGGCGCGGGGGCAAGGCTGGAGCGGGCTCTGATCAACTTCATGCTCGACTTCCATACGGAGAAGCAAGGGTATACGGAAGTGCTGCCGCCCTTCATGGTCAACAGCAAGAGCTTGTTCGGGACGGGGCAGTTGCCGAAGTTTGCCGAGGATTTATTTCGTTGCTCGGATGCGGATGTCGAGGCGGTTGCGCGCGGCGAGTTCAAGGAGAACGACCACTGGTTGATTCCGACTGCGGAGGTTCCGGTTACGAATCTCTATCGCGACGAAATTCTCGACGAAGCGCGTCTGCCGATCTCGCTGACGGCCTACACGCCGTGCTTCCGTTCAGAGGCTGGAGCGGCGGGCAAGGATACGCGCGGCATTATTCGCCAGCATCAATTTCAGAAGGTCGAGATGGTCAAGTTCACTCGGCCTGAGGAATCGGATGCGGAGCATGAGAAATTGACGCGCGACGCGGAGGAGATTCTGGAGGCGCTCGGCCTGCCTTATCGGCGGGTTCTGCTCTGCACGGGCGACACGGGATTTTCATCGGCGAAGACATTTGACCTGGAGGTCTGGCTCCCGGGGCAGCAGCTTTACCGGGAGATTTCTTCGTGTTCGAACTTCGAGAGCTTCCAAGCGCGGCGAGCGAATATCCGCTACCGGGCGGGCGGTGCGAAGGGCAAGCCGGAGTTTGTGCATACGATCAACGGCAGCGGATTAGCCGTGGGTCGGACCTGGCTGGCGATTATCGAAAATTATCAGCAGGCGGACGGCTCGGTGCTGATTCCTGAGGCGCTGCGGCCTTACATGGGCGGGCTGGAGCGGATTGTGAGGCAGTCGTGAGCGAGTCATCGAAGACAGTTGCAGCGGATAGCGCCACGGGGAAGTCCAGGCGCGGCGTGCAACAACTTCTCAGGAGCTATTTTTACTGGACGTATCCGCGCGGCAGCTTTCACTATGACGTGATGGTGACGCTGATCCTGCTTTTCATCTTCATCACGCCGCATATCTGGAGCTATGGCGACAGGCCATCGCGTGCGGCGGGGCCGGCGCATCCCATTCAGGTTGTGGGCGACGGCGGACGTGGGTTGATCGTTACCGTGCAGGCTTCGGATGTGGAGCTTGAACTGAATACCACTGCCCCGCGGCAGGTAGTGAAGAAGGCTTTGCACAAGGCGATTGAGCCGGTGACCGGCGACGCCGTCTTTGTGGATTACTGGGAGACGGTGCGGGACGCTCAGGGGAATTGGGCGTGGAAGGTTTGGGCGCGAAGGTAGAGCGTCTCGGCTTTTGGTATCCCACCTTAGCCGCAAAAACAAAAAACGCTGCGAAGGTGGGGCACCCGGCCAATTTCTGATTTGATCATGTCTTCCGGTTGAAAACATCGTCTAACAAATCAAGGAAACTCATGCATTCATCCAGAAAGTTTTTTATCGCGGCATCGATTGTGCTGTTTTTGCATACGGCGAGCGCGGCCTTTGCCGCTCCGGGAGATGCGAAGGATAAAGTGCTGCGCAAGCTGGACGCGGCGGCAGCCAACTTCCGCTCCACCTCGGCTGACTTTCAGTTCGATTCCGTCACCACCGATCCGATTCCCGACGATGACATTCAGAAGGGCATGGTCTACTACGAGCGGACAGGTAAGGCCTTTCAGATGGCAGCGCACATTGAAACAGAGAACGGCAAGCCAGCGCCTAAGATTTATGGCATCTTCGGAGGCGTCTTCAAGCTCTATGAGGGCGGAAAGATCAACCAGGTCACCACGTTCAGCAAGCTTGGCCAGTTTGAAAGCTGGTTCATGCTGGGCTTCGGCGCCAGCGGCAAGGAACTGGAAGATAAGTGGGAGATTACGTACCTTGGCTCCGATACTCTGAAGGACGGCAAGGTTAGTGTGAAGACCGAGATGCTGGAATTGATTCCCAAAGACCCGGCGGTGCGGAAAAATCTTCCCAAGGTTAGGGTGTGGATGGACACCGAGCGCGGCGTGAGCTTGAAGCAGGTCTTCGACGAGGGGCCGGGTCAGTACCGGGTCTGCGTCTACTTCAATATCACGGTCAATCAGCCGCTGCCCGCGGATGCATTCACCTTCAAGACAAATAAGCAGACCGTTTATGTACCCCGCTAGCGTTTCTAATCTCCGTGCTCTCCCCCTGCTTGCGATAAGCTGGAATGAGGAGATGACGAGCGAAGATGACGACTTCCCCATGCAAATACTCGACCCTTGCTGTTCATGCCGGACAATATCCGGACCCTCTGACGGGCGCCGTGAATGTGCCGGTCTATCTTTCATCCACCTTTGAATTAACCGGCATTGAAACGGACCGCGGCTGGGATTACTCGCGCGCCGGGAACCCGACGCGGGACCGGCTGGAGGAGGCGTTGGCCGCGCTCGAAGGCGGCATGAGCGGCCACGCGTTTACGACCGGCATGGCTGCAATCTCGGCGCTCGTGGCGATGCTGCGGGCGGGCGACCACCTGATCTGCTCAAAGGACGTGTACGCCGGTACGGTGCGACTCTTTGACCGGATTATCTCAGGGTACGGCATTGAGATCGAGTACGTGGACACCAGCAATCCGGCGGCGGTTGAGGCTGCGATCCGGCCCGCGACCAAGCTGATTCACATCGAGACGCCGAGCAATCCGCTGATGGTGTTGACCGACATTGCCGCTGTCAGCAAGATCGCTCATGCGCGCGGCGTTGAGGTCAGTGTGGACAACACTTTTCTGTCGCCGGTATTGCAAAGCCCATTGGCGCTGGGTGCGGATATCGTGATGCACTCGACGACGAAATACTTAAATGGCCACTCGGATGGATTGGGTGGGGCGCTGATTGGCTCGACGCCGGAGCACAAGGAGCGATTCAAGCTGGTGCAGAAGGCGGCGGGCGGAGTGATGTCGCCGTTTGAATGCTTTCTCGTCCTGCGCGGAATCAAAACGCTGCCGCTGCGCATTCAACAACACGAAGAAAACGGCCGCGCCGTGGCGGAGTTTTTATCGACGCATCCCAAGGTGAGCAATCTCGCTTATCCGGGATTGAAGAGCCATCCGCAGTATGAGCTGGCGGTGAAGCAGCAAAAGGGATTCGGTTCGATGATGAGCTTCGAGCTGAAATCGCGCGAGGCGGCGGGGCGGTTCCTGAAGGCGATTAAAATTTTCCTGAGCGCGGAGTCGCTGGGCGGGGTGGAGTCGCTGGCTTCGCACTCGGCGACGACGACGCACGGCTCGGTGAGCGAAGAGGTGCGGGCTTCGATGGGGATTACGCAAGGACGAGTCAGGCTGTCGATTGGGATTGAGGACAAGGAAGACCTGATTGCCGATCTGGAGCAGGCGCTGGCAGCGGTGTAGGGGAGTTAAATGACTGGATCAAAGCTGCTGCTCGCGATCGACACCTGCGGGGCGACCGGCTCGGTAGCGCTGGGACAATGGGACGGTCGGATTGTCGAGATACTCGGCCAGATCGAACTGGAAGGCCGCAGCTACTCCGCCACGCTGGTTGCTGCCGTGGGCGAAGTGCTGGCTCAGGCAAAAATTCGGTTGAATATGCTCGATGCAATCGTGGCCGTCAATGGACCAGGGAGCTTTACCGGCGTACGCGTGGGGCTGGCCGCCGTGAAGGGACTAGCCGAGGCTTCGAAGATTCCTGTCGTCGCGGTTTCGCGGCTGGAGGTGCTGGCGGCGAAGGCTAGTTGCGACGCCTCTGCGCTCGACGCGCACCGGAATGAGGTTTTTTTACGATTGGGGCTAGTAGGTGAATCGGGAAGGGAATTGCTGGCCGGGGCTGAGGAACTTGCGGCTATTGATTCACCGCCCGCGAAGATTGCTGTATGTGATGATGCGGCTGTGCGGTTGCTGAGTGCGGCGTGGCCGGATGAGGAACTGATTAAGTGCGCAGCACCAACCGCCGCCGATGCCCTGTTGTTGGGCGCGCCGCGAGTGGTTGCCGGAGATTTCGTCGATTTGGCGCTGCTGGACGGCCATTATCTGCGGCGGTCGGATGCGGAGATCTTTGGCGAGGCGGCGCGGGCATGAGTTTAGAAGCGCGGATTCGCAGCATGAGCGAGGCGGACATTGACCGCGTGATGGAGATTGCCGCCAGCCTGAAGGAGGCGCCGCAGTGGCCGCGCTCCGCCTATCTTGCCGCTCTGGAACTGGTGGCTCAGCCGCGGCGGATTGCGCTGGTGGCCGAGACCAGCGAGGGTTGCGTCGGCTATGCCGTCGCCAGTCTGATGTCGCCGGAGGCGGAGCTAGAGATGATTGCGGTTGCTCCAGCGTTTCAGCGGAATGGGCTGGCGAGGCAACTTTTTAATGCATTGGCGGTAGAGCTTCGCGCGGCGCAGGTGAAAGGAATTCTGCTGGAGGCGCGTTCCTCCAACCTACCAGCGCTCACACTTTACCGTAGGCTCGGATTTGCGGAAACTGGCCGCAGGATGCGCTACTATGATGATCCGATTGAGGATGCGGTTCTGATGCGGATGGAACTTTGAGAAGGCAGAACGAATCTTTGCGCGAAAATCCACAACATTAGTTACTTCCGGTCTATTTTTGACTTGCGAATTGCATGGTTTGGGCGATATATGTTAGTGTTCGTTAATAATTCCGGAGGTGCTTGATGGATGAAACACAGGAGTCCACGTTGAGCGCAGAACTTGATCGCCTGCAAACGGAACATCGTCATTACGCTCAACGGCTGGAAGAGTTGCTTCAAAAGCCGTATCTCTCCACAGAGGAGCAGATCGAGGAAATCAAGCTCAAGAAGCTGAAGCTGCATGCCAAGGATATGATTTTCTCCTTGGAGCGCAGAATGCCGGTCATCGCTTAGGCTTTTGCAGCATCGCAGATTGCGGGCGAATTCGCAGAGCGCTAGCCGTGCGTGGCTTTTGAGCGGTGAGTGTGCCGTTCGAGCAACGCATGGCGGCGCTGGCGAGAGGAATGGCCGTATAATCGTCTGGGACTTATGGTTCGAGACGGTTACATCTACGGTTTGGTTTTTCTGGCGCTGGCGGCGACCCTCTGGTGGTTTACCGGCAGTTTGTGGCTGGCTCTGGTGCCAGTCGCGTTGGCAATATTTTTTCTTTGGTTCTTCCGCGATCCTGAACGGAAGATTCCCTGGGAGGAGGGGCTGATTGTCTCGCCCGGTGACGGCCATGTCACTGAGACAGCCTCCATTGAAACCCCACAAGGGAAACGGCAACGGATCAGCATCTTTCTCAGTGTCTTCGATGTGCATGTGAATAGATCGCCGATTGCCGGCGTAATCAGCAGTGTGCGCTATCAGAAGGGCGAATACCTGAATGCGATGAATCCCGCATCGGCCGACCACAACGAGCAGAATATCGTGACCGTGCGCGACGGGCGCGGCGATGGTCTTGAGGTCACCTTCAAGCAGATTGCCGGTCTGCTGGCGCGGCGGATTGTCTTCAACTACAAAGAGGGCGACCGTGTTTTGCGTGGACAGCGCGTGGGGCTGATCAAGTTTGGCTCACGCGTGGATATTGTGCTGCCGACTGAGGCGCAGGTACTTGTGCAGGTAGGCCAGAAGGTCAAAGGCGGCTCTACAGTACTGGCATTCATGCCGGAGGGAGATCGCTAGTGAACCATCTTGACTCCGCACAGGCCAGAGCAAGAGCGCGGGCTCAACTGCGCCGCGGGATGTTTCTTCTGCCATCGCTTTTTACTGTGGGCAACATCGCGGCGGGGTACTTTTCGATTACGCAGACGATGGCGGCTTTGGTCGGTGCCGGCGACGCGCCAAAGCACCTTGACTGGGCGGCGATTGCGATTCTTGTGGCCATTCCCATGGATTCTCTGGATGGCCGCATCGCCCGCATGACGAATACGTGCAGCGAGTTTGGCAAGGAACTGGATTCGCTGGCTGACGCGATCACTTTTGGCGTTGCGCCCAGCCTGCTGGCACTGATCTGGGGCTTCCACTTTCTGCCCGATACCATGAATCCCGAGTGGCATGAGAACCTGCTACACGCCGGAATTTTTATTTGTTTCCTTTTCTTGATCGGCGGAGTCTCTCGGCTGGCGCGCTTCAATATTAGCCACGACGCGCTGCCACGCAATCCGGGGCGGCCGGGTCGAAAGTATTTTGTGGGTATGCCGATTCCGGCGGCGGCGGGGCTGCTGGCTGCCAGCGTTCATCTCTGCTCCGGCTATCCCATTGAAGCCTGGTGGGTCGCGCTGATCTGGCTGGCTCTGGTGGGCACGAGCGGATTTCTGATGGTGAGCACGTGGAGGTTCTGGTCGGGCAAAGAGCTAAGCCTCTCCCGCCGCCACACAACGCGCACTTTGTTTTTCATCTCGATTGTGCTTTTTATTGTCTTCAAATTCTCCCAGGGAGTGCTCTTCACGCTGGCGTTGGTCTATATGTTCAGCGGTATCTGGGCGAGGGCGGCGTACTCGTGGGCGCTGCGGCGGCGATGGAGGCCGGCCAATGCGGACGCTGTGGAGTAAGGAATTTAGCTGTTAGTTCTTAGCTTTTAGCTATTAGCTGTTTGTGCCGCAACATTGGCCTGAATGATAACGGAAAACTAAGAGCTAATAGCTAAAGGCTAAGAGCTTCTTTAAGGAATGCCTGTGTACAAGATCGCCATTGCCGGAGCCTCTACCCTGGTGGGCCGGGAGTTGAAGGAAGCACTGTCGGAGTCACCGCTGGCGGCGGCCAACTTTGTGCTGCTCGACGAGGAAGAAGCACAGGGCCAACTGGACCAAGTGGGCGACGAGATTACCTTCGTCCAGGCGATAGCGCCGGATGCCTTTGACCATGTGGACTTCACGTTTTTCTGCGGCTCGGAGAATCTGACGCGCAAGCACTGGCGCGATGCGCTGCGCTCCGGCTCAACGGTACTTGACTTGAGCGGCGCTCTGGATCAGGAATCGGGCGTTGTGGTGCGCGCGCCTCTGCTTGGCTCGGAGGCGGCTACCGTAGACCTGTTTACACCGGCTGTGGTTCCGGCGCATCCGGCGTCGCTGGCGCTTGCGCTGGTGCTGGAACGCCTGCAACAGGCTGCCCCAGCGCGCGTCGCATTCGCCACGATACTGCAACCGGCGAGCGAGTTTGGCCGCGCCGCGCTGGACGAACTGCATCAGCAAACGGTGAGCCTGCTCAGCTTTCAGGGGATTCCGCGCGAGCTTTACGACACGCAGGCGGCGTATAACCTGCTGGCAGGCCTGGGCGAAGCAGCCAAGATCAGCCTGGGTGCTGTAGACGCGCGGGTTCGGCGGCAATACGCCCAGCTCTCCGCGGGGCGCTGGCCTGCTCTGGCGCTCCAGGTAGTTGCTGCGCCGGTCTTCCACGGATACACCTTCTCGATTGCCGTCGAACTGGAGCATCCGACGGAGATTGCCGCGCTGGAAGAGACTCTGAGCGGCGGCTATGTGGACCTCGTTCTTGAAGAAACTGACTCGCCATCGAATCTGGCGGCGACCGGGCAGAACGAAGTGCTGGTGAGGATGCGGCCTGAGCTGGACGCGCGCAACTCCAGTTTGATTACGCGATTGTGGCTGTGGGCCGCCGCGGATAATCTTCGCTTGCAGGCGCAGAACGCGGTTGCCTGCGCACTGGATCTGAGACGTTTGCGGCCTCAGGGAACGGTGCAATAAGGCACAAGCCACCGCGCTGTGACCTTTTCATGTTCTGAAAACAATTTTTCAACGTGATTCGCCCGGCAATGGTGCGGGAGTACAATTCTGTTGCGATGAGGAAGCCATGAAATTCAACATCAAAGCTCTGGCGATTGCTTGTGCCATTTTGTGGGGTGGGTGCGTTTTTCTGGTGGGTCTTGCCAACATGATTTGTTTCGGCTACGCTCAGCGTTTTCTAGAGCTGCTCGCTTCTTTCTATCCCGGCTACCATGCGACCCGCGGCATCGGAGAAGTTACGATCGTGACGCTCTACGCGATCGCGGATGGCCTTATCGGTGGCGCAGTCTTTGGCTGGCTCTACAACCGCCTGACGAAGACCACAGTGTGATTTCAGTATGATTTTCTTGTATATGCTATACTTTGACTAGTCAGTTCGACTGGTCAATATTATGCAAACGATTCAAGCATCTGAAGCCAAGACGCACTTTCTGCGCATCCTCGACGATGTGGAGCGTGGCGAGAGCGTCATTGTTACGCGCCACGGAAAGCGTGTTGCTCGCCTTATTCCTGAGGTCGAGATCGATCGGGAGCGGGTTCAGCAGGCCATTGATGAAATGGCTGCACTGCGGCAGCGCATTGGAAAGGTTTCACTCAAAGAGATACTCGCTATGCGAGATGAAGGCCGCGCCTGATGGCATTCGTTCTCGATGCATCGATTTCCGCGGTCTGGGCGCTTGCAGACGAAGCTTCTGCTTTGGCCGAGATCGCCGCGCACCGTTTGAAAAGCGAGAATGCTCTTGTACCTCCGTTATGGTGGTACGAAGTTCGCAATCTTTTGGTCGTCAACGAACGGCGGCAGCGAATGACTGTCGATGATACTGCCCATTATCTTGAATTGCTCTCGTCGTTTCCTATTCAAGTTGACCCTATCGAGGACGAGAAAGCAGTTTTTCGATGCGCCCGTCAGTATCGGCTTTCATTTTATGACGCGGCCTATCTTGCCGTTGCGCTACGCAACAACCTGCAATTGGCAACTCTTGATAAAGCACTCCGGGATGCCGCGCAGGCTGCGGGTGTTCCACTACTGTCATAGAGTTTTCACGGCTTCGCGGGCAGCTTGGGCGGATCGGTTACGTACTCGTCGCCGACACGCGCAAGCAAGAGAGCGCGTCGGTCGGTGAGCAGCTTCAACTGATTGGTCAGCTCGATGAACTCCTGCTTCTGCTCGGCGGTGAGCGGAGTTGAGGGAGTGTTGAGTTTGTTCAGAGCGTCGAGCTTTGCTTGCAATCGCGGAATCTCGCGGTCAATCAGGACGGGATGAATGACCGGCGATTTGGCGCGGCCACGGGCCAGGTCGTTGCGATTGTTTTCGCCCCAGACGGGGAGAACACCTACGTGGCCCACCTCAACCCTCACACCTGCAGGTCCGTAGTCCTTGCAGACGGCGGCGAAGAGGCCGATCATCTCGTCGCGCGGATCGCCGTTGGTGTCCGGCATCAGGCCGTCGACGTAAGTGCGCGATTGGTTGGAGAGAAAATTTCCCAGCGAATAAAAGATGATTGCGTTGCGCCCGTCTTCGGTGCGGTAGGTTTCGACCGGCTGCAAAACGTGCGGGTGATGGCCTACGATGACCGAGGCTCCGGCTTCGAGCATCTTGTGAGCGGTCTCGACATCTTCAGGGCGGGGCGCGGGCGCGTACTCGATGCCCCAGTGGATGGAGACGACCAGCAGATCGCACTGTAGACGCGCTTGCTTGATGGCATTGAGCACTCCAGCTTCGTCGAGTCCCAGTGCGCCGCCGGATTCACCGGGATAAGGAAAGAAGTTGACGTGAGGTTGGTCGTCCTTATCGGGATTGCGATTGCCATTGAGCCATCGAGTCATGCCGAGCCAGCCGACTTTGATGCCGTTGGCCTCGACGATGACCGGTTGCCAGGATTGCTGCGCGGTGTCGCCGGAGCCGACGAAGAGCAGGCCGTGTTCGCGCAGGTGTTCGCGCGTCTCGGCAAAGCCGGCCCAGCCCTGATCCATCACGTGATTGTTGGCGAATGAAACGATCTTGATGCCGCTGGATTTTAGCGCGTCGAGCAGCACGGTAGGAGCGTCGAACATGAATGGCTTCGATCCGCGCGAGTGCGCCGGAGCCACCGGAGTCTCCAGATTGACAAAGCCGAAATCGGTTCCCTTGAAGACATCGGCGACATCGGCGAAGAGCGCGCTCCAACCCTCGGCGCCCTCTCCGGCTGCGGCTGCTGCGGCGCGGACCTGCTCGTGGGGAATCACGTCGCCCGCAACGGCAAAGCTGACTTGGGCCAGTTCGTGCGGATAGGGAAGCTGAGCCGCTGAGGAACGGCTGGCGTGAGAGCTGGCCAGCAGAGTGACGATCAGCGCCGCTGTGGCCGCCAGCAGTATGCCCGCAGTCAACCGCCAATGCTTGCGAATGCTCCAATCCATTCTTCGCACCTCTTCCATGCCGCAAGATGGAACGCTATCAGGATACAACTTCGGCGCATTTGGTTTCATAATTTTTGGTGAGTTGCAGCGCGGAATGCGCGCTCAAAGCCGCCGATGGATTTTTCGACGCGCTCCAAAGAGATTGTCAGCGAGAGTCGGATGTAACCGGAGCGGCCGAAGCCTGTGCCGGGGACGGCAAGCACGCCTTCTTCGGCAAGCAGTTTGGTGAAAGCAATGTCGTCGGGTATGGGCGTCTTGAGGAAGATGTAGAAGGAGCCTTCGGGACGGCGGACATCGTAGCCGATGGCGGCGAGCGAATCGCAGAGCACGTTGCGCTTGTGCTCGTAGGGCGAGGCGTCGATGGTTTGATCCAAGGATTCGAGCATCACCCATTGCCAGATGGCGGGTGCGTTGATAAAGCCGAGAATGCGATTGCTGAATGCGCAGGCGCGGCGGAGATTTTCGATGTCGTCGAGTTGCGGCGAGAGGGCCAGATAGCCGATGCGCTCGCCGGGAAGCCCGAGCGACTTCGACCAGGAGTTGCAAATTGCAGTCTGCGCGATGAACAAGGCTACTTCGGGTTGGCGCTGCCCGTCATAGACGTAGAATTTGTAAGGCTCATCGCTGATGACCGTGATGGGCTGGTCGGCGCGCGCAAGAATTGCTTGCAGGTCGCGCAGGATGCTCTCGGGATAGACGCGGCCCGTGGGATTGTTGGGCGTGTTGAGAATGAGGGCGCGTGTGCGCGGAGTGATGGCCGCCGCGATGCGCTCGGCAACAGGCAAAAATGTTGCATCGGTTTCGACAGGAACCATGCAGCCGCCGTGGTTGGCGATATAAAACGGATACTCGGAGAAGCAGGGCATCAGAACGATGACCTCATCGCCGGGATCGAGGATCGACTTGAGGATTACGTTGCAGGCTCCGGCAGAGCCTACGGTCATGAAGACATCTTCGGCGGTGAAGGGCAGGCCGGTTTTGCGGCAGAGTTTTTTTGCGACGGCTTCGCGCAACTGCGGATAGCCGGGATTGGGCATATAGCCGTGCGAGCCGGGGCGGTTGGCGGCGACGACGCGCTGCAGCGCATCGAGGACCGCGGGCGGCGGTTCGACATCGGGGTTACCCAGCGAGAAATCGCAGATTGCATCGGCGCCGCGTTCGCGCTTGAGGCGAATGCCCTCCTCAAACATACGGCGAATCCAGGAGGAGTTTTCAAGTTGTCTGGCGATGGTTGTTGAAACGGGCATAGTCGAGATCCTGATTGAAATGCTAGTTTGTTGTGGATTTCCGCAGACTGTTGGTTGAATGCGGAAGAACGTTATTAAAACAGTAACTACCGGTTAGTCGGTCAGGAGGTGATGTTAGGTGTGCGAAACCATGACGAACTCCACATCGTCGAACACCTCGATTTTCATTCGCCCCCATAACTTTTCTGCGGGAATGTCCCAATGGCCGGGTTCCGTATATTTTGGCTGGCCTCCCGCTTGTTTGTCTGCCTCGACAATTGACTTAGGTGCGAATGCCTGAGGTATCCAGAGCTGATCGAAATCGAGGTTGCCGTCTCTGATGCTCCAGGTTCCAACTACAGGCTTGACGATTCCCGAGACCCGTATTTTCTCGCTAAACGCTCCATCCGACGATAACGTGAGCGTGATTTGGTCACTGCGTTGCCCCTCCAGCACATAGGTTCCGACCACGTCGTTTCGAGATGGGTTGAGATTGCATCCGATTACGAACAGGAACAACACAGCAACGAGGGCGCATACGGTGCGCCGTGTTATTTGTCCTGAAAGCAAGTGTCTCATTGGTATCCCGCCGATCTACAAATAGTAACCGAAGAATTGGCTCTAAGATTCTGGATGATGTCTGGATCGTCGCCAATCCAGAAGTTACTCACATCCATTTACTTCAACAATTCGTCGCTGGCAAGAAGGCTGATGCCTGCCGCCTGCAAATGTTCAATCGCCGCGTCGAGATCGTCAAAGCGGAAGATAAGAATGGCCTGGCTTCCGCACTTTTCGGGAAAGGCATACATATATTCGATGTTGACGCCGGTTCCTTCGAGCGCTTCAAGAACTTCAGCGAGGCCGCCGGGACGATCAGGCACAAGAACGGCGAGAACCTCGGTCAGTTTTACGGCGAGGCCGTGGGTTTCAAGAAGCTCGAAGGCCTTCTTCCAATCGGAGACAATCAGCCGCACGATGCCGTATTGCTCGGTGTCGGCGAGATAGAGCGAGCGGATGTCGATGCGTTCGGTTGCCAAAAGCCGCGCGGGCGCGCTGATGTGCCCCGGCTTATTTTCGATAAAGAGCGATAGCTGCTGAATCTTCATGATGTCCGCCTATCGACGACGCGTTTTGCCTTGCCTTCACTGCGCGCGAGCGAGTTTGCCTCGACCAGCGCAACCCGCACGCGAATGCCGAGCACGTGATCAAGCGCAGATTGCAACTTGCCGTGCAAGCCTTGCAATGCGCCGATCTTGTCGTTGAACATCTGCGCGGTGACTTCGACCTGCACTTCCATCTGATCCAATCCCTGCTCGCGCGTGAGTACGATCTGATATTGCGGCAGGGTGCCTTCGACTTGCAGGAGCGCGGACTCGACCTGCGATGGAAATACATTGACGCCGCGAATGATCAGCATATCGTCGCTGCGGCGGCCGATGCGATCAATTCGCCGCAGCGTGCGTCCGCATTCGCAAAGGCCCGGAAGCAGTCTGGTGATGTCGCGCGTGCGATAGCGAATCATCGGCATTGCCTGCTTGCTGAGAGTGGTCAGAACCAACTCGCCCTCGTCTCCATCGGGCAGCGGCTCGCCGGAGGCGGGATCGACGATCTCCGGATAGAAGAGATCTTCAAAGATGTGCAGGCCCTGATGGCGGCGGCACTCGCAGCCTACGCCGGGGCCAATAATTTCCGATAGCCCGTAGATGTCGAAGGCCTCGATGCCGCTCATCTTTTCGATGTGCTGGCGCATCGATTCGGTCCAGGGTTCGGCGCCGAAGACTCCAGCGCGAATAGGAAGCTGCTTCATATCAACGCCGAGTTCAGTGGCGCGTGCGATCAGATGAAGAAAGTAAGTGGGCGTGCAGCAGATGGCCGTCACGCCGAAGTCCTTCATCAGCATGATCTGGCGGTCGGCGTTACCGCCGGAGGTAGGGACGACAGTCGCGCCGAGGCCCTCAGCACCGTAGTGAGCGCCGAGACCGCCGGTGAAGAGGCCGTAGCCGTAGGCGTTTTGAATGATGTCTCCGCGATGAAGCCCGCAGCCGGCGAAGCAGCGCACCATCACCGAGGTCCACACATCCACATCCTCTTTGGTGTATGCGACGACGATGGGCTTGCCGGTGGTTCCGCTGGAGACGTGAAGGCGGACGACGTCTTTCATGGGGCTGGCGAAGAGTCCGAAGGGATAGGTGTCGCGCAGATCGCTCTTCAAAGTAAAAGGCAACTTGGCGATGTCATCGATGGAACTAATCTCTTCGGGCTTGAGGTTGCGCTCTTCCATGCGAGTGCGGAAGAGCTCCACGTGCTGATATGCGCGCTCGACTACGGCGCGAATGCGCTGCAACTGCAAGGCGCGCAATTCGGCGAGCGGAGTGTAATCGGGCGCGCTGGCGGGATGACAGTTGGCGATGCTGGTTTCCAAGGTTGAATTCATGATTGTCCTATTGCGCGCGCACCGAGGGTTACTCCGGCGACCATAGCGGCCAGGGCAACCGCCTCGTCCCCGCTTGAGAGGGACAATGAATGCTGCTGAAAAGAATCCAAGATAAATCCTGTGTTGATCGAATCTTGGAATTAGTTTACATTATTGGGATTCAATCGTTGGGATTCAATCGCGCTGCGAGCGGCTCTGGGCGGCGGCCTTGGTCACGACACCTGGTTTGCGCAGCGGAACAATTGCGCCGGTGCCGGGCGCGGCAGCTTGAAAGCGCGAGAGCATCTCCGTGCGCACGTACTCGACAAAGCTCTGCATCTGGCGGTTCATCTCTTCCATGCGCTCGCGCATCTGCAGGATGATGGCGATGCCGGCGATGTTCACGCCCAGGTCGCGGGCGAGATTCAGAATGAACTCCAGGCGCTCCAGGTCTTCGTCGGTGTAGAGGCGTGTGTTGCCCTCGGTACGCGATGGCAGCAGCAGACCTTCGCGCTCATAGAGGCGCAGCGTCTGCGGATGAATTTCATACATCTCGGCAACCGCCGAGATCATGTACGCGCCTTTGGATTTTTTCTTGGCTGCCATAAGGTTGCTCAGGGACGCTCCGGGGTTTCAGAATACTATGCTTTATCCCTTCATACCCAGTCTACCGGGCCATTCCTTCGGCGCATTGACCCGAAACTTATCCAAGATTTTCTTCAGCTTTTTGGATGGCTTTGTCGTCACGTAGTGTCCATCCTTCCAGGATTTGGTCTTGTCATATTCCATTTCAACCAAAACATCGTGCGCCTCTTGATAGTTGAGAGCGAAAACCTGCGCTTCTGCGGGCACTTTGGCGTTCCATACATAGACGATCCTTAAACCAGGAAATCGTTCGTACTTGCTATACAATTCGAATGCCTCGTCTGTAGCGGTTTTCAACTGAATCGGGCAGGCAAGGAACTTGCCACCCTTCAACCCATCTCGAAAGACGATTATGTCGATCCCATGGTCGCGTATAGGCTCGGCAACCTCAAGGTTCGCAGCGATTAAATTTGCAATAAGGATGTGTCTTCCGATGATCTCAATCTGTTGAGTGTCCATACGCATGACAGCTCCAAAGCTAGTTTCAGTCCCCATTGAAGTATAAGCGCAAATGTCGCCTACAGCTTATCAAAGAGCGCAGAGCGCGGGTCGTTGGGGTTCAGCCTTGCCAGCTCGCGCATGATCTCGCGGCTGCGTTCGTCGGCCAGGGTGGGTACCGATACCTCCACGGTGACAATCTCGTCTCCGCGCTGGCCCGGATGCTGCGCGCTCTCCACGCCGCGTTCCCTCATACGCAACTTCTGGCCGCTCTGCGTACCGGGAGGAATCTTCAACTGGGCGCGGCCATCGATGGTCGGAACGTCCACTTTAGCTCCCAGTGATGCTTCGGGCACGGTGACCGGAACCGTGAGATTGATGTCGTCGCCAACGCGCGTGAAGACCGGATGTGTGCCGGTGCGGACGATGAGGAAGAGGTCGCCGGGCGCGCCGCCATTCACGCCGGCGTTGCCTTTGCCTTGTAGACGAATGCGCTGGCCGTCGCGCGTACCCGCCTTGATGCGGAACTCTACGGTCTCGGTGCGGCTGACCAAACCCTCGCCGCGGCAGGTGGCGCAGGTGTTGGAGATGCGGCCTGTGCCGTTGCAGCGCGGGCAGGGAATGTTGAACTTCATCCGTCCGCCCATCTGCGTCACCTGGCCTGTGCCGCTGCACTCCGGGCACTGTGTCTGGCCGCCGACCGAACTTTGTCCGTGGCAGGTGGGGCAGGTCTCCTGGCGATAGACCTCCATGCGGGCCTGACCGCCGCGAATCGCCGTCCAAAAATCGACCGTGGCCTGGTATTCGAGGTCGGTTCCCGGTTGCGGGCCGCGCGGCTGCTGCGGTTGCTGCGCGCCGTTGAATATACCGGAGAAGATGTCCTTGAAGCTGCCCCAGGAGGCCGATCCCGCGCCCGCCTGCTGACCGGCGGTGTGGTGCTCCGGCCCGCTCTGGAAACCGGAGAAGTCGAAGCCGCCGAAGTCCACCGGCATTCCGCGCCCGCCGCCGCTCTGCTGACGCGCATAGGCCTCGGCTTGCGCCGGGTCGATCTGGTCGGAGTAGAAGCCCACCTGATCGTAGACCTTGCGCTTGCGCTCGTCACTGAGCACGTCGTTGGCCTCGGAGATCTCCTTGAACTTCTCCTCGGCGCGCTTGTCGCCGGGGTTCACGTCGGGATGATAACGCCGCGCAGCTTTGCGGAAGGCCTTGCGAATCTCCTCGGCTGAGGCTGTCTTCTTCACACCGAGCGTGGCGTAATAGTCCTTGTTCGCTGTAGTAGGCATTGCTCTCTCTGAACTCGTTTCCTGATTATAAGATGATACCGATCATGCAGTTGTTGCAATCGGAGGCGCAACAACTCCTACACCATTGTAAAGACTGCTAATCATCCGTGCCGCTCACAGAAATTCGCGAGGTATATGCACAAAAATTATCTGATAATCCAAATTATTGTAGATTGTGAAGAAAAGTTACGGAAGATATTGATTTCACATTTTTTATTGATTCTATGGTCGGCCTGCAGGGATTCGAACCCCCAACCTAGGGATTATGAGTCCCATTTTACCTTGTTTTACACAAGATCGCACACATAGGAATTTATTTGCATAATATATTTAACAAGAATAAGTTACACGATTATTCCGAGCTGTATTCGCTGCATGGAAACGCATGGGAATCGGGGAAAAAGTATCCCCAAAAGTATCACCAGAACTGCTGGGGATTTTCACGTGAGAGTCCGGCAATATGCGAGCCGCCAAAATGCCGCTACAGCTTTTACTCAGGGCGCCGCGCGCTTGCAGTGGCCCGCGTATGCTCAAAGCTGGTGGACAGAATCTCCGCCTCGATATTCAGCGCGTTTCATGCCAGCCTATCGCCTGCCATGCGCATATCGTAGCCGACACAGGCTTCGACCTCTCGCCGGTACGCCGTTCGGCCCAGCGTTTCAATGAGCGCCTGGACCGGCGGCAATGTGAGATGCGTTCGGCGAAGTGCTAGGAGGTAGGGTTTTTCCGCGAGTGGAAGGAAGGCTAGACCCATCGAAACCGCAGCGGCTTGTGTGCCAATGCAACAGTCTACCTCCCCACTCTGAACGAGACGCGCGGCAGGAAGCTGGCCCAGAGTAATGTCGTCATAGCCTCTAACCTTGTTACTCGCGATCCTTTTCGCTCGCAACAGGTCGTCCAATAAGCGGCGGCAGCCTGCGCCTTGCTCGCGATTTGTAATGCGAATGTCCTTGCGTGCTAAATCTTCAATTCCTGTAATTTTCTTAGGGTTTCCCTGTGCGACGATCAGTCCTTCTTTCCACATCGCGTAAGACAGGACAGCAAGCGAACTGCGAGGAAACAGCTTGCTGATCGGCAATAAATCGACTTTGCCGCTAGCCTTCTCAACTAAATGCGTACCGGCGACATGAATCATTCCTTCATGCAGCAGGTCAAGCGCGCGCGTACTGTTTTCATAGGCGATGACGAGTTCAAAACCCTGCCGTTCAAGAGAGTGTGCAAGCAGCGATGCACTGGGATCGCAACCTGCGAGAAGAATGCGTCCGGGATTCTTCCAGCCATTGCCGAGGAGCCGCACTTTGGCATTGACCTCGCCTTTTCCGGCGCGTATGTGCGCAAGAAGAACGGCATCCGTTGGCTGCAGGCCCCAACTTGCCGGATCGGGCGCTACTGCGACCAAACGGTCATTGACGCTTATGAGTCTCAGCGGCTGTCCCTTGGGCAGCGAGGCCACGTCGCCAAGAATGAAGACCTCGGCCGTCTCGTCAGTCACTTCTGGCTCCGGTTCGAGCTGGAATAGATCCTCAACCGTCGTGCCAAGAATGCGAGCCAGCTTTAGACTCACCGCTGTATTGGGAACATAGAGTCCAGCTTCAATAGCATGAATCGTCTGTCGGCTGACGCTAGCTTCAGCCGCTAAATGCGCAGCGGAGATCGCTCGCTTGGTCCGCAACTCCGCGAGATTCGTATGTACTTCGATTGATTGCATTCGCGCCCCGCGGCAAAATGGTCTGTACTGTATACGCGACTTATGATACGGATACGAGGGAAAATGCACAAGAGGGAATCGGCGGACACTGAGTACGCAATCCAATCATGCGCAGTTTATACAGTGTATGGTACTGTTGATTCCAGACGTGGCGGCCAGTTGCGATGCGCCGCCAATCCGGTAATCGGCTGGAGGAGACAAATGAAGATCAGTGCGAGAAATGTATTTGAGGGCAAGGTGAAGACTGTCACCAAAGGAGCTGTCAACTCAGAGGTCACTCTTGTCCTGACAGGAGGAGAGCGCATCGTCTCCGTCATCACAAACTCCAGCATTGATTCGCTGGGCCTGACGGAGGGCAAGACAGCTTACGTGATTATTAAAGCCAACGAGGTGATTGTCGGCAAGGGCGTGGATGGCGCCAAGTTGAGCGCTCGTAACGTGTTGGCCGGCGAAGTAACAAGTTCTCATGACGGAGCGGTCAACAGCGAAGTGGCGATTCAGTTGACCGGCGGCGCCATCGTCATTGCTTCGATCACCAAGGAGAGCGTGCATACGCTCGGGCTGCAGCGAGGCGATAAGGTCAGCGCGATTGTGAAGGCATCCAACATACTGATCGGCGTTTAGTTCCCCTCCCAATAATTACAGCGCCGCGAGTGCGCCGCAAGGCTGCCCAAAGAGCGAAACTTTTAGGGTGCTTTGCTCCACTATGTTCTCTCCTTGATTTTTTCGAATTAGCCCTTCCTCTTTATAGACCCTCGCCGTTGTTATTTTTGCAGCTGTAGATAATTGCTGCGATTCCTTATGTGTTCCTTATTGTAAACACGTCGATGTCGTGGTTAAATTACAAATACTAAGCAGTCATTTTTATTATCTGGAGGAAATATGAATAAGGCGAAGTTTGTTCTTGCGACCGCAGTTTTCTGCTTTTTATCGACACTGGCATTCGGACAGGGAGCCGCAATCAACACTAAAACGCAGGCGAAGACCCCCGACCCCTGCACAAGCGGCCACGAGTTCGCCACCACCGATTGCGCGCTGATCTGGCATGGCATCACGCTGTACGGTACGTATGACGTTGGCGTCGGCTGGGTCAGCCACGGCCTTCCAGAAAACGGCTATAACTATGAAGGCGAATCTCTGGTCAACCGAAACGGCTATCAACATCGATTCCTCATCGCACCGAACAGCCTGTCGCAGACGGGGTTTGGCATCCGGGGCAAAGAGGAGTTTCTGCCGGGCTGGTCCATTGTCTTCAACGCCTCAACCGGCATCAATCCGCAATCCGGCTTGCTCGCCAACGCGTCACAAACAGACATCATCAACAATGGCCTTCCCAGGAGCAGCTATTCGATAGCCATTGACGGCGCGCGCGCGGGCCAACCCTTCAACGACGAATACTATGCCGGTATAACGTCGGCGCATATTGGCACGCTGACCTTTGGCCGTCAGCGCGCTCTGGGCACTGATGCGATGCTGCAATACGATCCAGCCAGCGGTTCCTATGCTTTTTCGTACATCGGGTATAACGGCACGATGGCCGGCGGCGGCGATACTGAGGACACCCGTTGGGATGATGCTGTGAAGTATCGCCTCACTTATGGCTCCGTCCATTTCGGCGCGATGTATAAATTCGCCGATGGCTCTGGCGGCTGCTACTCGGCCTCTTCAACCTGGACTGCCGGCAACTGTACGCCGGAATCCGCGCATAACAATGCCTATGGATTCGACGTCGGCGGAGCCTATAGCAAGTTCTCCGGCGATCTCGTCTTCCAACATTACAATCAGGCGATCAGTGTGTTGAACCCCTTACTGGGGCCTCAAAGTCCGGCGGCTCCATATCAGTCGACTACGGACAGCATTAATACAAACCCCATCACCGGAAACAATCTGATCGCCACGAACAACACCCTCTATGGCATCGTGACCGACAACAACGCAGTTATGGCCGCCGCCAAATATTCGTCGGAGTCGTTCAAGGTTTTTGCCGGCTACGAATACATATGGCAGAACAACCCCAAAAACCCGTTGGGCGTTGGCGCTTCTGACCAGGGCGGTTACTTCCTGAGCGGGGTCGAAGACAACAATCTTGATTCTGAAAAGCTAGTTCAGATCTGGTGGACAGGCGCGAAGTACACTTATCGTAAAAAGACCGATGTAACTCTTGCCTGGTATCAGCAGCGGCAGAATGACTTCCGCGTTCCATCGACCTGCTCGACCAACCCCAGTATCGGTAATATGCGCGCATCCTGCGCAGGCGCCCTTAACGAGGGGTCGTTCTATTTGGATCATCACTTCACCAAGCGTTTTGATCTTTTTGCTGGAGCTGCATATTCCTTCGTGAGCGGCGGTCTGGACATTGCCATTCCTCATGGCCCCGGCGTTCCCTTTTTTAGCGACAGCAACCTTGCTCCGACAGCCGGTAGTCGTTTCACCTTCTGATTGATTCCGCGGCGGGCTCAGTCGAGAGCCTGACGCGGGTTGTCGTTCAATCTATTTCTCGCGCTGGTTGAATTGAGTGGACGATAACCAGTGCGAACAGCCGCACTGGATATAACTGGACGAAAGCTTTAGACAGAGTTTTGATGTTAGAGGAGATTGAATGCAGTTTCGCAGATTTGTTGTGCTTTTCACGCTTACGGTCGTGCTTGGCCTGTGCCCTGGTTCAGCGCAGACCACTCTGACTGTCTCTGCGGCGGCCAGCCTGAAGGATGCAATTGTCGAGGTAGAGACTACTTACAGGCAAAGCGGCGCAATCATCGCATTTGCCAATAACTTCGGTTCTTCCGGAAACCTCGCGACGCAAATCGACCAGGGCGCTCCTGTGGATATTTTCATATCAGCCGCGGCAAAACCGATGGATGATCTTGCAGCCAGCGGGTTAGTCGTTACCGGAACACGTCGCAATCTCTTGCGAAACACGCTTGTGCTGATTGCACCGCTCGATTCAAAGCTAAGTGGCTTTCCGGGACTTACAAATGGATCAATTCGAACGATAGCTCTTGGCGATCCCGCAAGCGTTCCAGCGGGGCAATATGGAAAGCAGACGCTCCTATCGCTTCATCTCTGGGATCGAGTCTGCGACAAGCTTGTGCTCGGAAAGGATGTTCGACAGGTTCTGACTTATGTTGAAACCGGCAACGCCGATGCGGGCCTGGTCTATGCTACCGATGCGATGATATCGAGCCAGGTTCGGGTGATTGCCACGGCCCCAGAGTCGACGCACGAGCCTATTGTCTATCCCGTCGCGGTGGTGAAAGGAAGTCACAGCGAAGGGGCGGCACGCAATTTTATCGAGTATCTCGCCAGTCCTTCCGCGCAGGCCATCTTCCAGAAGCGCGGGTTTACAATAGCAGCACCGTGAACATGCCCATCGACTATTCGCCGCTATGGATATCGCTAGCCACGACCTGTGTGGCCACAATCGCAACATTCTTTCTTGGATTGTTGGCGGCACGACTGATGTATGGCGTGCGCGGCAGCCTTCGTGCGTGGATCGATGGAATTCTTACGCTGCCGCTCGTGCTTCCGCCCACTGTAGTTGGTTTCATACTCCTGGTGCTTCTGGGGCGGCGGAGCTTCGTCGGTCACGCATTAGAGCAAATTGGCATCACGATTGTTTTTTCATGGCCGGCAACGGTGATCGCCGCGACCGTTGTCGCATTTCCGCTGATGTATCGCACGACGCTGGGCGCGTTTGAGCAGGTCAATCCCAATCTTCTCGATGCCGCGCGGACACTTGGCGCATCTGAGTGGAGAATCTTTTGCAGAGTTCTGCTGCCGATGGCTGCGCCCGGTGTGCTGGCCGGAACCGTGTTGGCCTTTGCTCGCGCGATGGGCGAATTTGGAGCAACACTGATGCTGGCAGGCAATATCCCCGGCCGCACGCAGACGATGCCGATCGCAATATTTTCCGCAGCCGAGGGCGGTGATATGCGCGTGGCGTTTCTTTGGGTGAGTCTGATTGTCATTTTGTCACTGGCCATTATTCGCTTGCTTCACTGGGAGAGAAAGACCAGAAAGATACATCCGGTTGAGAAGACTGCCTTCTTGAATTCCACAACTGTTCCACAAACACAGTTGCCAAGCACTCCAGAAATGAGCGCGCGTGGCGCATCGCTTGAAATACATATCGAGAAGGCGCTGGATCCATTCAAGTTGGAAGTCGAGTTCTGCGCGAGCCGAGGCGCGCTCGGTTTGCTGGGAGCATCCGGCGCTGGCAAATCCATGACACTGCGCATGATTGCAGGCATCGTCACTCCCGATCGCGGCCGCATTTCTCTCAATGGCCGCGTTCTCTTCAACAGTGCAACAGCTACGAAGATTTCCGCCGCGCATCGGAAGATCGGCGTGGTTTTTCAGGACTACGCGCTGTTTCCGAGGATGACCGTAGCGGAGAACGTAGGCTTCGGGTTAAGCAGGCTGCCAGAGCGGGATCGGCAGGCGCGCGTTCGATGCCAGCTTGAAAGAATGCACATCGCCGAACTTGCCGATCGTTATCCTTCCGAGATCTCAGGCGGTCAGCGGCAACGCGTGGCTATTGCGCGTTGCATAGCCATCGAGCCCGACGCCCTGCTCCTCGATGAGCCGTTTGCGGCGCTCGATCCTCATTTACGGCGACAAACTGAAGAGCAGTTGCGCGAGACACTGGCCAGCTACAACGGCGCGGTAATCTTTGTGTCGCATGACATGGAAGAGGCATTCCGCTTTTGCAGCGATCTGCTAGTGTTGGACAGCGGCAAGGTGATTGCCAGCGGCCCCAAGCATCAGCTCTTCGAGCGCCCACAAAGAGTTGCGGCGGCTCGACTGACGGGATGCAAGAACATCGCGCCGGCTCGCCGCGTGGGGGATGAGCTTATTGCAGTTGAAGCGTGGAATTGCGAACTGAGAACGTCACGCGACTTCCCCAATACTTTGACCCATGTTGGAATCCGCTCGCATCAGATCAAGTTCCAGCTCACGGCAGACGGGGAGAACACATTTGCTTGCTGGCTGGTCGCGACCAGTGAAACACCGCACGAGATGACGCTCTATCTGCGTTTGCATGCCGCACCTCAAGCAGGCGAGCTACATCATTTGCAGGCCGATGTGCCCAAGGATGCATGGAGCGCACTGAGCTCCCAGCCTCAACCCTGGCTTATCAAGCTTGACCCGGCGCGGCTGTTGTTGTTGGAGGAATAGCGGCCCGCAGGCCGGCATCAACAAATTGAGAATGGAATGGCTTAGATGCTGAATCTTCAGGATTCAATGCTTTCCTTATGCGGTCTTCATTGACCAAGCATCAAATGTCTGCCAAAATATGCCTACGAACCGGAGCGTTGTAAACCTACTGGCGTCTGGCGCGCAAGGCCGGATGCAGGCGGACAATTATCTGATTCCTGTGTTTCGTCAATCCAGTTCTGTTTAGTCAACCATCCATTTGCCTTCATCCGAAAGGAGGCGAGACGTGTCGAGCCAGGAAGAAATCTCCAGCAACGAGCGCGCGATGCAATCAAGCAGCCGTGCAAATTCTGCGCTTATGGGGATTTATGAGATTTCGAAGCTGCTCACGCGTCCGGCGCGACTGGAGGTGGCGCTTTCCGGGGTCATTAATCTTTTAGCCAGTTTTTTGGATATGAACAATGGCCTGATTGCGCTGCTCGATGAAGAGGATCGAACCTCGATGGTTGTCGGCGCAGGATGGAGTGAGGCGACAGCCAGAGAACATTTCGAGCGTCTTCCCGAGCAAGCGGTGGGGCAGATCGTCGTCTCAGGTATGCCGCTGATCGTACGCAATATAGCTGAAAGTCCTCTCTTTTCGGATTGGAGCGAGTTGAACTCCGGCGACCCTACTGCACAAAGATCGTTCGTGGGCGTTCCGATCAAAGGCGCCAACCGCACACTTGGCACCATCATGATCGAACGGCTCGACGGAAACTCCTCTCCGCACACGCTGGATGAAGACGTGCGATTTCTGACCATGGTGGCCAATCTGGTGGCGCAGTCCGTTGCTCTGCAAACGCTGGTTGCCAGAGATCGCGAACGGTTGATGAGTGATCGTCATCGGCTTGAAAAGGAGTTGGAGCAGCACACGGAGTCCAAGCACGAAGGAATCGACTGGATCATCGGCGAAAGCGCGGCGATTCGTGAAGTGGTCGAAAAAATACAACAAGTTGCGCGATGCAATCTGCCAGTACTCCTCTGCGGAGAATCAGGCACGGGAAAAGAACTGTTTGCGCGCGCCATTCACGAGTATTCCCCACGCAGCCAGAGGGCCTACATTCGACTGAATTGCGCAGCGCTCTCTGAAACAGTTTTGGAGTCGGAGTTGTTCGGTCATGAGCGCGGAGCCTTCACCGGCGCAGTCGGAATGCGCAAGGGGCGATTCGAGTCGGCTGACGGGGGAACGCTTTTCCTCGATGAGATCGGTGAAATTTCGGGCGCCTTTCAAGCCAAGCTGCTGCGCGTGTTGCAGGAGGGCGAGTTTGAGCGAGTGGGCGGAAGCCGCACGATCAAGGTGGATGTGAGGCTGGTGGCGGCAACCAATCGGAATCTGGAAGCGGCTGTGCTGGCAGGCCAATTCCGCTCTGACCTCTACTATCGCATCAGTGTGGTGCCCATCTTTCTTCCGCCCTTACGCGAGAGGCGCGAAGATGTAGGAATGCTGGCCAAGGAGTTCTTGCGGCGTTTCAATGATGAACATGGCGTCTCGCTCACCCTCTCCAAGCGCGCAATGGATGTGCTGAGTGCTTGCGACTTCCCTGGCAATGTTCGGGAGTTGGAGAGCTGCGTAAAGCGCACGGCAGCGCTGGCAAAAGACTCTGTGATCGTGGTGGAAGATTTTGCTTGCAGCAATGATAACTGTCTTTCGCTCGTGATGGGCAAGTCCATCAACAAAATGCAGCAACAACAGGCCGGCTATGTGCCGCTCCCGATCCTCTCGCCTAAGCAAGAGCGAACTTGGCCAGTCCACAGGATTGCCGAGCCTTCAAGCATTGCTGCCGATGACAGCTTTGAGAAAGCCGGACCCTCGGAAGGTTCGAGCAGCGCGCGGGAAGATGCTGCTGATCGCAAGCGTTTGGTAGATGCCATGGAAAGGTCCGGATGGGTTCAAGCCAAAGCCGCACGGATACTGGGTTTGACTGCTCGCCAGATGGGCTACGCGTTGCGGAAGCACAGCGTAGAAATCAAGCGATTCTGATCATTGTCTGCTCATTTGACGATTCTTCCTCGCGCAAAACTACGACCTTTGATCCGATTGACATCCCGCTTCAATGAACCTGTCGCAATGGCTGATTTGCTACATGACTAGGAGGTTCCCTATCTTTTGTCGCAATTACGACAAGGACTAAAAGCGCGTAAGCCTCGTACCATCTGCAACATCCACTTTGGCGGTTGAGTTGCTATAGTCCCTAGCAGCACCCGCACTCCGGGTCACTCCAACACAATGGGGAATGCTATGGAGCTTGGCACTCGAAAGGCCGTCGCACAGTTGCTCGTGATGCAGCCAGCTCTTTTGAGCAGCGGACAAAAGGGCTGCGGCTCGAAAAGCGGAAGCAGCAAATCCAGTTGCGGCTCGGTCGCGGGGCAAGGCGATCTGTCGCCGGAGATCTGGGAAAAGGTAAAGAACCATCCCTGTTACAGCGAAGAAGCGCATCACCACTATGCGCGAATGCACGTGGCTGTGGCGCCAGCCTGCAATATCCAATGCAACTATTGCAACCGCAAGTACGATTGTTCGAATGAATCGAGGCCAGGAGTTGTGAGTGAGCGGCTGACGCCGGCGCAGGCGGCCAAGAAAGTGCTTGCCGTGGCCTCGAATATCCCGCAGATGACCGTGCTCGGTATTGCCGGACCCGGCGACCCACTCGCGAATCCAGAGAAAACTTTTAAGACCTTCGAGCTTGTGACACAGACGGCTCCCGATATCAAGCTCTGTCTTTCGACAAACGGACTTATGCTCCCCGATTACGTCGATAGAATTCAGTCGCTCAATATCGATCATGTGACGATCACCATCAACATGATCGATCCAGAGATTGGCGCGAAGATTTATCCCTGGATCTATTACAACAAGAAACGATATGAGGGAGTGGAAGCCGCGCAAATTCTAAGTAACCGTCAACTGCTGGGTCTGGAGATGCTCGCCGAGCGCGGCATTCTCTGCAAAGTGAATTCAGTGATGATACCCGGCGTTAACGATCATCATCTAGTGGAAGTCAACAAGGCAGTAAAGTCACGCGGAGCGTTTTTGCATAACATCATGCCCTTGATCTCGGCGCCGGAGCATGGCACCGTCTTCGGACTTGGCGGGGTTCGCGGGCCGACAGCGCACGAGCTGAAGGCCTTGCAGGATTCGTGCGAGGGCGAGATGAACATCATGCGCCATTGCCGCCAGTGCCGCGCGGACGCGGTGGGTCTGCTCGGTGAGGATCGCAGCAATGAGTTTACGACTGAAAAGATCATGAAGATGGACGTTCACTACGATCTGGAGCTGCGTCAAGCGTATCAGGAGGATGTCGAGAGGCAACGCGCAGCAGTAGTTGCGGCGAGAAATGAGGAGCTGAAAATGCTCGCGGGCAAAGAGAGCGATATTTCAATTTTGGTCGCTGTTGCGAGCAAAGGCGGAGGCCGCATCAACCAGCACTTTGGCCACGCCAAAGAGTTTCAGGTTTATGAGGTCAGCACTACAGGCGTGAAGTTTGTTGGTCATCGCCGAGTGGATAACTACTGTCAAGGCGGCTTCGGAGAAGAGGAAAGTCTGGAAACTGTGGTTCGCGCCATCAACGACTGCGTTGCAGTATTGATTTCCAGGATCGGAAACTGCCCCCGCGAAGGACTGCTGAAAGCCGGCATCGAGCCGGTGGATCGATTTGCGCTTGAGTATATCGAGCAGTCCGCATTGACGTATTTCCGAGAGTATCTGGAGAGTGTGCGAAGCGGAGAAATCGAGCATACGCGGCGCGGCGACGCCGATATACGACAAGGCGCGCTGGTCGCAAATCTTTAAGGCGGTGTCGATGAGCGAGACAAAGCAAATATCAATGGAGTTGAGGCCGGCGGCAGAAAAGTTCATTCGCCGCATGATGCGCTGTGGCGCGAGTACCAATCCTGGGTTCAGACTTAAGGTCCGTCCTGGCGGGTGCTCTGGTCTTGCCGTCGAGTTTGATCTTGCTGCGGAACCGGGAGCGAACGAAATTGTTTGGAAGCAATCGGAATTGCGCATATTTCTTGATTCCGCGAGTTGCTTATTACTGGACGGAGCAATTGTGGATTTCATCGACAGCCGCTCTCTCACGGGATTTGTTGTTACCACACCGGGAGGAACCGCACAGGTGTGCGCGCCAGGCTCGACGCTGGTGCCGGTGGATGCACTCGTCAGACGCTGAAGCATTGGAGAGGAGGGACAAATGTTGCTGCGCAAACCGGAGAAAGCTCTGGACTGGCAAGGACGCGAAGTGTGCTGCGCTGGCTGCGTTCACCACGAGCTGATTCACGAAGACCGCTGCCGGCAAAAACACGTCTGTGTTCAGGATCGTTCTCCCTCGCGCATCGAAGAATTCTTCAAGACCAATCCCGGACTGGCTAACGATTTTATTTCTCATCCTTACTTTGAGGTGCGTGCGGCCGCAGCTAAATATGCCGATGTCTTCCGGCTGACGGCTCTCCTTGACGATAACGATGAATCCGTGCGATGGAATGCAGCCCTGCGGCTTCCCCGCCGTTTTCTTCTGCGGCTGCGCAGTGACCCGCATCGTGAGGTGCGAATTCGCATAGCCGCGCATCTTGAAGGCGAAGAGCTGATGCCGATGATGTCGGACCCTGACTACTATGTGCGCCAGATCGTTGCGCGGCGCATTGCAATACCGCAATTGAAACACATGATCGACGATCCCGATCCTGAGGTGCGGCGCGTGGTTGCTCAACGCATCTCTGCTGAGTGGCTGACGGAGTTGGTGGACGATCCCGACGCCGCGGTTTGTCTTGCGGTTGCAGAGCGGCTGACACCCGCGCAGTTATTGCCTCTGCGCTTCCATCCCGACTTTCGCGTTCGCTACGAGGCGGCGGGGCGGGTTCCTGTCAGTGCTCTCGATGGTATGCGCAAGGATGCGGATCCGCTGGTACGCGAGCGGGTCGCGGAGAGACTGCTTGAAGCACGGAGTCCGCTCGCGGAGGGTCGTGCAATTCTTCAGATGAAATCTGTGAACCACAAAGAAAGGAGCCGTTGATATGTCAAAGATTATTCGCGATGGCTGGGTAGTGGAGTTGGATGGGCCTCCGCAGTTTGAGTACGGTCAAAAGGTCCGGTCCAAGTTCATGGTGCGCAATGATGGCACCTTTCCAGGAAAGGATATTGGCGAAACCCTCGTAAACAAAGGCGAGGAAGGATATGTCATCTCAATCGGAACCTTTCTTCAGCAGTACTACATCTACGGTGTCGAGTTTTTTGGCAGTGGTTTCCGTGTGGGCATGAAGCGAAAAGAGCTGGAGTCAGCAGAATTGTTTGTAGTTGGAGGGGTGCAATGAAGGTTATGATCCGCAGAAATAATTCCGGCGTTCTTTCAGCTTATGTTGCCAAAAAAGATTTGGAAGAACCTATTGTTGAAGTCGAAAAGCCGGAGATGTGGGGCGGTCTGGTTACACTCGCCAACGGATGGCGGCTGGAGTTGCCCGCAATGGCTGCTTCGACAACATTGCCAATTACCGTTGAAGCGCGAAAACTCCTGGAAGATGAGGTGCCGGCTTGAGTATCTCCTCGCTGGATTCGATTGCAAACGCATTCGAAGGCGGCAATGCGATTCCTTTTCTTGGCCCTGGAGTTTTGTCTTTTGACGGTACAGCGAGTCCACTACCCGATTCGCATAAGGCTCTTGTTGGGCATTTGACATCAAAGAGCAGCGTTCCCCATAAAGTCAGATACAATCTTGGCGCCGCGGCGCAGTTTATAGAGAATTTCAAGCATCGCAGTACAGTAACGAATGCGATGACAGAAGCGTTCAGCGCGGACGCGGAACCTACCTCACTGCACACACTGCTGATGAGTCTGCCCGCGCTGCCTTTGGTTGTTCACGCCTGGTACGACGATCTTCCGCAAAAGGCGCTGCGTTCGCGTTCCAGTTGGGGCATGGCGCAAGGTGTAAGCCAGTCGGAGCATTTCGGCAATTGGGTCCATTACTATGCATCGAATGGCGCATTCGTTGGGGTGGAGGCTGACCGTGGTTATGTAAACTGGAAGACTCTGCTCTACCAGCCTCTCGGTTCGGTTTGGCCGGCTCGCAATTATCTTGTCTCCGACTCCGACTTTGTAGAAGTGTTGACGGAGATCGATATACAGACGCCGATTCCAGATTCCGTGCAAGAGATACGGAAAGGGAGAAGTTTTCTTTTCCTGGGTTGCAGGTTTTCAACGCAACTGGAGCGGCTCTTTGCGCACCAGATCATCAAGCGATCATCCGAGAAGCATTGGGCCATCCTGCCCGAGTATCCAACGCGCAATGAGGAGCGTTTTCTGGAAGAGCACAACATAGAGCGCCTCACGATTAGCCTGGGTGAATTTGTCGCTGAATTGTCTGGGAAGCAGCATTTCGCGTGAAGGTATTTGTCATCGCGCCGTCGCATTCACTACAAAAAAACTCTCGATTGTCGCATTCTACACAGAGGAATTATGAGAGATAAGACTCTGAACATACACGACTTAATCAATTATTCAGTTTGGCACGGTGATTGCATATAGATAAGCGAACACCGGAGCGCAAGGATGCAAATCGACATTCAGCATCCTTGATTCTGCAGTCATCTGGTCACTGCTTTGCTGTAAGCAGATGAAGACGCAGATGAGAGATTTTGAAATCAGAAACGAATCACAGAACCGAGGAGGGTACGATGGCTAAACTGCGGCAGATTGCTTTCTATGGCAAAGGTGGAATCGGCAAGTCCACCACATCGCAAAACACATTGGCGGCGCTGGCAGAGATGGGGCAGAAGATACTCATCGTCGGCTGCGATCCGAAGGCAGACTCAACGCGCCTGATCTTGCACGCAAAGGCCCAGAACAGCATCCTCAGTCTGGCGGCGGAGAAAGGCACCATCGAGGATATCGAGCTCGAAGAGGTGATGAAGTACGGATATCAGAAGATTCGTTGCGTTGAATCGGGCGGCCCGGAGCCCGGCGTAGGATGTGCCGGCCGCGGCGTGATTACGGCCATCAACTTTCTCGAAGAAAATGGCGCATACGAAAACCTTGACTACGTCTCATACGACGTGCTCGGCGACGTTGTCTGCGGCGGCTTCGCAATGCCTATCCGCGAGAACAAGGCGCAGGAGATTTATATTGTCATGTCCGGCGAGATGATGGCCATGTACGCTGCCAACAACATCTCCAAAGGCATTTTGAAATACGCCAACTCGGGCGGCGTGCGCCTCGGCGGCCTGATCTGCAACGAGCGCCAGACCGACAAGGAACTTGAACTCGCCGAGAACATGGCAAAGAAGCTGGGCAGCAAGCTGATCTATTTTGTTCCCCGCGACAATGTTGTGCAGCACGCCGAGCTTCGCCGCATGACAGTGATCGAGTATGCGCCCGATTCCACGCAGGCCGAACACTATCGCACACTGGCGCACAAGATTCATGAAAATGCCGGCCAGGGCGTCATTCCCACGCCTATCACCATGGACGAGCTAGAAGAGATGCTGATGGAACACGGCATCATCAAGAACATCGACGAGTCGCTGATCGGCAAGAAAGCCACCGAAGTCGCGGCGTAAGATTCCCTCCCTCCACGGGCGCCATCATCGCAATGCGAATGGCGCCCGTTTCAACAAATACTCCCAAGTGAGGTTCATCATGAGCGATAACGCTGGCGTTGAAGAGATCAAAGAACGTAACAAGCAGATGATCAGCGAGGTTCTCACGGCCTATCCGGAGAAGACGGCGAAAAAGCGCGCCAAGCACCTCGCGACGTTTGAAGAAGGCAAGAGCGACTGCGGAGTCAAGTCTAACCTCAAAACCATTCCGGGCGTGATGACGATTCGCGGCTGCGCTTACGCCGGCGCGAAGGGGGTGGTGTGGGGTCCCATCAAGGACATGGTGCACATCAGTCATGGACCGGTGGGTTGCGGCCAATATTCCTGGGCTGCGCGGCGCAACTACTTTGTGGGCACCACGGGCGTGGATGCCTTCGCCACCATGCAGTTCACATCAGACTTTCAGGAAAACGATATTGTCTTTGGCGGCGATAAGAAACTGGCCAAGATCATCGACGAGATTGAAGTTCTCTTTCCGCTGAACAAGGGCATCTCGGTCCTGTCGGAGTGCCCGGTCGGACTGATCGGCGACGACATTGAAGGCGTCTCCAAGGCCAAGGCCAAGCAGATTGGCAAGACCATCGTGCCGGTTCGCTGCGAGGGCTTTCGCGGCATTTCGCAGTCGCTAGGCCATCACATTGCCAACGACTCTATTCGCGATCATGTCTTCGGCAAACTTGGAGACAAGGCTCCGCGCTTTGAAAGCACTCCTTACGACGTAACGATCATCGGCGACTATAACATCGGCGGTGATGCCTGGGCCTCTCGCATTTTGCTTGAAGAGATGGGCCTGCGCGTGATTGCCCAGTGGTCGGGTGACGGAACTCTCGCTGAACTTGAATCAACGCCGCACGCCAAGCTCAATCTGATTCACTGCTACCGCTCGATGAACTACATCTCTCGTCACATGGAAGAAAAGTATGGAATTCCATGGATCGAGTACAACTTCTTTGGGCCGACCAAGATCGCCGAGTCGTTGCGCAGTATCGCTTCTCACTTCGACGACAAGATCAAAGAAGGCGCAGAGCGGGTGATCGCCAAATACACGGCGCTCACCGATGCTATAGTCACGAAATATCGTCCTCGTCTTGAAGGCAAGAAGGTGATGCTCTTTGTCGGCGGCCTTCGCCCCCGTCACGTGATCGGCGCCTATGAAGATCTTGGCATGGAGATTGTCGGCACCGGCTATGAGTTTGGCCACAACGACGACTATCAGCGCACCACGCACTACGTGAAAGACGGCACGCTGATCTACGACGACATAACCAGCTTCGAGTTCGAGAAGTTTGTCGAGAAAGTTAAACCCGACATGGTTGGCTCCGGCATCAAGGAAAAGTACATCTTCCAGAAGATGGGCGTTCCTTTTCGCCAGATGCATTCTTGGGACTACTCCGGCCCATATCACGGATACGATGGCTTCGCAGTTTTTGCTCGCGATATGGATATGGCGATCAATGCCCCGGTTTGGAAGATGACCAAGGCCCCTTATTAAACCGCGCGGAAACCTGAGAGGAGTAATCACGCTATGACACAAAATGCAGACAAGGTGATCGACCACTTTGAGTTGTTCCGCAGCTCCGAATACACGGAGATGCTCGCCAACAAGAAGTGTATGTTTGAAGATCCTGTGCCCACAAAAGAATTCGAGCGGGTGAAGGAATGGACCGAGAGCGATGATTATCGTGAGAAGAATTTCGCTCGTGAGCATCTCGTCATTAATCCAGCGAAGGCTTGCCAGCCGCTGGGCGCGCTCTTTGTCGCACTTGGCTTTGAAGGAACACTGCCTTTCATTCACGGTTCGCAAGGATGTGCTGCGTATTTTCGCAGCCACTTTTCCCGGCACTTCAAGGAGCCTACAGCAGCTGTATGTTCGTCCATGACCGAAGATGCCGCCGTGTTGGGCGGTCTCAGCAACATGATTGACGGCTTGGCTAACTCCTATACCTTATACAAACCGAAGATGATCGCCGTGTCGACCACTTGCATGGCCGAGGTCATAGGCGATGATATAAATGCCTTCATCAAGGGTGCAAAGGAAAAGGGATCGGTTCCGATGGAGCTGGATGTTCCATTTGCTCACACTCCTTCCTTTGTCGGCAGCCATATTACCGGTTACGACAATGCGCTCAAGGGAATTATTGAGCACTTCTGGAATGGCAAAGCCGGCACAGTTCCAAAGCTGGAACGCAAGGCCAACGGCAAGTTGAACTTTATCGGTGGATTCGATGGCTACACGGTTGGCAATATGCACGAGATCAAGCGCCTCTTCGATCTGATGGGAGTCGAATACACGATTCTCTCCGATGCTAGCGATGTGTGGGATACGCCAAGCGACGGCGAGTTCCGCATGTACGATGGTGGAACGACATTGGCGGACGCGGCTAATGCGATCCATGCCAATGCGACGATCTCGATGCAGGAGTTCTGCACCGAGAAAACCCTGGATGTGATCGAAGCAGCTGGGCAAGAAACAGTTGCATTCAATCACCCTATCGGCGTGGAAGCGACTGATCGTTTCCTGATGGAGGTTGCGCGCCTCACAGGCAAAACTATTCCCGATTCGATCAGAAAAGAGCGAGGCAGGCTTGTAGACGCCATCGCCGATTCGAGCGCGCACATTCACGGCAAGAAGTTTGCTCTCTTTGGAGATCCCGATTTGACGCTTGGCTTAGCGGGATTTCTGCTTGAACTGGGAGCTGAGCCGGTACATATTCTTTCCACAAATGGCGGACAGGCCTGGCAGGAGAAAGTGGAAGCGCTACTGGCAGCGTCGCCATTCGGTAAAAACTGCCATGTGTATTCAGGTAAGGATCTCTGGCATA
>CAYOYX010000006.1:0-72442 GCA_964408275.1 uncultured Occallatibacter sp.
AACGATGTGCCCGGTCTAAACTGTCAGGGATGTCCCCGGCCGTACAAAAAGCAGGCAATAGGGAATAGGGAATAGGAAAAGCCCGGAGGTTTGGTTGGTGGTCATGGATTGATTGTGCGCGTTGGTGGGGAAATAATCTGCAAACTGCTTGTGGATGAGGTGAACTTTCCGTCCATCGCGAAATAGTCTTGATTTTTTATTCGCTACGGCTCGCAGCGCTCCCGCCAGCGCGCCCAGGTCAGATAGCGCATAGTCTTCAGATCTTCCAGCGCGGCAGCAGCCCATTTGTACTCAGCCGATTCCGGCTCCAGCGGCGGCGCGGCGTGGGTGCGCCAATCGAACGGCAACTGCTTGAAGATGAGAGCGGCACGGGGCAGATGGCTGCCACTGGAGACCACCTCCGCCGACCGCCAGCCGTGAGCCTTCATAATGCGCTCGGCGTAACAGGCGTTCTGAATCGTATCGCGTGACTGCTGATCGAGAAAGATCGCAGAGCGGGGAATGCCCTGGGCCTCAGCGGAGCGTGCCATCACCCGCGCCTCGACGAATTGGTTGCGCACCGCTCCGCCGGTGAGAATCAGCCTGGGCGCCACGCCCCGTTCATACTCGCGCACCCCTTCAGTGACGCGGGCGAGTTGCCCCGGTGTGGGGTTGCCATCGCTGTCGGCGGGATGGCCGAGAACGATGATGGCGTCAAAGCGGGCGCGCGAAGTGTTGGAGGCGGGGGCGAGATTGCGAGCGATTACGGCCCATCCCACGAGGCCAATAACCAACAGAATCGCGGAAAGAATCAACCGGCTGCGCCAACCAAGACGAAAGGAGCGCGAGGTTGGGCGCCATTGGTTGGACCGATGGCCGGACCGGCGGGCGGGCGTGGCGCGGAATGGGAGCGTCTTGCTCATGGCCATCCTCAGCTACCACTCTAACGCGTCTGCCTCAATCCAGCTTGGCAGGGGTTCCCCAGGAGGAAAAAACAAATTCGCTCAGTGGTTTACGGGTGCGGGGTGCGATCTCCCGCGCCAGAAGCTCCTCATCAGCGATGGCGGATGGCTCACCCTGGTAGCCAAGTGCGATGACCGCGCCGAGGGCAAAACTCTCTGGAATATCAAAGACCTGGCGAGCCGCGTAGTGGTCGAAGCCGGCCATGGAATGCGTCCTCAGGCTGAGCGAGGCTGCCTGAAGCTTGAGCGCTCCGGCGGCAGCGCCTAAATCGTAAAGCGCATATGCGTTCGGAGAATCATTGTGGCTGAATTTGGTGTTGGTTGCGCCGAGGATCAAGACTGGCGCAGTGGAGGCCCAGCTCCGGTTATGCGGGATCAAGGTCGAAAGGATCTTCTCGTAGGTTGATGAGGGTCGCGCGCCTACCAAAAAGCGCCAGGGCTGCTCGTTGTAGGACGAGGCGCTCCAGCGGGCGGCCTCAAAGATTTTCCGCAGGTCGGCGGGGCTGACTTCGCGGTCGGCGAAGGAGCGTGTACTCCAGCGGGAGAGCATCGCCGGCAAGACGCCATCGACGGCGGGGGCTTGCTTCAGATTATTGACTTCAATAGCAGATAAAGTCTTCAACTTACACTCCTCATATGGCATGAAATCCACAATTATGATTCCCGGAGATGCGTAAAGGATTCCTGTCTTCATCTTCCATTAATAATCTTCTCATCCGCCTGAAATATTGCCCGATTCCAATGAAAGCAGCACACTTAATTTCCACACCTGATCAAAAAAATAGCAGGAGCATCAGGTAATGTTTGTTTGATTCAGTGAATCAAACAAGCGCACGGGGGACAGACTGAACCCCGGCAAAAACTAAGGAGAGCCATATGTCAAAGAAAATCCATACCATTCGCCCCGGATTTGTCCTAATCTTTGCGCTATTCATGCTCTTTGTTGGTCAGGCATGGGCGCAGACTTACACCGAAGGTTCGATTGCCGGCACCGTATTCGATCCCGGAGATGCCGTGGTTCCGAACGCAGCGATTGTTATTCACAACGACGGCACCAATGCCGAGGTGCAACTGACTTCGGATGGCAGCGGTTTCTTCAAGGCGCCGCAGTTAGCTGCCTCGGTCTATACCGTGACCGTGAATGCCGCTGGCTTTGCGCCGTTCAAGGAAGTCAACGTCATCGTGCAGGTTGGCGTCACCACCGAGGTGAATGCACGTCTCAAGACCGCCGGAGCAACTTCAAATGTTGTAGTGACCGGCGAGGTTCCCATCCTGAACTTCGAGTCTCCTGATATCAGCACGGTGTTGGACACGCACGCTGTAATGGATTTGCCGCTGAACGGAGGCCGCTGGTCGAACCTGACACTGTTGACGCCGGGAGCGACGCTGGATACAAGCGGTTATGGCTTGATCTCCTTCCGCGCCATCAGCACTACTTTGAACAATGTTGAGATCGATGGCGCCGACGACAACCAGGCCTACTACGCCGAAGAGCGCGGCCGTACCCGTGAAGGCTACTCCACATCGAAGTACTTGATCCAGGAATTTCAGGTCAACACCGGCGTCTACTCGGCAGAGTTCGGGCGCTCCGCCGGAGGAGTCGTTAACTCCGTGACCAAAAGCGGCACCAACGACCCGCATGGCATCCTGTACTTCGCCGACCGCGATAATCATGCATGGGGCGCGTACAACGACTTCACCACAAATACAGTCAATACCGGCACGCCTACCGCGCCCAACTTTGTCACTTCACCCTACAAACCAAAGGATTGGCGCAAGCAATGGGGATTTGATGTCGGCGGCCCGCTGATGAAGGACAAGCTCTTCTGGTTCTACGGCTACAACGAATTCCACCGCAACTTCCCCGGCACCGCCAAGGCGGCCACGCCCAGCACCTTCTTTACCATGCCTGATGCGGCTGCGCCTACAGGCTCCAACTGCTACTTGACCACTACGGTTGTCGGTGCAAATACATATGGCGCAGGCTACATGGCCAATCTCCCCTCCACTTACTCTGCAACTCAATATCAGGTGGACCAGGAAGCCTGCGAATTGGCCGCGCGGCTTGGCTATCCCAATTACGCCGCCGGCGCAGCGGCCTACACCAATCAATTGGTCAACCTGCTGCCTGACCTCGGCCCCGTTCCCCGCTTTGGCAATAATCTATTGAACACGCCGAAGCTTGACTGGCAGGTCAATGCCAAGAACCACCTCAGCGTCCTCTACCACCGCCTAAGCTGGGACTCTCCCGGAGGCGTGCAGACGCAGGCCACCAACACATACGCCATCGATACCTTCGGCACTGACTTCGTCAAACTGGATTACGGTTTGATCAAACTGAATAGCCAGATCAGCAGCCATATTGTCAATGAGGTTCGCTATCAGTATGGCCGCGAGTTGAACGACGAAGGCCAGCAGCCCTTCAGCTCCTACAGCAAGCAGTACCTTCAAGGCACCAACGGCATCACGAATACCGCCGCGGGTGATTTTTCGCCGAATGTGGTGGAAGTCTCGCTCGATAGCCCGTCTTCGACCGGTATCTATCTCGGTTCGCCGTACTACTCCTACCGCAAAGCGCTGCCCGATGAGCACAAGTGGCAGGTGGGCGATACCGCCGCGTGGCAGAAAGGCAACCACAACCTCAAATTCGGCATAGATATGCTCCACAACTACGACATCATGAACAACACCTATGAGGGCAACGGCGTTTACAGCTACAGCTACATCGGAAACTACTTTGCCGACATCTTGAATGAGCCGAATTCTTCCGGCGCAACGGCTCACGGCGTCTGTAACAGCACGCATTCCGTGACGGCGCCTGCCACCACAACAACCGCCTCCAGCACGGTTTACACGGGAACTTCTCCCTGCGGCACCATCACCCAGGGCTTTGGAGCGCCGGCATGGGACATCGCGACCTTGAACTACGGCTTCTTTGCCGAAGATCACTGGAAGTTATCACCGCGTCTGACGATCGATGCAGGCCTGCGCTACGACTATGAGGCTCTTCCGGCGCCGTATCCCGCGCTGGTTACGGCTTCCGGCAGCTTCATGCCTTACCTGGCATCAACGAACGGTCTCTGCGCCGCTTATACCGGTCCCGGCACCTGCCCAGCTCTGGCCGCAGCAGCCAATATCACCAACCACCCCAGCAATAAGCTGAACTTTGGACCTCGCATCGGCGCCGCCTGGGATCCCTTCGGCAACGGCAAGACCACTGTGCGCATCGGCTATGGCCTCTACTTCGGCCCCATCACCAACGGTGTGCTGCTCAACAACCTGCTCAACACCGGAAGCCCGCTCGGTCAGTACACAGCAACAATTTACCCGAATACATATGCGTCAGCTTCCGCGGGCGAACCGTTGTTTCCCAATATTATTCCCGCCGCATCCGGGCCGGTGCCTTCCTCGCAGTTCTTCTCTGCGAACTTCAAGAACCCGCAGGTGGATGAGTTCGACCTCTCCGTGCAGCGGGAGTTGCTCCACGGCATGATCTTCCAGGTCAGCTATATGGGAGCTTTAGGTCGGGAGTTGCCCAACGCGGTCAACATCAACTACAACCCGAATGCAAACACAGTCACAACCGCCGCCGGCACGCCCAACGGCGTGGTGCAAAGCGTCATCACAGTTTCAGATGCCGGCGGCTTGGGCCCGATCCCCAACGGCACAACCTTCACCGTTCCCACCTACACCGGTTTCATCAACACCAACTTCACTGCGGTAAACGAGCTGATGAGCAATATCAACTCCAACTACAACGCCCTGGTGGCCGAGGTGGAAAACAAGACGTCGAAACATATTCAGTACGACGTGAACTACACATGGTCGCACGCCCTGGACGACAACCAGAACGCATCAACGACGACGCTGAGCAACGGCGCCTTCGACCCCTACAACATCGACGGATATCCGAAAGGCGCCAACTACGGCAACTCGATGTACAACATTCCCAACCGGCTTGTTGCCTGGGCGATGATCAACTCGCCTGAAATCCATCGAAATGACTGGGTGAAGTGGATCGCCAACGACTGGAGCTTGAACCCGGAGTTCCAGGCACAGAATGGCTTACCCTATTCGGCGACCATCGGCAGCGGTTATCCCTCGTACTCCGCTTACAATTCCAGTTGGAATGGCGCAGGCACCAACTACTGGATTCCCTCCATCGGGCGCAACACCTACCAGCAGGCACGCATTCTGGTTCTCGATATGCGCCTGGAAAAGCAGTTCACAAAAGATGTGAAGGGTAAGCCGTATCATCTGCAATTGATGGGCGAGTTCTTCAACCTCGCCAATCACCAGAACGTCACCGGCGTGAGCACGACTGCTTACAACCTCTCGGCCAATTCGAAACTGACCAGCGGCTGCTCCGCAAGTCAGATGGTAACGGGGCAGGCGCAGGAGGAGTGCTCAACATTGACCTTCGTCCCCAAGACCGGCTCTGGAATCAGCGCCAGCGGCTTTGGCGCAGTGACCAGCACCAACAATGTGTATATGTACACTCCGCGAGAGGTGGAACTTACGCTGCGTGTGAACTTCTAATTCAAACAATCTCTCACACGAAGGCGCGGCGGCTTCGGCTGCCGCGTTTTCTTTGCGCCTGTTTACGGATAGATGCGATGCAGCGTGCGCGCAAAGGGGATAGTTTCGCGGACGTGGTCGAGGCCGCAGATCCAGGCTACGGCGCGTTCGATGCCCATGCCGAAGCCGGAGTGCGGAACGCTGCCGTAGCGGCGCAGGTCGAGATACCACTGAAAGGCTTCTTTCGGCAGGTTATGCTGCTCGATGCGCGAGTTCAACAGCTCGAAGCTGGAGACGCGCTGTGAGCCGCCGATGATTTCGCCGTAGCCTTCGGGGGCGAGGACATCGACGCAGAGTGCGTAGCGTGAGTCGGCGGGGTCCGGCTCCATGTAGAAAGCTTTTACGTCGGCGGGATAGCGATGGACCATGATGGGCCGGTCGAATTGACTGGAGAGCCAGGTCTCGTCCGGCGAGCCAAAATCATTGCCATATTCAAAGGCCGCTTCGAGATGGCCGTCTTTGTGAGCCTGATTGAGCATCGCGGCGGCTTCGTCGTAGCGCAGGCGCGGAAAGGGCGGAGAGATGGCGGCGAGCTTTGCTGGATCGCGGCCAATGACGGCCAGCTCCGAGGCGCGATTTTTGAGTACGGATTGGACGATGTGAGAGAGAAAGTTTTCTGCGAGTTCGAGCAGGCCGTCGAGATCGAGGAAGGCAACCTCCGGCTCGATCATCCAGAACTCGGTCAAGTGGCGGCGCGTTTTGGATTTTTCCGCGCGAAAGGTCGGCCCGAAGCTGTAAACCTTGCCCAAAGCCAGCGCAGTCGCCTCGATGTAAAGCTGGCCGGATTGCGTGAGGTAAGCTGGATCGCCGAAGTAATCGACGGGAAAGAGCGTCGAGGTTCCTTCGCAGGCGGCGGGCGTGAGAATCGGCGGATCGGTGCGGATAAACCCGTTGCTGTCAAAATACTCCGCGGCGGCGCGCATGATCTCGGCGCGAATGCGCAGGATCGCGGATTGGCGCGGCGAGCGCACCCAAAGGTGGCGATGCTCCATCAGGAAATCGACGCCGTGCTCCTTGAGTGTGATCGGATAGGGATCGGAGTCGGGGACGCGCTGCACAACTTCCAGACCCTCGACATCAAGCTCGAAACCCCCAGGCGCGCGCTTGTCGGCACGTACTTTTCCCGTGATGATGACGCTCGATTCCTGCGTCAATCCCTTGAGCGCCTCGAAGACTTCAGCGGGAACACTCTTGACGTGTGCGACGCCCTGAACGGTTCCAGTGCCGTCGCGAAAGATGGGAAAGAGCAGCTTGCCGCTCTCGCGGAGGTTATAGAGCCAGCCGCGCAGAATGACGGACTGGCCTTCAAATTGACCTAGAGTTGCAATGGTTGCAGTTTCGGGCATGGCGTTCCTCGGAGGACGAACACTCTAGGATAGCGCGAGCGTTAGAGCAGCGTTACTCCTCTTCTTCCTTCACCGGCACAACCACTTCCTTTGCCGGGTCGAGGGTGTGGAAGCCCTCGCTCTTTGCGGCCTCCAGCAACTGCGCCGAAGAGGAGACGAAGATGATCTCGGTGTTCTGGAACATATCGCGAGAGACGACGGCGGCGGCCAGTTGCAGCGTGTCAGGCCAGCGGAGAGTGGTGCGGTCGAGAAGCTGGCGAGCAGCCTCAAGGACCGCCGGGTTAAGCGGCTCCTGAACCATGCGCGCCGCCTCCATGCGGAGAATCTCGAGCGCCGCCGTAGAGTCTTCAGCGCTGATGACGCCGGCGCGCTCGCGACGGCGAATAGCCGCATAGACCTCCAGCGGCGTGGAAGCCGAGATCAGCTTGCGGTTATCCTCGACGGCCTCCATCAAGCGAATAAGTTCGTCAGTGCCCTGCTCCTGAATGAAGAGCTTGGCGAAGGCCGTGGCCTCAAGAAAGTAGCAGCTCACAGGCTCCCCCGTTCTTCTTCGATTGCCTCGGCGATGGATTCACCATGCGCCGCGACCGGGTGGAAGCGCTGCGCCTCTTCCGGCATTCCGGCTTCGACGCGATTGAGGCGAATGGTGGTGGTGGGATAAGCCGGTGTCTTGGGATTGGCTATTTTGCTGGTGACGACGACGCCGCGCTGAATGGCCTCGGCCAGCACCGACTGGCGCGATTCGGGATGCTGATTCCAGCGGAAGGCCTTGCGGGGCAGAAAGGAATCGCGGAACCACTTGAGGGCGATAAAGGCGTGACCGCCGCGCTCGGCCTCGGCCAGAGCCGCGCATAGCTCTTTGACACGGGCGTCGAGATCGGCGGGAATGATCGCCTCCTGGCTATCGTCGTCCTCGGCGAAGTCATGATCAAAGATTGCTCGCGATGCTCGGATGGCACGTGGCGCAGGCTCTTCGCCGTCGATGCGCTCGAAGTAGATGCGCAGCTCGTCCTCTTCCGGCGACCACGAGTCCGCCATGGCGTTGCGGCGCTTGCTGCGGCCGTTTTCACCGCACAACTCGACAATCGCCTGATAGCCTGGAGGCGCAAGGAAGGGCAAGGCGCGCACCAAGCCCGGATCGGGCGAGACGGCCAGTTCATTGAGCGCTTCTTCGATGATTTCTTCCGCGTCGGGAATGGTTAGATTGCTTGTTTCTACATTACTTTGCATTGCTTTTGCCGATTTCATTTTTCTTCTCCGTTATGCCGCCGCTTGTGCCCGTTTGCGCTCGGTGATCTCCGGCAGGCACCAAGGCCTGATGTATGGAGTTCGTGGCGCGCTCGCGTCAAGAGCAGCCTTAAGTTCTAAATCTCAATGATGGATCGCGGCAGAAAATTGACAGGCAATTATCTCTGCTTTACGGGCGGCCAAGCGGCATATCCCGGCGATAAATACGATTCTTTTGTTACGCGCCAGCCATTTTCCGGCGGGCAGTCTTCGTACTAATTGCATTTCCCGATGAAGTTATGACGGTGTATGGCTCTTTCAGGACTCTGTGCCCGAATCTTGGCCATCTTCCGCAGGTTTCTTCCGCGCAGATGAATTCGAGAAATACTTTAGCTAATCCATTCAGCATGAGGCTAATCATGCAACAGTGTATCCGAATCATACAATCTTGCCGGGTAATGTGGCAAGCGAAACTGGGATAGCAGAACGGCTTGACTGCGGGTAAGCCTGACAGTCGGTCGCGATCCGGAGATCTTCTGTTCAGGACTCGCCAACCCGCAAAGCTGCGGTGGGACGCGCGGCTCGTTTGCGGAAAAATATATTCTTGACTCGTACAATTAGGAGATATGCGCCGATGCGCCTGAGTTCGATAACTCCACAGACGTGTCGATGGATTTTTCGGGAACGCAATTAAGCCTCCCTAATCCCGTGGTCGGCGCGCTTTACTTCAAGCTGCTCGATGAACCGGAGAGGGTGCGGAAACTGACGCTGCCGGAGATGCGGGCGAACGCCACTGCGGCAGCAGCACCTGCTCTTGCGGGACCTGCTTCTATCACAACCGCGCCAGCGCATTCGCCCGTGAAGAGCGAGACGTAAATTCGCCTTAGTTGAAGTAGGCTTTGTTTTTGCCGGCGAAATGAGCCTTGTCGGCGGGCAGATCGTCTTCTGCGAAGATGGCGCTGGAAGGGCAGATCGAGGCGCAATTGCCGCAGTCGATGCACTCATCCGGATTGATGAACAATTGCGAGACGCCGGCGGCGGCTGGATCAGAGTCGCAGACAGGCACGATAGCCGCAGTCGCGCACTCAGCAGCGCAGATAAAGTCCTTGGTGCAAGCATCGGTAATTACGTAAGCCATGAAAAACTCCTTGGTCGCCGGGGCGCTCGTGGCGCATGCGTTGTATCTTGAGGTTACCCAAGTTGATGCAGGCGGCTCCGTGACTCAGATCACAGTGGGAATAAAGGATTGCCTATTGTGGGACGCGGGAGGGAAAGCTGAAGCATGAAAATACTTTGCAGATTATTATTGCTCTGATGTGCACAATGAAAGCATGAACAGCTACCCTATCCAGGGCTTTTTTACTGACAACTGACAACTGAGAACTGGAAGGGTACCCCCTACCCCCCTCATTTATTTTCAAAACCTTGCGTATAATTTTAACCATCATAGAATCTTACAGTTACAAAAAACAATCCTGCCACTTTTACCGTAATGTGAAACGGCAAAAATCTCTCTCAAAGTCAGCGCCAGTCGTCTTGCGCTTGCATCAAGCCTGCGCTCATCACATTGTCAAAGCCTGTGTGCTTTTTGATGAAGATTTCGCTGAAGGCCAGATCCTGACGAAGAAGAATGGCCTGGAGGCGGACCAGTTCGAGCAGCGCCAGAAACATGGCAATCAGCGCGCGCTCGCTGTGAGTATGGCTCAGCAAGCGGCGCAATGCGATGGGCTTGTCTTCCATCGAGAGGCGGCGCGCGAGGAACTGAATCATCTGGCCGACGGTAACCGAATCCTCCTCAAGATCAATGACCGGACGCGAGCGGGCGCGCTCCAGAATGTCGCGAAAGATGCGAACAAGATCGACGGTATCGGCGGCGATCTCCGGCTCCGCCGCCGCATCGTCTTTGAACTCGCGGGCGCCGGGATTGGTCCAGGTCGCGGCCTCGAGCATCTGCTTCTGCTGGAGCATTTGAGCGGCGTTTTTGAAACGCTCATGCTCGAGAAGGCGCTCGACCAGTTCACGGCGCGGGTCTTCGGCAGCCTCTTCCGGACCGTGGTCGGCGCGCGGCAGCAGCATCCTGCTCTTGATGTGGATGAGCAGCGAAGCGGTATAGATGAACTCGCCGGCCACGTCCACATCGCCGGCCTTGAGCTGATTGACGTAAGCGAGAAACTGCGCGGTGATGGTGGCGATGGGGATGTCGTAGATGTCGATGTCCTGCTTGCGGATCAGGTCGAGCAACAGGTCGAGCGGGCCATCATAAACCTGGCCGACGATGACCGAAAACGGAGATTGCTCGCTGCTTTCGTCGAGTTTTTTTTGCCGCGCTGCGAGTTTTGCGGCGGCTTTTTCGGCAGCGATTTTATTGGCCTGCTCCTCGGCTGTGGGCTGCGGAGTGAGGAGCAGCGGGGGAGCGGCGGGCGGCGCGGCTTCTGTCACAGCTTCGAGTGGCTCTGGAATAGATTCCATGACGTTCACGGCTTCAACAACGGCTTCGACAGCGTCTATTTGTTCTTGAGCAGGCTCGATCACGGCCTCCGGCTCGACGATGAGTTCGACAACTTCCATTGGCTCTGGTTCTGAAGAAGATTCGATCACGACTTCATGTTTAGTTTCGGTTTGCGTGGATTCCTCCGGCTCTGGCTCTGGTTCTACAGGGGCCTCGACTGGCGTGCCAGAACAGCAAATCTCAGGGGCTAAAGCCCGATCATCTTTTTGCTGCATTTGCGGCACGACTGAAGTCGTGCCCTGATACAAAGCGGACTCAATTTCAATTTTATCTTCCGAATATATTGCCTCGACTTCTTCAAGTTTCTGATCGGCTTCCGGCTCGGCATCAACGAGAGCTTCTGCTGGAGCTTCGGTAGGTTCAACCAGTTCGGGTAGAGCGAGGATCGGGTCGGCGAGAGCGGCGATTTGAATCGGCGCAGCGGCGGTCTCAGGCTCGGCGAGTGGGACTGGCGCTATTGCAACCTCGGGTTCCGCGACAGGAATTGGCGCGGCTGCGGGCTTCGAGTCGGCTGTTGGAAGAGGCTCGGCCACTGGCTCAGCCAGGAGCGGTTCGGCGGCGGCAATTTCGGTTTGGGGAGAGGCTTCGGTCAATGTTGTGTTTTCTTCCTGAATCTTTTGCTGAGTGATGGATGAGTTCGCAACTGTGACAGTTTCAGGCTTCGAGGAGATGGCTTCAGGTTCAATGACAACGGCTTCAGATTCGCTCGGACGAGAAAAGAGACCAAATCGCGAGCGAATGCCGTCGAGAGCAAATTTGAACGCCCTTCGCCACCACGGGATTGTCTTTTCAAGCATTGGCTTTTCCTGTGCAGCTCACTGGCTCATTCGCATGGCGGCGCGCACCTGCACCATTGTCTCTTCGGCGCGGGCGCGAGCGCGGCTGGAACCATCTTTGAGAATTGCTTCGACCTGCGCTTCGCTGAAGCTGGTGCGGCGGGCCTGGATGGGCTGGAGTACCTGCACCAACCCATCGGCGGCCCAACCCTTGCACTCGATGCAGCCGATTCCCGCCGAGCGGCAGCCGTCATAGACTTTGGCCATTGTCTCCGGCGTAGAAAAGACTTTGTGCAGATCGCCGACAGGGCATTTGTCCGGGTCGCCCTTATCGATGCGGCGAATGCGGGCCGGGTCGGTAACCATCGTCTTGAGCTTCTGGCGGACGATTGGCTCCTCGTCGGTCAACTGAATGGTGTTGCCGTAGCTCTTGGACATCTTGCGACCATCAGTGCCAGGAAGTGTAGGCGAGGGTGTGAGGAGCACCTTCGGCTCGGGAAGGACTTCACGTCCGTCTAGCTTGTAGAACTGGTTGAAGCGGCGGGCGATCTCGCGCGTCAACTCGACGTGGGCGGTCTGATCGTTGCCGACGGGCACATAGTTGGCCTGATAGAGCAGAATGTCGGCGGCCATCAGCAGCGGATAGCCGAGGAAACCGAAGTTCGAGAGATCTTTGCTGGCGAGGTTCTCCTGCTGGTCCTTGTAGCTAGGCACACGCTCCAACCAGCCGAGCGGGGTAATCATGCCGAGCAGCAGATTCAACTCGCCGTGCTGCAAGACCTTGCTCTGCTGGAAGATCACACACTTGGCCGGGTCAAGGCCCGCGCCGAGGTAGTCGAGCAACACTCCCAGCGTGTAGGCCGGTATCTTCGATGGGTCCGCATAGTCGGTGGTCAGCGCATGCAGATCGGCGATAAAAAAATAGCACTCGTATTGGTCTTGCAGTTTGACCCAGTTGGCCAGCGCGCCCATGTAGTTGCCGAGATGAAGCTTGCCGGTGGGGCGCATACCGCTGAGAACGCGCGGACGAGAGGCGGGAGTGGCGGATTCAGGCATTTTTCTTATCGATTCCAGAGTTCGATTTTGGAGTGAAGCAAAAAAGATGCGCCGCTCTTCGCCAGAGGCGGAAAACGGCTCTTTCTATTGTAATGGGCGATTGCAGCGGGAGGGAACGTATGTGGAGTTTCTAAATACGGCCCAGCGCAGAGTAGAAGAGGCCCAGGACCGGAGGGAGCAGGAAGCCGAGGATAGCGCGGCCCGCGATGATGATGAGGAAGTAACTGGCGATGCCGGTGATGCGGTCAAAGACTTGTGCTGCGTTGTAGGGCAGAACGTGGCGCAGGATGTGGCTGCCGTCGAGCGGGGGAATGGGAATCAGGTTAAAGATGCAAAGGATGAGGTTAAGCAAAACCATCATTGAGCAGAGAAAGGCAACCGGCTGCGGCGCGATACCGACATCCTGACCGTCGGCATATAAGAAAGCAACGATCACGTCCCTATGACCGTGAGGCGTTGCGATGGCAATAGCAGCAAGAGCGGCGAATGCCAGCAACGCCAGCAGCAGATTCGACGCAGGACCTGCGAGGCTGACCAGCGTGTCGTCGCGGCGGAAGTTGCGGAAGTTGCGGCTGACGATAGGAACGGGCTTGGCCCAGCCGAAGATGAAGCCGCCGAGATAACCCAGGCCGAAGAGCGGGCCAAAAATACCGATGGCGGGGATGAGGAGGGTGCCGATGGGGTCGATGTGATCCATGGGGTTGAGTGAGACGCGGCCCAGCATGCGGGCGGTCTGATCGCCGAGGCGCGAGGCTACCCAGGCGTGAGCGGATTCATGAACGCTGAGCGAGAAAAGAAGAACGACAAATTCAGAGATGCAGAAGACAAGCTGGCTGGATTGCAAAGGAACTCTCCACGGGCTGGAAGATTCAGGTTAGCATGCAAGGCGCGAGTCAGTAGAGGAGAACGGCAAGCCGGTAGGCAGTGAAGGAGCCTTCCTCGCCTTGCGTGGGACAGTTGGCAACGGCGGCCTTGCGATACCTTCCCGAAACCAGCTTGTCCGTCAACTCCTGAGGCAGTTGGGTCAGCGCGGCTGTCTGCCAGCGCATGACGTAGTGAGGCTGCGGACCGGAGGCGGCTCGCGGCATTCCGTCGTCCGTGGCGCAGGCGGCGCGGGCGAGTGTCGCATCACTTTGAAGGGCGATGCCGCTGGTTTTCACGAGAGCAGCAATTTTGCTCTCGACTTGAGACTGCGAAAGCACGACCACGATTCGCTCGTAGTCGGCGACGACATAGAGACCGTCGCGGCCAGCGATTACAGCTATGCCAACGTGATCCACATCGGGGTTGAGCAGGTTGGAGCGGTGATGCGGCGAGTTCATCCATGCGTTGTGAATCGCGGCGGGCGTGGGCGCAAGGGCGACGTTCTCCTCGATCAGGCTGAAGTGCGCGTCGGCCTGATGGGCGCGCTCGCTGGCGTCAGGCTCGCCTGGATACTGATGCGAGATGGAGCGATTGGCGGCCATGAGCTGACAATGCTGGCGCGCCGCGGCAGCCAATGCCGCGTCCCATTGAAGCGGCGCAGCTCCGTCCTGCGCGCGGGCCTCGTTGGCCAGCGAGAGAATCTGCGCGGCCTCGGGCTGAATCGCGGCTGAGCTTTGAGCGCGCGCGGGAAAGACAGGCGTGGTCATCGCCAAAAACAAAAGCAAAAGCTGCCTTGAAGTGATCATTAACTAATTAAACCCTGTCTGGCCTCGGTGGTCGCGGTATTCTTGCATTGCCGATGAATTTATTTCGAGCCAGTTCGATCTCCGCCTTGCGCAATCGCATTCGCCGCCAGCCGCTGGGCGCCGTGGGCGCTTTTCTCCTTTTTATCTTTCTTCTTGCCGGACTGGCCGCGCCCTGGCTTGCGCCGGCGAATCCTGCGGCTATCGACCTGCTGCACCGTCTCGAAGGCCCATCGGCGCAGCACTGGGCCGGGACCGATGAACTGGGCCGCGACACGTTCTCGCGCCTGCTCTACGGAGCGCGGCTTTCACTGGCTGTTTCAGTCACGGTGGTGACGATTTCGCTGGCGCTGGGTCTGGCGATTGGCGGCTTGGCGGGTTATCTGGGCGGCTGGATCGACACCGCGCTGACGACGGTTGCGATGAACACATTTTTGGCGCTGCCGGGGATTTTGCTGGCGATTGCCTTTGCCGCGTTTCTTGGACCCGGCTTTACGAATCTGGTACTGGCGCTGGCCATCGGCGGATGGGCGGGCTATGCGCGGCTGGTGCGGGCGCAAGTGATGGCGGTGCGCGACCGCGAATACGTGGATGCGGCGCGCGCGCTGGGCGCAAGCGGAATGCGCATCTTCTTCCGCCATATTTTGCCGAATATCATGCAGCCGATTCTGGTGCAGGCGGCCATCGGCATGGCCGGAGTGATTTTGGCCGAGGCGACGCTTTCGTTTCTCGGCCTGGGCATTCCCGCGCCGGCGCCGAGCTGGGGCGCGATGCTGAATGACGCGCGCTCGCATCTGTTTGACTCGCCGCACATGGTGCTCTTCCCCGCGTTGGCCGTGGCCGGCGCGGTGCTGGGCTTCAACTTTATCGGCGACGCGCTGCGCGATCAGCTTGATCCGCGGACACGCTTGGAGATGGGTCTATGATGTCTAATGCACAAAAAGCATTTATAGCATCCCAAAATCTGAGTAAGGAGAATCAATGAATAAGCAAAAAATCAACCTATGGCTTTCCGGTTTATCATGTTTAATCTTTCTTGCCTGCGCCATAATAGCTTGGTTCGATTCGACCGACAGATCAACCCATCTTCGTTTTTACATATACTGCATCGGTTTAGTTAGTGCGACCACCGGTTTGATTCTGAGTTTTCGACACAAAAACTGAACTTTCTTTGAGGAGTAAATAGTGAAGATCGGCGTGGTCAGCGATACCCACGGACTCTTTCGGCCAGAGGTTGCCAAGGCGCTCAAGGGCGTCGAGCGCATTCTACATCTGGGCGACGTGGGCGACGTGTCGGTGCTCAAGGAGTTGGGCAAGATCGCGCCGGTGACGGCGGTGCGCGGCAACACCGATCGCGAAGGGCCGCAGAGTGAGTTGCCGGAGACTGAGGTGGTGCTCGTACGCGACCGCTACGTGTATATGCTGCACGATCTGAGCCTGATCCACCTGGACCCCGTTGCTGGAAAATTTGCCGCCGTGCTCTTCGGCCACACGCACATCCCCAATTTCTACACGCGCAAAGGCGTGCTCTATTTCAATCCCGGCTCGTGCGGGCCGAGGCGCTTCAAGCTGCCGGTGACGGTGGGCGTGCTGAAGGTGAACAAAGAGGGCGAGTTCAAAGCGAAGATCATCGACCTGAAGCGCGGGTAGGAATCGCGCGGGCGTCGCCTTCCTCATGCATTCCTTGTGAGTATTCTGCTAATCAATAACGAAGAGCGACGCATTTCAGATGCGTTATTCTGTTAAGAAATGAATCTCAACCTTGAGGAGCCTGTACCTTTGAAAGCGAACTTGTTCAAGAGTCTGTTTGTATGTGTGCTCGTCTTTGTTTCTACGCTCGGATTGGCCGCGCAGACTCCGGAAGCGGAGTCTCATGCAGCGATGAATATGCCCGGTGCAATGTCGAGCACTTCGACTGACTTTTTTGTGATGCCGGGATCGGACTTCGACCGGCCGGGATTGGTTCCCAGAGCCAACCTCAACATCGGCATCGGGCATACTTTTGGTTTTATGAAGAAAGACCCCTTCGGCGACGAGCTGACCTTTACCTATACTTACGAAAACGCGGGAAGCCACGGCTTCTTCCATACAAGCATGGGGTCGCATACCGAGGCACTCGGCGTGATGAAAAACTTTTCGCTGCCCAAAACAAAGACTGTCGGCGGTTACACGATGATCCAGGCTGGGTTGACCAGCATGACAGGAATGGCGCATATAGAAAACCGATTTTATGACGGCGAGGCGCTGGGCGCGATGATCCACTTCAACGATCACAACGGCATCTGGATTCAGGAGACCTACAACAAGATTCCGACGATTCCGTGGTACACCACGACCAGCATCGGTTATACGTGGAGTTGGTGAACTGTTCTTATCACGATGGGGGGACTAACAATCCCTCAGGGGCTAAAGCCCAGTACATTTGTCACCCTTTGCGGCACGACTGAAGTCGTGCCCTGACGCTTGTCGCCATTCTTATGAGTTCTTCTTTAGACTGCAAAGCCCGCAGATTTTTTGATCTTTTTGCGGCACAACTGAAGTCGAGCGCTGACTCTTATTGCATTTCCAAATTGATTTCAGCGGCCTGTATAGTCGCGGACTTTTAAAAGATCGACTGAAAAGAGCTTCCCTAAACCGCGACGCGCGCGACGCGCTGCCCGATGCGCGTAAAGACCTCCCAGGGTATCGTACCTGTTGCTTCTGCGTGGTCGAAGGCAGTGATCTCCGTTTCGCCCTGGCGGCCAAGGATCACCACTTCGTCGCCAGCTTCGACGCCCGGAATCTCCGTCACATCGACGACGGCTTGATCCATGCTGACGCGGCCCACCAGCGGCGCGCGTTCACCACGCACCAGCAGGCTGAAGCGGTTGCCGAGCCTCCGGTCGAGGCCGTCGGCGTAACCCGCGGCAATGAGCGCAAGGCGCATAGGCTCGGTGGCAACGAAGGTTCCATTGTAGCCAACCACGGCCCCGGGCTCGACCGCGCTCACACCGACCACGCGGCTCTTCCATGCAAGCACGGGGTGCAACCGGGCGCGAGCCGCTGTCATCGACTCCGGCTCCGTAGACCCCGACGGATCGAAGTTAGGATCGAAGCGCGGCAGCAACCCATAGAGCGCCAGACCGGGCCGCAGCATGGCCTTCATCCCGTGGCGCGCGGCAAGTGCGGCAATTTCAGCGGCCCTGCCAGCCACGAGCGCCGCCGAGTTGCCCACATTCAGCCACTCGGGATAAACTCCTGCATCTTCAATCCGGTGCAGCGCCTCTTCCAGCCGCGCCAGTTGTGACCTGGTCACCGCGCCGTCGGCCTCGTCGGCGGCAAAGAGGTGGGTCATCACGCCCTCCATGCGCAGCGGAGAACCGGGATTGAAGCGAGCCAGCAGCGCGATCAGCCCTTCCGGGCCAACACCCTGACGGCTCATGCCGGTATCGATCTCAAGATGAACGGGAAGTGAATCTGCTCTGGCATCGGCAGCGCGCGCCGCGTGCTCCAACTCATTCAATTGATACGGCTCCCATACCACCGCAGTCAGGCCGTGGCGCACTAGCTCCGCTCCCTGGCCGGGGAAGACGCCGCCGATGACCAGAATCCTCGCCTCTGGGCAGAAGGAACGTGCGGCTGCGCCCTCTTCAACGCTGGTAACGCCAAGCCATCGCGCGCCAGCGCGCACAGCAGCCGGAGCGCAGATTTCCAGAGAGTGCCCATAAGCATTGGCTTTGACAATGGCCAGCAACTCCGCTTGGGGCGCGGCCAATTCAGAGAGAAAACGATAGTTGTCTTCGAGAGAACGGGTGCTGATCTCAACCCAGCAGGGGCGCATTGTCATGAGGGGGTCCAAGAATCAGTGTAGCGCGCGAAGACTCGAAGTGTTCACCCCAGCAGCGCAAAGGCCACCACGGTCTCGCCCTTTGCCGGAATCTCGTCCAGCAATTCGGCCTCAAGATCGTACGGAACTGTCATCTCGCAGGCCGCAACCTCTTCTTGGCTCGCGCCCTTGAAACACAGTTCGCAGTGAGCCAGCGCCGAACCGTCTCCCATGCGAACGGGCGGTCCAAAGACGCGGCAGGTCATCGGCCTCCACGCGTAGACATCGCAGCGGCCCGTGGCGCGGTCCAGCGCAGGACAAGCAGCATAGTTGGCAAAGTTCTCAAATCGCTCCCGCTCCTCCGGCGAGTTGCCCAGCAGACCCGTCTCCACATCTCCGGGAAAGGACGGACCATGCTCGACGACCCACATCCCGGCGCGATGCTTAACTTCAGCAGCCAGCTCCGGTTGCGTCTCGCGCAGCTTTTCCATCCCGGAGTGCAGTCGCAGCGCATCCAGCGGACTCACGGCGAAAGCGCCGTGGCAACACTGCGTACAGCCCTGCTTGCAGACAAGATTCTTCCCCGCCTTCTCCGCTGCCTCGGCGAAGGCTCCATCCATGATCTGGATCAAAAAAGAATCACCCGTTGGTAAACTCATCTCGGTGAGAATACTCGATTTCACTCATCCCAGTCGCTATCAATCATCTGCCCAGGTATACCATTAGTCATAGGTCAACCTACCCACGAGTACCCGCGGCTCCGCGACCAGGAGTTTGACGTGAATGATGACTGCCCACTGATCTCGCCATTTACAATCGCAGCAACAGCAGAGGAATCCGCCAACAATGACGAAAGAAATGAAAGAGCAGAACGCCGCCGCCCTGGCCGGCCACAACGGCTTCTCGCTCATCTCCAACGACAAACTCCTTCAGTTCTACTCAACCATGGTGCAGTGCCGCCTGATCGCCGAGCGCGCGCAAGCCAATCGTCAAGGCTCGCTTGCCGGACAAGAAGCTGTAGCAACCGGCGTGCTTCTCGACCTTCTGCCGGAGGACGCCATCGCTTGCGATTCCAACAACCGCATCCTCAGGTACATTCACGGGACTCCTCTCAATAGGCTCTTCGCCCGCGCAACCGAGCCGGCTTTCGCCTTGCAGCTCAGGCAGGTACTCGGCGCAGTCCAGGCCGGCAAGACCGAAGTGAGCCGCAGTGTTGCCGCAGTCTTCGCCGCGAGCGATTCCCGCATATGGCGAGAGGCTCTCACGCAGGCCCACGCCGAAGATTTGCCTATTCTCTTTATCTGCCCTGTGAGGCCCGCCGCCGAGCCGGTGCATCGCAAACTTGAGACTGCGGGACTCGCGCGTATCATTGTGGACGGCAACGACGTGGTGGCGGTTTATCGCGTCGCCACCGAGGCCATCACGCACGCGCGCAAGGGCAACGGGCCGACTCTGATCGAATGCATCTTCAATCGCACCAAGGCACATGACCCCGTTAGCAAGATGGAAGCGTACCTCACCGGCAAGGACCTCTTCCGCGCAGAATGGAAGCGCAAGGTCGAGAGCAACTTCAAGCGGAGGCTGGACGCGGCCCTCAAAGCGGGAAGCAAACTGCAAAATTCCTGATTTTGCCCTCGTCGCGGATTTGGTCTGACCGTCCCGCTTTTGTCTGCATAAAACATCGGCGGGCCAGTGATACAGTGAGGGGTATGAGATCGCGCATCCATAGGTTGACGGCAACTATTCTTCTCTGCACGGCGCTCTTTGCGGCGCTGCTCCTTCTGGCCGCGTCGCCGCTCACTGCTCAGCAGCCTGCCGCACCCTGCGAACCCGGCGTACTCGGTTCGCCTTACATCCCCGTCGATAGCTGGATATATCCTGCCGTGCTGCGGCTCTACTCGCTCGGCTACGTGGATACGGTTTATCTGGGCATGAGGCCCTGGACACGAGCCAGCCTCGGCCACATGGTTGAAGAGGCCGGCGCGCGCCTCGATGATGCAAATAAAGATGCAGCCGGCGACGAGGCGCAGGGAATCTACGACGCATTGCTGCGTGAACTGAGGCCGGATAGCGAGGGTCCATGCCTCAGCCACAAGGGTAACTCGCGCGTCGAATCGGTCTATGAAGCCGCGCGCGGCATTAGCGGCACACCACTGCGCGACAGTTATCATCTTGGCTCGACGATCATCAATGACTACGGCCGCCCTTACGAAAACGGCATCAACAGTTACACAGGAGCGAGCGGCTACGCCTCAGCCGGCCGCTTCGTGCTCTATGCGCGCGGCGAGTTTGAAGCCGCTCCATCGGCCACCGGCTACTCGCAGGCATTGGCGCAGGCACTCAGCATCGTAGATGGCACGATCTTCACCGACCCGACTACTCACGTGACCACGTATTTCCTTCCACAGGCCACCATCCCGATGGGACCAATCTCAAGCACCGCCAACGGGCGCATTATGGAGGCCTTTGTCTCGGCGCACGTCCTCAACCACGAAATCTCCCTCGGCAAGCAAGACGAGTGGCTTGGACCGGGCGTGGGCGGCGGCATGGCATACTCCAACAACGCCGAAAACATTTACTCCTTCCGCATCAACCGCATCGAGCCGCTGCATATTCCGGGTCTATCACGCCTCACCGGCCCCTTCCGCTACGACTTTCTCGTCGGGGGTCTGCACGGGCATACATATATACCCAATCCGGCCAATCCCGGCGGCGCCAATCCGAATATGCCCAACGTGATCAACCCCGGCGACCCCTGGGTCCATGTCGAGAAGATCAGCTTCCGGCCCACGGAAAACCTTGAATTCGGTTTTGAGCGCACCGTCATCTGGGCCGGTCAGGGCCACGGTGCCGTCAACTTCGCCAGCTTCTATCGCAGCTTCATCAGCCTCTCTTCTCCGCCGGGCAACACCAAAGATGGACCGGACGATCCCGGTGCGCGTTTTGCCGCCTTCGACTTCTCTTACCGGCTGCCCTTTCTGCGCAAGTGGCTCACACTCTATAGCGATTCCGAGGTCCACGACGACGTTTCTCCCATCGACGCTCCGCGCCGCGCCGCCTATCGTCCCGGTCTCTATCTCTCCCACGTCCCAGGCCTTCGCAAGCTGGACATCCGCGCGGAAGCCGCCTCCACAGACCCCTCCTCCTCTACAGTCACGGCCAGACAGTACGGCATATTCATGTACTGGGAAGGCATTCAGAAGCAGGGCTACACCAATCATGGCCAACTCTTCGGCGATTGGATCGGGCGCGAGGACAAGGGTGGACAAGCCTGGATTACTTGGCATCTAAGCGGCAATGAATTAATCCAGGCGGGCTATCGCAATCAAAAGGCCACCAGCGACTTCATTCCAGGCGGAACGATTCAGAAATATGCAATTGCGCCGTGCTCGGTCAGCAACCTCTGCCTTCCGCCCGGAGGCACCACGCTGAATGACTTCAACCTGCGGGTGGTCAAGCGCATCGGCAGGGAGTTCGAGGTCAACGGCAACTTCGCCTACGAGCAATGGAAGGCGCCAATTTATATGTCCGGCCAGCAGACGGTAACCACTACCACGATTCAGATTACGTGGTTCCCGGAGCGCAAGGTCAGCTTTTGAGCAGCCGCAGCTTCCCGCTTCAACGTGATCCCGGTGGAATCAGATTGTCGAGAGCAGGCCCGCCCACCCCCACCCATATTTTGTAGGGAAATTCCTTTGTTTCATGAGGTTACAGGGATGGTTGCGCTGTAAAATCGTCAAAACAAAGAAGTTCCCTACAAAATCGTCCTAAATAAGGAGTTAGGTGATGTTTTGGCCTTTTCTGACCGCTTTCGACTAGAAAACGGCATGAAGAGGAGGCGCAGGGGCGATGATTTGTAGGAGACCACTGAGGACTATTGTGCGACGAAGCGGGGAAATTATCTGCAAAGGAGCAGCCCCTTCGACTCCGCTCAGGGCAGGTTGCCCGCGCAGTTGTGTGATGGTAGCTCGATTGTGGTTCGACCCGGCATAAGTTGACTATGCCACAAATTTAGTTGTGCTTGCCCTTCCACTCGGCATACGGGCCTTGGAAGTCTTCGATGCCATCGTCTTTGAAGACCCAGAGGCGGGTGGCGACTTCGTCGATCAAGTCATGGTCGTGAGTGACTAACAGGACTGTGCCTTCATAGCGCTGGAGAGCGATGTTGAGAGCGTTGATGGCTTCGAGATCGAGGTGATTGGTCGGCTCGTCAAAGATCAAGATGTTGGGCTTGGTGAGGATCAGCTTGCAGAATGCAAGTCGGGCCTGTTCGCCGCCGCTGAGAGCTTTGGTTTGCTTATCGCCCTCTTCGCCGCTGAAAAGCATTTGTCCGAGAATGCCGCGGATGTCTTCGACGTGGGCCGCGGGGTTCCAGCGATGGAGCCACTCGGCTACGGTGAGGCCATGCTCGATAGTCGCGCCGACATCCTGCGGAAAGTAGCCGATCTGCGCTTCGTGGCCCCAGAAGACAGTGCCGTTGTCGAGAGAGAAGTCCTTGTCAGCGAGGCCGGGATAGTTGGCGAGGATGCTCTTGAGGAGCGTGGTCTTCCCTGCCCCGTTGCGGCCCATGAGACAGATATGCTCGCCGCGCAGGAGATTGGCGCTGAAGCCGTCGATGACTTTGTGGTCGTCGTAGGATTTGGTGAGGTGCTTGAATTCAAGGACGTGCTTGCCGCTGGGGCGCGTCTGATCGAAGCGAATGTAAGGGCGGGCGATGTTGGAGCGGGCGAGGTCGTTGGTTTGCAGGCGCTCGACCTCTTTGCGGCGGCTTGTGACCTGCGAACTGCGCGTGCCGGCCGAGAAGCGGGCGATAAAGTCGTTGAGCTGCGCGATCTTTTTTTCGCGCTGGGCGTTTTGCGATTCGAGAGTGGAACGAATCTGCGTCTTGGCCATGACCATCTCGTCGTAGCCGCCGGTGTAGGTGATGATGGTTGCGTAGTCGATGTCGGCGGTGTGTGTGGTGACGGAGTTGAGGAAGTGGCGATCGTGGCTGATGGCGATCAGCGTGCCGTCGAAGTTGATGAGGAAGTCCTGGAGCCAGTGGATGGATTCGAGATCGAGGTAGTTGGTAGGCTCGTCGAGCAGCAGCGCCTGGGGCTTGCCGAAGAGCGCCTGGGCGAGCAGGACGCGCATCTTCTGGCCGCCTTGCAGCTCGGACATTTTGCGCTCGTGAACGGCTTCGGGGATGTCGAGACCGTCGAGCAGGACAGCGGCGTCGGATTCAGCGGAGTAGCCGTCTTCATCGCCTATAACGCCTTCGAGTTCGCCGAGGCGCATTCCGTCGGCGTCGGAGAGTTCGGGCTTCTCATAAATTCGATCACGTTCTTCGAGAGCGGTCCACAGCGGCTTGTTGCCCATGATGACGGTGTCAATGACTCGATAGGTATCGAAGGCGAATTGATCCTGGCGCAGCACACCGAGCTTGCGCGGACGGACGACGGTGCCTTTTTGAGCATCGAGTTCGCCGGTGAGAATCTTCATAAAAGTAGATTTGCCGCTGCCGTTGGGGCCGGTGAGGCCGTAGCGGCGACCGGGGACAAAGTTGACAGAGACGTCCTCGAAGAGCACCTTCGAGCCGTAGCGCATGGTTACATTGCTGACACTGATCATTGTATTTTTTGCTTCCTATGTGGAGGCGCGACGGAAGTTCGGCCACGCGAGGCGGATGACGCTGGGATTTTTTAGTCTGCTCTTTTAGTTTCTCATAGGCGCGATGGAGCTGTTTCATTTCTGAATACAATGAATAAATTCTCTCTTTTCTCGTCGAAAAGAGGCCTTTATGAATGAAAAGCAGGCATTTTAGGCTGAAAAAAAGGGCAAAAAACGGGGTTTCATGTTGCCAATCAGTCAACAGGTGAAAAATATAAGTTATTTATTTAGTATTAGATGCAAGAGGAGAGGGGGAGAATAACCGGCCTCCGAGGAGTAGGGGGGTGGGGGCATAAGCGTTAAGTTAAGCGCTACGGACGAGCTTGGTGTTCAATATATGGGGTCATCAAATTGGTTAACGCACAAGGAAAGGGTACAACCGATGACCAAAACACCTTATCTTAACGCTTATGGGGGGTGGGGGGTAGACAGTTCTCAGTTCTTAGATGCCAGTTGTCAGTAAAACAGCCCGGGGCTTGGTCGGTGGTCATGCACTCATTGTGCGCTCGGGTTGGAAATAATCTGCAAATCCCTTTGGAATTTTGCGAGAGGTTCGATTGTTAAAGATTTCAGCTGACAATAATATCTTGAAGATATATCTTTTAGATATATGAATCGTAATCGTACCGCCTATGTAATCCTTGGAATGCTCTCCATCGAGCGGAATCTCTCCGGTTACGAGATTCACAAGGCTATCGAAGAGAACTTCGGAAGCTTCTGGGGCGAGAGTTACGGTCAAATCTACCCCACTTTAAAGCGGCTGGCCGCTGAGGGACTGATTGAACCGTGCGAGCCATCCATTACGCCTAAAAAGCGGCGGCAGGAGTATGCGCTGACCGACGCGGGGCGCGCCTGCCTGCGGGAGTGGCTTGCCCAACCCTTCCACAATGATCCGCCGCGCAATGAATTCCTACTCAAGCTGTTTTTTGGCCGCGAGGCCGCGCCGGACGTCTCGCTCGCGCACGTCCGCGAACTACAACGGCGAAACCTGCAGATGCTGGCAACCCTGGAGGGGATAGAGAACATGGCAAATATGCACCAATCGCAAAATCCGAATCGGCCTTACTGGATGCTCACGCTGGGTCTGGGCCTGACGCTGACCCGTGCCGCGCTGGAGTGGGGCGAAAAGGCGCTGGCTGAGTTGGCTGCGATGGAAAAGCGAGCCTCTACAACAAATTGAAAGACCTCGTTCACAGCAATAAATGGAGAATCTACCATGCAAACCACGATAAAATCCAGCCGCCTCTCAATGATTGGAGCTTGGGCTGCCACCAGCCTGTTTGTCTCCGGCTTTTTCATCCATTTCATCAGGCTCTGGACCGGACCCATTCTCGGAGTCTGGTTCGTCGGTACACAGCGGCCCCGGCGAGGGTTTCTCTGGATGATGGCATTCAGCGTCGTTCCCAGCCTGATCTTTGGCTGGCGCAAAATCCCGCTGACCGGGCGGCAACAGACGTTTGAATATCTTGGCTTGATGCTCATCGCTGCGGTGCTCAGCGTTCTACCCTACACCTTTCACCGGCTGGTCAGTCCGCGTTTGCCTGGATTCCTTTCGACGCTGCCCTTTCCGCTCATGGCGGCAGCAATTCCATCGCTTGCGTTAGCGCTGCACTCCAGCACGGCTCCGCAAATTGGCCTCGACGGATTTTTCATTCTCTGGTTCGCAGCAACTGTCGTCTGGCTGTGGAACCGCGAATCTCGCGCCACTGGCATAGTTTTCGCGGCGGGCTTTATCGTTGCAGGCGCTATAGGAGTCTACCTCCACTACAGCGGAACCGCGCTACGTACCCCACAAGATTTGACCGCGATCTTCGGCTATCTATGCCTTTCAGCTTCTATCTTTCTTAGCGTTTGGACGCTCTTCCGCCCGCTCAAAACTAAATCCTGGGCCAGCAGACCGGATACCATCGCCCGCCTGCGAAGCTCATTCACGGGCGAACCGTTGCATATTGTCAATGAACAGGAGCATGAATCCTTGATCAGCAGTTCCGGTGAGCGCTTCCCGGTGCGCAATGGAATTCCATCCTTTGTCAATCCGGATGATCTGACTGGAGACAATGGCAAATACAACCATCTGTATGAGACAATCGGCGGTTTTTACGACGATACCCAGCGATTCGTCGCTGCTTTTCGTGGATTAGAAATCGACTCGTATTTTGAGAGCTATATGAATTTGCTTGAGGTGAAAGCAGGCGACTCAGTGCTCGAAACCTGCGTCGGCACCGGCCTCAACTTCAAATATCTGCCTCATGGAACAAAACTCTCAGGCCTTGATCTCTCGCCTGAAATGCTTATCAATTGCCAGAACAATTTGCGCCGCTGGAAGATGGAGGCTGACCTTTATCACGGCAATGCCGAATCCCTGCCCTTCGCCGATGCGAGCTTCGATGTCGTGTACACAGCGGGCGGCTTCAACTTCTTCAGTGACCGCTCCAAGGCCATCCGAGAGATGATCCGCGTAGCCAAGCCGGGCGGCCATCTGATGATCGAGGACGAAACCGAAGAGTATGTGAAGAGCACCTACGAGAAGATTCCATTTACCAGCAGTTTTTATTCAAACCGCAAACAGTTAGTGACGGTGCCGATTGATCTGGTGCCGCCGGAGATGGAAGAGATTCATCTTGAAATGCTGAAGAAGGGTACGTTTTACGCGATCACCTTCCGCAAGCCGTCTGCGGTGGTGCAGAAACATTCGGCATAAAATACTCAAGCGTTGCGGCGGCTAATCGCTGAAGATGGCCGATTTATTCCTCGCGCAGGACTTCCAGCGGACGCAGGCCGAGGATGCGGTAGCTGGCGATCCAGCCTGTGGCCGTGGCGAGAAGGGCCGTGCCAATAAGAGCGACGAGAGTGGCGCGAATGTCGAGTTGGAAGCCGACTTCGAGCTTGCGCAGGAGGATGCGCGTGAGGACGTTGGCGAAGATGACGCCGACGGAGCCGGCCAGCAGACCGAGGAAGCTGAATTCAACGCTGAAGGTGCGGACGATTCTCATGCGCGTTGCGCCGAGGGTCTTGAGCACGACGGCCTCGCGCATCCGCCGGAAGCGCGTGCTGGCGATGCTGGAGGCGAGAATCATCAGACCCGCGAAGATGGAGAAGCCGGCGAGGAAGCGGACGACGAAGGTGATCTGATCGACGACGCTCTCGATGCGGGCAAGGACATCGGCGACATTGATGACGGTGACGGCGGGATAAGCGACGAAGAGAGCGCGCTCCATTGCGGCGACCTGGTGGGGATCGATGTGCGCACCGCCGTACCATGTGGCGGGCTGACCTTTGAGCTGGCCGGAGGGCAGGACGAACTCGATGCGCGCGCCGAGGTGGTTGCCATCGGCGCGATAGATGGCGGAGACTTTGAGCGCGCGCTTGAGGCCGCCGGTTTCGAGTTCGACCGACGAGCCGATGCTGAGATGGAGGCGCTGAGCGACGCCTTCGGCGAGGGCGATCTCCGCTGTGTCGGCGCTGGTCCACCATTTACCCTGCGTGATTTTGTCGCCAGCGGGCGGCGCATCGGCCCAACTCAGGCTGGCGCGCTCCAGCATTCGGCGGGGAAAATGCTGCCCCTTGAGCTGATCGAGTGTCTGGCCGTTGATGGAGACAAAGCGGCCCTGCACGACCGGCATCAGCTCCAGTTTCTGAGAGACTCCGGGCTGATGCGCGAAGAAGTTGGTGACACCGGCGGCTTCATCGGTGGAGACATCAATAAGAAAAATGTTGGGCAGCTTGGGGGATGCGTTCTCGCGGAGATCGCGCAGCAGGGTTGCCTGCATCAGATAGACGGCGAGGATGAGCATGACGCCTGTGCCCAGCGCGGCCATCACCGCGGCGGATTGATTGCCGGGGCGATAGAGGTTGGAAAGGCCGTGCCGCAGGAAGGACGGCAGGCGCAGACGAACGCGATTGAGAAGGAAACGCAAGATGCGCAGCGACGCGAAAGCCTGAAGCAGCAGAACGATCAAAGCAATTGTGAAGATGAGCGCGAAGGATGCGCCGACTTTGGCGGAGTCGGAGAGCGCCCAGGCGATAGCGCCCAGCGCGGCGATGACCGCTGCCGCGAGACCGAGTTGCAAGCGGCGCGCCCACCAAGCGGCGAGCCAGCCTCTGATTCCCTCCGGGCCTTGCTCGACCAACCTGCGCAGAACCAGCACCGGCCTGATATTGCGCACATCCAGCAGCGGCGGAAGACAGAAGAGCAGCGTGGTGAGCAGGCCGGTTCCCAGACCAGCGGCGACCGAGCGCCAGGGAAATTCGAGCTGCGCGTGAACCGGGAGCAGATGGCCGAAGACGGTAGGCAACGCGGCCATTACGCCAACGCCGGCGGCTACTCCGAGCAGACCTCCGGCCAAGCCAAGCGCCAGCGTTTGTAACAAAAATATCCGCAGCAAGTCGGTGGAGGTTGCGCCGACGGCCTTCAGGATGGCGAGCATATCCATGCGCTGCTCAAGATGGGCGTGCATGGCCATCGCCACGCCAATCGCGCCGAGGACCATAGCGACGAGGCAGATTAGGCTCAGGATTGCGGTGGCGTTGTCCAGGCCGCGACTCAGGCCCGGATTGCCCTCGCGAAAGTCCATCACCTGCGCGTCAGGCAGAGCCGACTCGACCTGCGTGCGCAGAGCCACGGGATCAGCTTGCGGCGGCAGCTTCATCAGCAGACGTTGGGTGGCGCGACTGCCGGGCACGACGAGCCCAGTGCGAGTGAGCGCGGCTTGCGAGATCATCACGCGCGGCCCCATCGTGGCCGCGGCTGAGAGGCGATCAGGTTCTTGACGGAGTATGGCGGCAATGCGGAAGTCTCTGCCGCCCAGGCGCAGCGTTTGGCCGACGCGGGCATTCAGACGAATAAGAAATTCTTCGGCGACAATTGCGGAGTCGCCGTCAAGAGCCTGCGCGAGACTCATCGAAGGTTCGAGTTCCGCCTTGCCGTAGAAGGGGTACGCAGCCGGGTCAACGGCCTTGAGCGAAACCAGCAGCGGCACAGGGTCGGGCGGAGCGGAGGCCATCGAAACCGTCTCCGTGACCCAAGTGATTTGCAGATTGTTTTGCTGGGCAATCGCGGCGATTTTGCTGGTCTCATCGGCGGTTGGCGGATGAAAGAGCCGCGCGCTGAGGTCGCCTGCCATCAGCGAACGCGCCTCCAAACTTAAAGTTCGACGGAAGCTGTCGCTGAAGCCGCGCACACCGACGAGAGCTGCGACGCCGACGGCCACCGAGAGCACCACGAAGCCGAATTTGCCCGGAGCGGAGCGCAGATCGCGCCAGCCGATAGAGGCGGCCCGTTGCCAACTTAATGCGCGCTTAGCCATTTTGTTCCATTCGTGATGCGGTGTAGGGCAACGTGTCTTCGACAATCAATCCGTCGCGCAGTACGATTTTGCGGTCGGCGCGGCAGGCTGCTTCGGGGTCGTGCGTGACGAGAACCAAAGTGGTTTTCATCTTACGATTGCGCTCCAGCAGAAGATCGAGCACCAGCTTTCCGTTGGCGGAGTCGAGATTACCGGTTGGCTCATCGGCCATCACGATAGGCGGCGCAACGACAAATGCGCGGGCCAGCGCCACACGCTGCTGCTCACCGCCGGAGAGTTGGACCGGGTAGTGATCCATGCGCTCTGCCAGTCCGATCTCGTCGAGCAGCCTGCGAGCCTGATCGAGGCCGCTGCCGTCGATGTTCAGTTCATAAGGAAGCAGGACGTTTTCAAGAGCCGTGAGCGTTTGAATCAACTGATAAGACTGGAAGACAAAGCCGATCTTGCTGCCGCGCACGGCGGCCAGGTCGGTCTCGGCAAGATTGTGAATCGGGAGGCCGTCGAGAATGATCTCGCCGGAGCTGGGCGAGTCGAGGCCGGCCATGAGGCCGAGCAGCGTGCTCTTGCCGCTGCCGCTGGCGCCGACGATGGCGACGAATTGACCAGCGGGGATGGTGAGCGTGATGCCTTTGAGAATCTCCACGCGCCGCGCGCCATTTTGAATCCATTTCTTCGCGTCCCGAAGCTCGATCACGCTGACTTCCTCCAAGTTTTCGTACACTATAACTATGTACGTATGCCGCGCGCTGTTTGTTTCGTTGGGAGCGATTTTGCTCGCCCGCGCGCCGCTTCAGGCAGCGGAGCGCCCGCTTCTCGTCTGTTATGGAGACAGTATCACTGCAGGTTACGGCTTGCAGGATGGCCAATCCTATCCCGACGCATTGCAACGCGATCTGGACAAGCGCGGCTACCACTACAAGGTCGTCAATCAGGGCACCAGCGGCGCTACGACCAAGGATGCCGTTGCTGAGTTGCGGGCAATTTTGCTGCTGCATCCGGCGGTAGTCATTGTTGAATTCGGAGGCAACGACGGCCTGCGCGGAGTGCCGCTGACCGAAACTCGGCGCAACCTGGACGCTGTTCTGACGGCCTTTGAAAACGCCCACATCAAAACACTGCTGGCGGGAATTACTCTGCCACCGAATTACGGACGGGATTACATTGGGCAATTCGAGCAAATCTATCGCGAACTGTCGACCAAACATCACGTTGCTTTTGTGCCGATGATCTATAAGAACCTTGTCAATGTGCCGGGGACGATTCAAGCTGACGGGATTCATCCCACTGCGAAAGGCTCGGAGATCATCGCGCGGACGCTGATGACGGCGCTGATGCCGTTGCTGCGGAAAAACTAGTTGTCTGTTGTCAGTTGTCAGTTTCATCTTTGCTGAAACGAGCTTTTGTCTTCACAGGAAGATCGATGCAATGAGCGGCTTTGCGTCATAACTGAAAACTGAGAACTGACAACTGAGAACTGCTTTACTCCATCACAGCAACCGGCTGAAAGAGCGTTCCGGCAACGCGTTTTGCGATTCCGACGAGGTCGCGCTGGCCGGCGAAGACTTTGACAAGAGGCGCCGAGGAGAACTCCGGCAGGTTGGCTTGCGCACCGTTGCTCAGACGACCGAGAACGTGCTCATCGCCTGTAACTGCGGGCATCTCCGGCAGCAGGCTGCGCGGATGGATGCAGAGCGATTCCAGTGCTTCGAGGTCGCCGGCGAGCGGAACGAGTTCGTCGAGCGTGTGCGCATCGGCGAGCGTGAAGACTCCGGCTTGCGTGCGGCGCAGGCTGCTGAGGTGCGCACCGCAGCGTAAATCCTGGCCCAGCTCATGCGCCACCGAGCGGACGTAACCTCCGGCGCTGATCGCCATGGTGAAGGCAGCTTCGGGGCCGTTGAGCGCGGTGATTTCAAAGCTGGCGATATGGACGCGCGCGGCTTTGAGTTCCACCGGCTTGCCTTCGCGGGCGAGCTTGTAGGCGGGCTTGCCGGCGATCTTCTTGGCGGAGTACGGCGGCGGCGTCTGCTGCATCTCGCCGTGGAAGCGGCTGGCGGCGGCGCGAATCTGTTCGAGGGTCAATGCCGGCATAGCATCGGGTCCGGCCGGCTCGCCTTCGGCGTCGTAGGTGTCGGTAGCAAAGCCAAATCGAATCGTGCCGGTGTAGCTCTTTTCCGCCGAAGAGAAGTACTGCGCGAGGCGAGTGAATTTGCCGAGGAGCAAGGGGAGAACGCCGGTGGCCATGGGGTCGAGCGTGCCGAGATGGCCGATGGATTTTTCGCCGGTAATTTTGCGCAGGCGATAGACCACATCGTGGCTGGTCATGCCGGCGGGTTTGTCGATGATGAGAAGTCCGTTCACTCCTACAACTTTAGCGGGTCGAGTCGGTTATTGTCCGCCCGCGCCTTGCTGGCGGACGAGCGAGAGGAACTCCAGGCGAGTTTCCTTCTGGCGGAAGCAGCCGAGCATCGCCGAGGTCACAGTGGACGAGTGCTGCTTCTCGATGCCGCGCATCATCATGCAGAGGTGACGTGCTTCGATGACGACGCCCACGCCCTGCGGCTCGATGGCTTCTTGTATTGCGTCGGCGATCTGCCGCGTGAGGCGCTCCTGAATCTGCAAACGGCGCGCAAATACATCAACTAATCGCGGTATCTTGCTAAGGCCTATTACTTTGCCTTTTGGAACGTAGGCGACGTGAACCTTGCCGAAAAACGGCAGCATATGGTGTTCGCAGAGCGAGAATACCTCGATGTCCTTGACGATGACCATCTCATCGTAGTCCTCGTCGAAGAGCGCGCCGCGCAGGATTTCCGCCGCGTTCTCGCTGTAGCCTTTGGTCAGGTAGGCCATCGACTTCGCCACGCGACCGGGCGTGGCCAGCAGGCCGTCGCGCGCGGGGTCTTCTCCCAGACGGCTGATAATCTCGCGCACAATCTCCTCGGTGCTATAAGCGCTGAGGCTCTGATCTATTTCGGACTGGGAAATTTTTCTACTCAATGCAATCGGCTGTGCCATGATTTCTGTCCTTCCGCTCTGGGGATAATTGATCCGGCCCAAAATAGTGTTGAGGTTCCCACCCATTCCGCAAAGAACGCGGAATGGATGGGGCACGGAGTATCAGAAGTTACGGGCCGGATCAATAGGGTGATTTCTTCATTCTCCTTCGCACTCAAAGAAATTGTTTTCCGTCTCTTCCACGCGCACTCTCTCCAGCTTACCGGCGGGGAGCGCATCCTTCAACAACGCGAAGACCACTCTACAGAGATTCTCCGTCGTGGGGACGCGATTCACAAAGAGCGGATCGAGGTTGAGGTTGGCGTGGTCAAAACGGCTAACGATCTGCGAGTGCACAAGTTCATCGAGAGCGGCCATGTTGATGACCATGCCGGTCTCCGGGTCAAGCTCACCGGCCACCAAAATTTCCACGATGTAGTTGTGGCCGTGGCCGTGTGGATTATTGCACTTTCCGTATGCGGCGAGATTCTCTTCCGGCGAAAGCGCGTCGGTATGCAGCCGGTGGCTGGCGGAGATCGAGTAGCGGCGGCCAAAGGAGACTTTCATTGCTTACCTACATATTCGGCAAAAATCTCCGGCGTCTCGTAGACGCGCACCCGGCTCAAGCGCGCACTTGCCGATTGAATTGCGGGAGCGATGCGATTCCAGGCGGCGATGGCGATATTCTCGGTGGTGGGAATGGTTTGCGCGAACTCCGGCGCTTCGAGGTTGAGGTGACGATGGTCCCAGGCTTCGAGAACTTCGCGCTCGATAATGTCTTTCAGCCATTTAAGATCGACGACGAAGCCAGTCGTTGGATCCGGTTCGCCCGCAACAGTGACCTCCAGCGTGTAGTTGTGGCCGTGACCGTTGCGATTGGCGCAGCGGCCAAAGACCTGCTCATTCTTTTCGTCGGACCAGGACGGATTCCAGTAGTAGTGCGAAGCTGAGAAGGTAGCCCGCCGCGTGAGATAGATCATTCCAGCTCCCTTACTTAGAAGATGCTTGAGCGCGTGCATAGGCTTCATGCAGTCTGTTTAATTGGCGAAGAAACCATAACTATAACGATAGCTTAAGCTAGACAGTTTGGTGTAGAGTCATAGAGATTGCGCGCGCGGCAATGCGGTGCATTCGGCAACGGTCGGTAGAAGCAAATGCCTCCTTTCAACTGAGAAGAATGGAAGGCCTATTGCGATGAAGGACGTTGGTGAACCTCTTCCCTGACTATTCCGCATAGAAAACTTTCCTGGCTCCGTCGAACTGTGCACGCGTCTACAATAAACAAGTGACCAAACTTTCCCCACCCGCGCCTCCCACCGTGGGCTTCGTCTCGCTAGGCTGCCCAAAAAACCTCGTCGACTCCGAGGTGATGATGGGTCTGCTGGACCACGCCGGCGCGCGCCTCACATCTCATCCCGAAGATGCTGAAATTCTCGTCGTCAACACCTGCTCCTTTATCGACACGGCAAAACAAGAATCTATCGATACCATCCTCGAAATGGCTCGCCACAAAACCTCGGGCCGCGCGCGCAAACTCATCGTCGCCGGCTGCCTTGTTGAACGCTATCGCGACGAAATTCAGAAGAGCATTCCTGAAGTTGATGCCGTCGTCGGCACTGGAGAACTCGAATCCATTCTCGAAGCTGCGGGACTCGCCGCACACGCTGCTGTCTCGCCCTTCAACATCCTCAGCAGTCAATCCGCCGCAACCCGCCCAGGACAGGAATCGCAATCGGGCACACACAAACAGGGAAGGCCCGAAGGCGATCACCGCGAACAGCAAGGACGATTCCGCCGCGATGCATGGCAAGGCGCGGCGCATCTGCTGCCCACCTATCTCTACGACGAAACCACACCGCGCTTTTTGACGACGCCGAAGTCCTCGGCATACATCAAGATTGCCGAGGGCTGCGACCACCCCTGCAGCTTCTGCGTCATCCCCAACCTGCGCGGAAAATTTCGTTCGCGAAGATATGAATCTGTCGTTGCCGAAGCTCAGCAACTCGTCGCGCGCGGCACGAGCGAAATCACATTGATAGGCCAGGACACCACCTGCTACGGCGAAGACCTCGGCCTCAAGGACGGTCTCGCCACACTTCTTGACGCGCTCGCCAAAATCGACGGCCTGCGCTGGCTCCGCTTTCTCTACGCCTATCCCAATCGCATCACGTCGCGCCTCCTCGACACCATCGCCCTGCACGACAACATCTGCAAGTATCTGGACCTGCCTCTCCAGCACGCTTCGCCTGATGTTTTGAAGCGCATGAAGCGCGGCGGCAGCGCGGAAATCTTTCTCAAGACTCTGGAAAAAGTTCGCGCCGCTGTTCCCGGCATTGCACTTCGCACATCCTTCATTGTCGGCTTTCCTGGTGAAACCACCGAAGACAGCGCCATCCTCGAAGAGTTCATCACAGCGGCGAAATTCGATTGGCTGGGCGTCTTTAATTACTCCGATGAAGAAGGCTCCGGCGCTTTTTCACTCGACGCAAAGATTCCCAAGCGCACCATTGAAGCCCGCAGGCGCAAACTGATGAAGCTCCAGCAATCCATCAGCAAGCGCGCCAAGCAGCAGTGGGTGGGCCGCGAACTCGTCGTCCTCGCTGAAGGCGAAAGCGAAGAGACGCCGCTGCTATGGGAAGGCCGCACCGAATTCCATGCGCCGGAGATCGACGGCAAACTCTACATCAACGACTTCGGCGCTCTTGAAAATCTAAAACCCGGCCGATACTACCGCGCCCAGATCACCGATGCTCATGACTACGACGTTGTGGCGCGAGCAATTTCCGGCCCACTATAAACCGGAATCGAGTTATCATCAAAAGTATGGAGACGATTCACATCCCGGAAGCGGAAGCCGCCCGTAACTTTGCCGCCGTCATCTCCCACGTCGATGAAGGCTTTGAGGTGGTGATCGAGAGAGATGCGCACCCCATAGCGTTTATTCACCCTCCGGTCAAGCGTCCAGGACTGTTGCTCTCGGAGATCATCGCCCGAGCAGAAGCGCGCGGATCGACAGTGACACTCGACGGGAACTTCGGCCATGATCTTGAAGACGCAATCAACAGCCATAACGAACCGCTGAATCCGCCCGAATGGGATTGATCCTCGATTCCAGCATCGTAATCGCCGCCGAGCGTCGCGGCGATACGCCCTTACAACTTTTTGCCCAACTTGCGTCTGCCGTTGGATCACAACAATTGGCAATTTCCTCCGTTGCCCTCACCGAGATCGTCCACGCTGTCTATCGCGCGATGGAACCTCGAATTCGCATTCGCCGGGAGGCATTCATTCAGGAACTGCTGACCGATTTGGAAGTCGTACCCTACACCAAATCCACGGCATTTCTCGCCGGCAGAATCGACGGTGAACAGAGATCTGTAGGGGTCACCATTCCGTCTTTGGATCTACTCATCGGCGCTACAGCCCTTGAGGTCGGCTACGCGGTCGTGACCGCCATTCTACGCCACTTTCAACTCATTCCCGGTCTCGAAGTCATCGCACTTTGAGCATCAAGGTAACAAGAACAATTTTCATGGCCGCAAAGAAAAAATCCGCCAAGCTGCTGCGTTGCCCCACTTGCGCAATGCTCGTCAGATTCAACGACGAGGACTTTCCCTTTTGCAGCGACCGCTGCCGCAAGATCGATCTCGGCAAGTGGGCGATGGGCGTCTACAAGATCAGTTCGCCCGTCCTCGATCCAGAAGTTCTAGAAGACCTGGGCGGCCTGACTGGCCAAAGCAGAGACGACTATGAAAACTGAGCCATCTATTGCAACTCCCGTCCAAAAAGCCCGCTCCATGCAATGGTGGACCATCGCTACATTCTTCGGCGCCGGCTTCGGCAAGCCCGGCCCAGGCACATGGGGATCTGTCGCCGCCGTGCTCCTCTGGGCCGCTTACGCCTTTGCTTTCCATCCCACGTCGCAGGCTCTGCTCATTGCCCTGCTCATCGGCATCGGCCTCACACTGATTCTCGGCATCCCCGCCTCGACCGTCGTTGCCCGCGAATCCGGCAAACACGATCCGCAGTTTGTCGTCGTCGACGAGGTCGCTGGCCAGTGGATCGCATTGCTCTTCAGTCCCTTCGATCTCCGCCACGCACTCATCGCGCTCATTCTCTTTCGCCTCTTCGACATCACCAAGCCATTTCCCGTTCGCCATCTGGAACGGCTTCCCGAAGGCTGGGGCATCGTCCTCGATGATGTTGGCGCGGGGTTGTATGCTTTGGGTATAGCGTCTCTGCTACGCATCTGGATTTAAGCCATGCCCCAGGCCACCCAATCCGCCGCCAAATCCCTCGCATTGCCGCGCATTGACGATCTCGCGCCCGCCGCCGCGCTGCCTGGAGGCGAGGTCGAACTGACTGGCGCTAATCTCGGCCCATTGGCTTCGGCTCTGCCCACCGTCCTCGTCGCCGGCCATCAAGCTCACATCTTGATGAGCCGCCCCGGCTCGCTCGCCTTCCGCGTTCCTGACAAAGCCTCCACAGGCATGATCGAAGTCCGCAACTCAGCAGGCTCCAGCAACACCGTGCCGCTGCGTGTAGCTCGCCAGCTCTCCGAGGGCCTTCATCCCGTCTGCAATCCCGCAGTCAGCGGCTCCGGCATGATCTACGCCACCATCAGCGGCCAGCGCGGCAAACAAACTCCCGTCTCCATCGTTCGCATCAGCCCCGATGGCCGTGGAACTCCATTTGTCACCGACATCCTCAATGCCACCGGCCTTGCCTTCTCGCCCGACGGCGTTCTCTTCGTCACCTCGCGCGCCGAGGGCAACGTCTACCGCATCGACGAAGGCGGCGAGCCTTCTCTCTACGTCGAAGGCATGGGCGTCGCCACCGGCGCGGCCTTTGACGCCGATGGAACGCTTTTTGTCGGCGACCGCAGCGGCACCATCTTCCGTATCGATTCCAAGCGCCAGATCTTTGTTCATGCGACGCTCGAACCCAGCGCCGCCGCCTATCACCTCGCCGTCGGTCCGGCTGGAACCCTCTACGTCACCGGCCCCACACTCTCTTCGAATGATGTTGTGTACGCCATTGAACCCAACGGTGAAGCCCGCGTCTGGTACCGCGGCCTGGGCCGCCCGCAGGGTCTGGCTCTCGACCGCGAGGGCAATGTTTTTCTCGCCGCCTGCCTTCAAGGACGACGCGGCCTGGTCCGCATCACCCCCAAAGGCGAAGCATCGCTTGCCCTCTCCGGCGCGAACCTCGTCGGCCTGGCCTTCTCACCCCTCGGAACCGTCATCCTCGCCACCAATGACGCCGTTTACGATGTGGACCTGGGTGTCGAAGGATTGAATCTGTTTTAGAGTTGAGTATCCGTGGTCCGTACTCACTCTGGCAACGGCACATGGGCGCTGAACTAATTTGATGGCGTCTGATATTCTGAGCATGGATAGCTGCAATGCGCTGGTTAATGATTGTCCTTCACATCTCGCTAGTAGCGCTGCTGATAGCGGCTGCCGGGATGACGCTCCACGTACTTATCTGGAGATCTCGGAGTCGCTCCAAGATGGCAAAGGGCGCTGATACTACCGTGGACGAGATTGAAGAGAGCGACCAGGAGACTGAGCTATAAGGAAGTCTGATTGAGTCTCGCTTCAGACCGGGCAATCCCCAACCGGATGAAGCCCAAGTTTTTTGTTGTATTTTTGCACGGATCACACCGTGCTCTTTCAAAACACCGACTTGTGCCGAGGTATCTTAAGAACCATCAGCAAGCCATCGGAATCTTCATTGCAGCCGTCCGTTGAAAGGACATTGATCTTCCATGAGTAAAGAGAAATCAGCTATCGCCACTGCGGCCGAGACCATCGAAATCTCCATCGCGCACAGCCCCGATTCCGATGACGCCTTCATGTTCTATGGTCTGGCCACCGGCAAGGTTCGCGTTCCCGGCTATCGCTTCACGCACACGCTGTGCGACATCCAAACACTGAACCTGCGCGCGCGCGACGAAGCCTTCTTCGACGTAACGGCAATCAGCTTTCATGCTTATCCTTCGCTGCAACATAATTACACGCTGATGGGCTGCGGCGGCAGCGTGGGCGAGGGCTACGGGCCTATGATCGTCTCCGTCAAGCCGCTTGCACTGGAGGATCTGAGCCGCGTCAAGATCGCAGTTCCCGGCACGCTGACCACCGCTTACCTGGCGCTAAAGATCTTCAATCCGGAGATTCAGGCCGAAGTCGTGCCCTTCGATGAGATTATTCCAGCGATTCTGGCGGGGAAATTTGAAGCCGGGTTGATTATCCACGAGGGGCAGCTTACCTACACCGCCAGCGGCCTCTACAAGATTCTCGACCTGGGCGCATGGTGGCGGGAGACGACCGGCATGGTGCTGCCGCTGGGCGGGAACGCGATTCGCCGCTCACTAGGCGCGGCGGCGCACAAGATCATCTCCAAGGCGCTGCGCGACAGCATTCAGCACGGCCTGGACCACCGCGAACAGGCTCTGGAATATGCGATGCAATTTGCGCGCGACCTGGATACACGGATGGCCAGCCGCTTTGTCAGTATGTATGTGAACGAGCGCACGCTCGACTACGGCGCCGACGGACGCGAGGCCATTCGCAAACTGCTGGAGATGGGCCACCAACGCGGCATCATCGAGATTGAGCCGAAGGTGGATTTTGTGGATTGAAGCAGCGGCAAGATCGCATACACTGTTTCCATGCTGACGCACACACAACGCGCTCTCGTCCTCAGCCACGTTGCCTTTGAAGACCTCGGCACGCTGGAAGCGCCGCTTCTGGAGCGGGGATTTGAGATTGAAAGCGTCTTGGCAGCTACAGCGCGTTTCCCCTTGCCGCTGGCTGCGTCCTGTGATCTTCTCATCGTGCTTGGCGGTCCGATCGGGGTTTACGACCAACAGGATTATCCATTTTTGAAGGACGAGATCGCCTGCATACGGGAGCGATTAGCTGCGCGAAAGCCGATTCTGGGAATATGTCTCGGTGCGCAACTGATGGCCGCGGCGATGGACGCACGGGTTTATCCCGGAACACATGGCGCGGAGATCGGCTGGTTTCCACTTGATGCCGCATCGAGTGAGAAGCCGCCTGCATGGTTTGTTCCACTGCTTGCCGACGGCCTTAGTGTCTTTCATTGGCACGGCGACACCTTCGATCTTCCGCAAGGCGCGGTTCATCTGGCCAGATCGAAGCGCTACGAGCATCAGGCATTCGCCGTCGGCAATTTCGCGCTGGGATTGCAATTTCATCCCGAGGTTACGGCTGCCGGTTTGGAGAGCTGGTACGTTGGCCATGCCAGTGAACTGCACCACGCGGGCATCAATGCTGCGAGTCTGCGCGAAGAAGCCAACGAACGCGGCGCCGCGTTGGAAGCGGCTGCTATGAGCTTCTGGAAGTTGTGGCTTGATGCGATTTTTCCTGCATGATTTCCACCGCCGGTGACCTTCAGTACCCAACTCATCGCTCTAAAGTCATTGCACACAGACAATAATCTCTCTCACGCTCTAAATTATTTCTAACTACAGCCGATGCATCCGTTAGAGAGGATTAACAGGATGCTAGCCCACTCCACTTCGGTCTACCTACTTGCATCTGCTGAGCCTGCGCTGTTGGCCGTGATTGAACCCGTGCTGGCCGCCGAAGGAGCGCGCGTGGATATCTATCTCTCCGCCGAAGCTGCTCTTCCCGCCTTGACCGCAGTCCATGCTCCGACTCTGGCATTGATCGATGTAAATCTGCCGGGGATGGAAATCGGGCAGTTGCTGGCGGCGGCGCGCGGAGAGACTGCGGGCAGGCCGTACCCGATTGTCCTGTTTTCGGACACTGTAACCCAGGAGTGGATCGACCGGCTGGCCGAGGGAGTCGTCGACGATTTGTTGCCGCGTTCGACCGAGCCGGCCTTTGTGCGGCTACGAGTGGAGGCTGTGCTGCGCGAACATCGGCGGATGCGCGAGCTGGAGATGCTGCGTGAGGCAGCGACGCTGAATGCGCAGACTGACCGGCTGACCGGCGTTTACAACCGCGAAACGATGCTCTCAATGATCTTTCGCGAGACCGATCGCGTACAGCGGATGAACAGCTCGTTGTGCATGATTCTCTTTGACATCGACGACTTCGGCCATTGGAACTCGCGGCTGGGCACGGACGCCTGCGACGATCTGCTCTGCCAGGTTGTGACGCGCACGGCTCGTCTATTGCGCAGCTACGATATTTTAGGCCGCCCCGGCATGGACGAGTTCCTGATTGCGCTACCCGGCTGTTCGAGCGTCAACGCGGTGATGCTGGCTGAGCGGCTGCGTGTGGATGTCTTCTGCGCGCCCTTCCATGTGAACAACGACGCCGTGCGCTTATCGGCCTGCTTCGGCATCACCACCAGTATGGGCCGCTCGCCGGTGGTGGTTCTGCGCGAAGCGGAACAAGCTCTGCTGGCGGCCAAATCCACCGGCCCTGAATCGATTCACTGTACAGGCGACTGCCCTGAGCCTTGCGCCCCGCCGGTGGCCTTCCTTTCGACAGCGTCTGGGGATGAACTGCTGGCGTGGTAGGGAGCGGATCGCCGCTGAAAAATGGTTTTAGCTGCTCTGCCGCTCCATCGCTTTGAGCGAGTCGGCAAAGGGCGCGCGCAGCAGGCCGCGTTCAGTGATAATGGCGCCGATATACTTCGCCGGGGTTACGTCGAAGGCCGGGTTGCGAATGCCGACGCCGTTGGGCGTGAGCTGCCGGCCGCCGTGGTGAGTGACTTCAACTGCGGGCCGCTCCTCGATGGGGATGGAGTCGCCGGTAGGCGTGGCCATGTCGATGGTGGACCAGGGCGCTGCGACATAGAACGGAATGCCGTGCTCTTTGGCGAGGATGGCGACGTTGTAGGTGCCGATCTTGTTGGCGGCATCGCCGTTGGCCGCAATGCGATCCGCACCGACGACCACGGCCTGAATCTTTCCGGCGCGCATCAGGCTGGCGGCCATGTTGTCGCAGATGACAGTGGTGGGAATGTGATCGGCCAACAGTTCCCATGCGGTAAGGCGCGCGCCTTGCAGGAAGGGCCGGGTTTCGTCTGCGAAAACGTGAATCCGCTTGCCCTGTTCGACAGCCGAGCGGATAACGCCGAGAGCGGTTCCGTAGCCGCAGGTGGCCAACGCGCCGGCGTTGCAGTGAGTCAGTACGCCGCCTTCATCGGGCAATAGCGCGCCGCCAAATGCGCCCATCGTCTTGCAGGCGCGGATGTCTTCCTCGTACATTTTGTGGGCTTCGGCGAGGAGCTTTTCCTGGATTTCTGCGAGAGTTGCGCCCGCCGAGAGCTGTGCGGCGAAGAGCTCCTTCATGCGGTCGATGGCCCAGAATAAATTCACTGCAGTCGGGCGAGTTCCGGCGAGGCGAGCGCAGATTCGTTCGAACTCCGGCGCAAATTCCTGGGGAGTTTTGGCAGTGGTGCGCAGTGCGCCGAGAGCGACGCCGTAGGCCGCCGAGACGCCTATGGCCGGCGCGCCGCGAACGACCATAGTGACGATGACATCGGCAACCTGCTCGTAAGTTGTGGCAAGCACATAGCTCTCCTCCAGGGGGAGCCGGGTCTGATCGATAAAGCGAACGCCTTCCGGCGTCCATGCAAGTGTGGGAATCATGGAATTCCAGTGTAAATGGAGAGGCAGGGACCAGGGACTAGGGGCTGGGGAATAGTTGTTCGTTGCTGGATTGAGAGCCATTTTTTCGTTAGCACTGGACTTGCCTTGCCCCTAATGCATTAGAGTTATCTGGATAGAATTCAGCGCGGTTTTGATATTGCCTGCGTGCCGGTCGAGGGCTTAATGCTTCGGCTGATTCCAGCAGGCGATTGGCGCGCGTAGCAGAGACGGATTGATGAGAGCGGAGAAAATATTCATGGCAAAGCAAAACCCAGCACCGGCGGCCACAGGCGCGCCCAACTATCTTGTGCCGTTCATCATTGTTACGGCACTGTTCGGCATCTTCGGATTCCTCACCAGTCTCAACAACCAATTGGTAGGCAAGCTGAAAGAGATCTTCGATCTACCCTACGGGCCGTCGATGCTGGCGACATCGGCCTGGTTCTTTGCTTACCTGATCTTTTCGGTTCCCAGCGGCAAGCTGATCGAGAAGGTGGGCTATAAGTACACGATGGTGATCTCACTGTTCATCATGGTGGCGGGCGCGCTGTTGTTTGTTCCGGCAGCGAATCTGGTGAGCTTTCCTCTGACGCTGACAGCGATTTTCGTTTTGGCCACAGGCGTCTGCGCTTTGCAGACCTCGGCCAACCCTTATGTTGCGATTCTTGGTCCCGAGCATAGCGCATCGGCGCGGCTGAACCTGGCGCAGGCCTTTAACTCAGGTGCTTCAGCCGCCGCTGGATGGTTTGCCGCCCGCTTCATTCTGGCCGATACCAGCAAAATCTCCGATGCCGTCGGCGAAGCGCATATGCTTGAGATGCCATACGTCTATATCGCAGCCGGGTTGCTTGTACTAGGCATTACGGTGAGGTTCCTGCATCTGCCGGCGATTGCCTCCTCACGGCCAGCCGATGACTCGCCGCTGCCGGGTCGCAGCATTTGGAGTTTTCCGCACACGGTACTTGGCATGGTTGGAATTTTCTTCTATGTGGGCGTAGAAATCGCCTTGGCCGCAATCGCCATTCAGTACTTCAAGCAGCAAGGCATCAGCAACCTGCAAACAGCCGGAATCCTGGTTACGGCCTATTACCTGTTCATCATGGCGGGACGCTTCCTGGGCAGCTTCCTGATGAAGTGGATCAAAGCGGAAAAGATGCTGGTATTCCTGGGCATTCTGGGCGTTGCATTGATGCTGATCTCGATGTTCACTACGGGTCAAGTCGCCATCTGGAGCCTGGTGCTCTGCGGACTGGCCAACTCCATTATGTATCCGACCATCTTCGCTCTGGGCATCGCCGAACTGGGACCGATGACCAGCAAGGGATCGGGTGTCATTACGATTGGCAATGTGGGCGGAGCAGTGATTCCGCCGCTGATGGGCTTTTTAGCTGACAAGATCGGAATTCAGTATGCGTTTATTCTGCCGATCATCTGCTACATCTACGTGGCCTACTACGGCCTGTCGGGCTACAAGCCCACGCGGGCTGTCGCCGCTCTAGCAAAATAACGCGGGCGAAAAAAGAAATAAGGCAGGAGCTTCGGCTGCGCAACGCGGTCGGAGCTTTTGCTTTTTTGTCATTTTTTATGCGCTCTCTTCAAGCGGCGGGGCGAAGCGCGCGCCCGCGCGGAGGATGATGCAGGAGACGACCATCATGACGAGCGTGGCTCCGAGGCCGATGCGCAGGCTGCGAGTGCGGTCGGAGAGATAGCCGATGATCTGCGGCGAGAAGGTGTCTCCGAAGCAGTGAATGCAGAAGAGATTGACGGAGACGGCGGTGGCGCGAATCGGGCCGGAGACCGAGTTGACGATGGCGGTGTTGAGCGGGCCGGTGTTGAGGAAGAGGAAGAACTCGGCGGCGAAGAGTGATGGAACAGCCCACGACGCGGGGCCGAAGAAGAGCAGCAGGCCGCAGGGCAGAGTGAGCGCGACGCTCCAGAAAGAGAGCAGATAAAGCGCGCGGTGATTGGTGCGCAGCCAGCGCTGGGCAATCCAGCCACCGATGAGGGTTCCGGCGATGCCGTCGATAACCGTGGCTGCGCCGACCACCAAACTGGAGTTGGCGATGGTGAGTCCGGCATTGCGATGAAGGAATTCCGGCACCCAGTTGGAGATGCCGCCCATCGCAAAGGTGAGCGTAGCGAGGCCGAAGGTCGCGGTGAGGAACGCGGGGTTGCGGAAGAGGCCGAGGACGGTGTCGCGACTGGCGGTGGGGCGGATATGGTCGCAGGAGCCGCGCTCCGGTTCCCTGCCCCACAGACCATAGAGCGCCGCGATGATAAAGCCGGGGACAGCGCAGACAAAGAAGGGCGCGCGCCAGCCCCAAATGGAACCGATTTGTCCTCCAGCCATGTAGCCGAGCGCCGCGCCGACGGGAATGGCCACGTAAAAGATGGAGAGGATGCGATTGCGCTCGCGCTCGGGATAGAAGTCGGCGAGCACGGCAGGCGCGAAGATGCCGAAGGTGGCCTCGCCGATGCCGACAAAGGCTTGGCGGATGTAGAAGGTCCAGTAGCCGTGAACCCAGACGGTGGCGAGCGTGGCGAGACTCCACAGAACCGCGCCGGCAATGATGAGCGGCTTGCGCGGATAGCGGTCGCCGAGCCAGCCGGTCAGAGGCGCGGCGAACATATAGAAGATGAACAGCGCCGTGGTCAGGGCGCCCATCTGCTGATCTGTCGAGTGGAATTCGCGCTGAATCAGCGATAGCTCGCCGGGAAGAATATAACGGTCAATATAGTTGAGCAGGTTGAGGCCAATCAGCAACACGAACGTCCCCAGAGCGGGGCTTATGCGAGGGCGCGCGGAGTGGGTGGCAGTCGGCACGTGGGATCTGATCAGGCAGAGATTGCCGGACTCCAAAGGAATATCACAACCGGCGGAGAGATGCATCAGGTTCGTTGGCTATCCGGCTCACCATTATTCATCCGCGGCATACGAAGTTGAGGCTGCGTTCTCAAGTGTATACTGGAGGCCGGACTACTTAGGTCCGATCTCAACGTCATTCCCTCAAGAGGTAGAATTTCAATCATGCCTATCCACGAAGACCGTCTGTTTCCCTCCGAGCCAGGCACACGAAAGATAGCCAAAGCGCTCTATGCCAGCATCAAAGACCTGCCGATCATCAGCCCCCACGGACACACGCAGGCGGCGTGGTTTGCCAAGAACGAACCCTTCCCCAATCCGGCAAAGCTGCTGATCCAGCCTGATCACTACGTCTACCGGATGCTCTACAGCCAGGGAATCTCGATGGAGGAGCTGGAGATCGGCGTGGCGGAGATGAAGAACCCGCGCAAGGTCTGGAGCATCTTCGCCAGCCATTATTATTTGTTTCGCGGAACACCGTCGCGAATGTGGATGGATTACGTCTTCCAGAATCTCTTCGGGCTAAAGCAGCGTTTTTCAGCGGAGACGGCCGACCTTTTCTTTGACACGATTGCGGAGAAGCTGAAGTCGCCGGAGTTTTTGCCGCGCGCGCTTTTTGAGCGCTTCAACATCGAAGTGCTCTCGACAACCGATTCGCCGCTGGACTCGCTGGAAGACGTACAGGCAATTCGCGCCTCTGGCTGGAAGGGACGGATTCTGCCCGCCTTCCGGCCCGATCCGGTCGTCGATCCGGAGTTTGCAGGGTTTTCACAGTCGATTCTCAAGCTGGGCGAACAGACCGGCGAAGACACCGCAACATGGTCCGGCTATCTGAAGGCTCTGCGCAAGGCACGGCTGCGCTTCAAGGCGCTGGGCTGCACCTCGACCGATCACGGCCATCTGACTGCGGAGACCGCCGACCTGCCGTTGGCCGAAGCCGAGGCGCTCTTCAACAAAGTCTTCAGCGGCAAGGCCGAGAAGCGCGAGATGGTTCTCTTCCAGGCGCAGATGCTCACCGAGATGGCCGCGATGAGCCTGGAAGACGGCCTGACGATGCAGATTCATCCAGGAAGCGTGCGCAACCACAATCGCCTACTGTATGAAAAATATGGCCGCGATGTGGGCGCCGATATTCCGCAGCCGACCAACTATGTGAATGCGCTGCGCCCACTGCTCAACCGCTTCGGCAATGAAAGCAAGCTGACGATCATTCTGTTTACGCTCGATGAATCCACTTATAGCCGCGAGCTGGCGCCGCTGGCCGGCCACTACCCCTGCCTGCGCCTCGGACCCTCGTGGTGGTTCCATGACAGCCCAGAAGGCATGATGCGCTTCCGCGAACAGGCTACCGAGACGGCGGGGTTCTATAATACGGTAGGCTTCAACGACGACACCCGGGCTTTCCTATCCATTCCGGCGCGTCACGACGTGGCTCGCCGCGTGGACAGCTCCTTCCTGGCCAGACTCGTCACCGAGCACCGGCTGGACGAGGACGAAGCCTTTGAAGTTGCGCGCGAGCTGACTTATGGGCTGGTCAAGAAGGCATACCGACTTTGAGGAGAGCAGTGTATGAGTGTTGATCTCTCGCAGGACGTCCAGGCCGAGAATATCTCTTCGCCAAAGGAACGAATCGGCCGTGTGCGCTGGACTATCTGCGCCATGCTCTTCGCTGCCTTCACCATCAACTATATGGATCGCTCGATTCTCTCGCTCCTCAAACCCACCCTTGCGCAATCCATCGGCCTGACCGAGGTGGGCTACAGCTATGTGGTGGATGCGTTCTTTGTCGCCTACACGATCGGCCTGCTGTTCTCCGGGCGGATTATTGACAAGGTAGGCACACGAGTCGGTTTCCTGGGGATGATGGGCTTCCGCACCGTGGCGGTGCTGGGCCATTGTCTGGTTAATACCGTCATGCAGTTCGGCGTCGCGCGCTTCGCTCTGGGCTTGGGCGAATCGGGCAGCTTTCCCGCGGCCATCAAAGCCGTCGCGGAGTGGTTCCCGCAGAAAGAACGCGCGCTGGCCACCGGCATCTTCAACGCCGGAACCAATGTCGGCGCAGTCTTAGCTGCGCTGACCGTGCCCTGGGTGGTCATCCACTTTGGATGGCACGCTACCTTTCTACTCACGGGCGCCCTCAGCTCTACATGGATATTGATGTGGTACATCTTGTACCGAAAGCCCAGTGAATATCCCTCGCTCACCGCCAAGGAACTGCGTTACATCAGCGATGGAATGGCGGCAACCACGACGGAGCCATCCCTCCCCTGGATCAAATTGCTCGGCTATCGTCAGACCTGGGCGTATACGGTCGGCAAGTCCCTCACCGATCCGGTCTGGTGGTTCTTGCTCTTCTATATACCGTCTTTCTTTAGCGATAAATTCCATCTGAACATTTTTCATCTTGGACTTCCGATGATTGTCTGCTATAGCGCCTCGGCCGTCGGCAGCGTCTTCGGCGGCTGGTTGTCCGAGCCATTTCTAAGCATGGGCATGAAGCCCAGCAACGCGCGCCTTGCGGCCATGCTTGTCTGCGCTATTCTCGTGCTTCCCATTTGCACCGTGGCCTTTGTCAACTCGGAGTGGGTGGCCATTGGGATCTTCAGCCTGGTGACAGCGGCGCACCAGGGGTGGTCGGCTAATCTCTTCACCACCACCTCGGATATGTTTCCAAAAAGTCATGTGGGGTCTGTCACTAGTATCGGCAGCATGGCCGGTTCAGCTCTCGGCGTCTCGCTGATCACCTTTGCGGGCTACCGCCTGGGACATTCGCACAGCTATGTGCAGCTCTTTTTCATTTGCGGCAGCGTCTATCTTCTGGCCCTGCTCATCATGGTCCTGCTTGCTCCGGGGCTGAAGAAAGTTGAGTTCGCCGCATGAGTCTTTACTGCGCAGTAGGAAATCCCGATACCGATCTGACGCCTCAGCAGTTGAACGATCTGCTGGTGGAGGGTTTGGCCAAGCTCGGCCCGCGCAAGAACGTGCTGGCTGTGCCGCCTGATCAGACTCGTGCTCACTCGCGTGCCGGCGAACTGACGCGCTACGCGTGGAAGCACTATGGCGACCGGCTCAAAGCGGTTCTGCCCGCGCTGGGAACCCATGTGGCGATGAATCCAGAGCGGGTCGCCGCCATGTTCGGCGAGATGCCCTTCGATCTCTTCAAGGTGCATAACTGGCGCACCGACATCGAGACAATGGGCGAGGTTCCCGCCGAGTTCATTCGCGAGCAATCGGAAGGCAAGCTGGATTATGCATATCCGGCGCAGGTCAACAAGCTGGTCTCGCGCGGCGGCTTCGATCTGATTCTCTCCATCGGCCAGGTCGTGCCTCATGAAGTGATCGGCATGGCCAACTACAACAAGAACATTCTGGTCGGCACCGGAGGCCGCGACGGCATCAATCGCAGCCATTATCTCGGCGCTGTCTACGGAATGGAGCGCATTCTTGGTCGCGCCGTTAATCCTGTGCGCAACGTACTGAACTACGCCGCCGATCACTTCCTCAAGCATCTGCCCATCGTCTATGTACAGACGGTGGTGAGCCGCAGAGCCGACGGCACTCTGGCCGTGCGCGGACTTTTTATCGGCGATGATATGGAGTGCTTCACCAAGGCCGCCGAACTCAGCCTCAAGGTCAACTTCGAGATTGTCGCCAATCCGATCAAGAAGGCTGTCGTCTATCTCGATCCCGAAGAGTTTCACTCCACTTGGCTGGGCAACAAAGCCGTCTATCGCACCCGCATGGCTCTGGCCGACAATGCGGAGCTGATCGTGCTGGCTCCGGCGGTAAAGGAATTCGGTGAAGACAAAACCATCGACACGCTGATTCGTAAGTATGGCTATCGCGGCACCCCGGCAACGCTCAAGGCTGTCGCGGAAAATCCCGAGTTGGCCAACGATCTGAGCGCCGCCGCGCACCTGATTCACGGCTCATCGGAAGGGCGCTTCAAGATTACCTGGTGCCCCGGCCACCTGACGAAAGAAGAGGTCGAGGGCGTCGGCTTCGGCTTCGGCGATTTGACCGCGATGCAGAAGCGCTACGATCCCGCGAAGCTTTCGCTGGGCATTAACAAGGTTAATGGCGAAGAGATCTTCTTCATCTCCAATCCCGGATTAGGGCTGTGGGCGCATCGCAGCCGGCTCTAGAATCACAAACAACAGGAGAGAAATTTTGAAACTTCCCAAGTATTCCGTAGGAACCGGCGACCGCTTCGCGCATCAGGCCAAGGCACAGTTGCAGGCCTGCATCCAGGCTCTCGCGAGCGGCGTTGAAGTGATTCCCGTGTGGAACAAATCGAACCGCGAACATACCATCATCGGCTCCGAGCCGGCCACAACGCGCGCCGCCGCCGATGCCGCCGTCAAGGCGCTCAACTGGAAGCTGCCCTACTATTGCGACGCCGACCACATCACATTGCAGACGCTGAACCGCTTCCTCGGCGCCTGCGATTTTTACACGCACGATGTGGCCGACTTTATCGGCCAGCCGGCGCCCGCCGCCGAGATCGATCACTTTGTCGGCAAGCACAAGGAACTGATCGGGCGCATCCAGCTTGAAGGCGTCAGCGACAGCTTCGAGATTACGCCGGAGATTCTGCGCCAGACCGCGCAGAAGTATCTCACCGCCGTGAAGAAGGCCGGCGAAATTTACCGCGCCATCGTCGCCGTCAAAGGCGCAGGCAACTTCATTCCTGAAGTTTCGATGGACGAGACCGACAGCGCGCAATCGCCCGTCGAGCTGCTCATCATTCTCGCCGCTATTGCCGATGAAGGCATTCCCGTGCAGACGATTGCGCCCAAATTCAGCGGCCGCTTCAACAAGGGCGTGGACTATGTGGGCGACTTGGCGCAGTTCGAGCGCGAGTTCGTTCTTGACGTTGCGGCGATTGCTTATGCGGTCAATCACTTTGGCCTGCCGGAAAATCTCAAGCTGAGCGTACACTCAGGCTCGGACAAATTCTCCATCTATCCTGTGATTCACTCGACGATCAAGCGCTTCAACGCAGGCTTGCATCTGAAGACCGCTGGAACCACGTGGCTGGAGGAACTGATCGGATTGGCCGAGGCCGGCGGAGATGCGCTCGCGCTGGCTCAGGAGATTTATGCCGAGGCCTTTGCGCACAGCGAAGAATTATGCGCGCCCTACGCCACGGTCATTGACATCGACCGCAGCAAGCTGCCCTCGCCCGCCGAAGTGAAAACATGGAATTCAGCGCAGTTTACCTCCGCGCTGCGCCATGTGCGTGGAGCCGCTGCATACAACAGCAGCCTGCGCCAGTTGCTGCACGTCGGCTTCAAGGTTGCTGCCAAGATGGGCGACCGCTATCTCGGCCTGCTCGAAGCCAATGAAGCTGTGATTGCGAAAAATGTGACGGAGAATCTCTATAACCGGCACATCGCGCCCGTCTTTCTGGGACGCAATGCCTGATTTTTTTGTAAATTCAAAATTTTGCGAAGAACAACAAGGAGTGAGTCATGAGTCATGGATTGAATATCCGCAAAGATGCGGAACTGGATTTTCTGTCGCTGGGAGCGTTGGTGCATCGGCTTGATCCGGGAATTATTCCCTTCCGCAAAGCGACCGAGTGCAAGATTCACGTCAGCGGCGGCGAGTTCAATGTGGCCGCCAACCTGTCCGATTGCTTTGGCATGAAGACGGCAATCGCCAGCGCGATGTCGGAGTATCCCATTGGCGATCTGATCGCCGAGCGCGTACGCGCGATGGGCGTGAAGCCTTACTACAAGCGCTTCAAGCACAACGGCGTGAACGGCCCCAACATGGCCACCGTCTACAGCGATCAGGGCCACGGTGTGCGCCCGCCGGTGGTTTTTTATAACCGCAGCAACGAAGCTGCCGCTCAACTGAAACCCGGCGACTTCGATTGGAAGGCGATCTTCTCGGGTGGCGTGAAGTGGGTTCATTCCGGCGGAATCTTCGCGGCGCTCTCGCCGACGACCGCTCCACTGGCTGCAGAGATGATGAAGGAAGCCAAGGCCGCGGGCGCAGTCACTTCCTTCGATCTGAACTTCCGCGAGAAGCTGTGGAATATCCACGGCGGCGCGGAGAAGGCCGTCGAAACCATCAGCAAGATCGTCGAGAATGTGGACGTGCTGGTCGGCAACGAAGAGGATTTGCAAAAGGGTCTCGGCATTCCTGGGCCGGAGGTTGCGGCTAAATCGAAGCTCGATCCCAGCGTCTTTTTTGGCATGATCGATCAAGTGATCAAGAAGCACCCCAAGGTGAAGGTGGTAGCCACTACGCTGCGCGAGGTGCATTCGACCAATCACCATAGCTGGAGCGCTGTTGCGTGGGTGGACGGCAAAACGCACACTGCGCCGACGGCCGAGCTCGATGTGATCGATCGCGTGGGCGGCGGCGACGGCTTTGCGGCTGGCTTCATCTATGGCCTGCTGAACGGCGAATCGCCCGAGGAAGCGATCAAGCTGGGATGGGCGCACGGCGCGCTGCTGACCACCTTCCCCGGCGACACCACGATGGCGACCGTCGATCAGGTACGCGCATTCGCCAAGGGCGGATCGGCTCGCATTCAGCGCTAACTGGAATTATTCACGGAGTTATCACTGGAACAGGAGAAGCTATGAGCAGTGAGTCATTCGATCTTGCGGAACTAACGACAATGTACAACTTCAAGGGGAAGACGGTGGCCATCACCGGCGGCGCGGGCGTGTTGGGCGGCGATATGGCTGTCGCGCTGGCCGGTTGCGGCGCGCAGGTTGCCATCCTCGACATGAACGAAGATGCGGGCAAGGCGCTGATCGAGCGCATGGGAGTGCTTGGCAAGCAGGTCTCCTTCTTCAAGTTCAACGCGCTTGATCGCGAGAGCGTTGCGCAGGTATCGCAGGAGTTGATCAAGAGCCTGGGCAAGCTCGATTGCCTGATCAACGCCGCTGGCGGCAACAAGCCGCAGGCCACGACCAGCGCGGAGTTGAAGTTCTTCGATCTGCCCACCGATGCCTTGCGCTGGGTCTTCGACCTGAATGTTCTGGGCACGATTCTGCCCTGTCAGGCCTTTGGAAAAGTGATGGCGGAGCAGGGGTACGGCACGATTCTGAATATCTCTTCGATGAATGCATTTCGTCCGCTGACCCGCATTCCCGCTTATTCGGCGGCGAAGGCGGCGGTGAGCAACTTCACGCAGTGGCTGGCCGTGCACATGGCGCAGGAGTACTCGCCGAAGATTCGCGTGAATGCGATTGCGCCGGGATTTTTCCTTACCAATCAAAACCGCTTTTTGTTGACCGACAAAGATACAGGCGAATGGACCGCGCGCGGCAAGACAATCGTCGGTCACACGCCGATGGGACGCCTGGGAGAATCCAAAGATCTCTTTGGATGTGTATTGTGGCTGCTCTCTCCGGCTTCGGAGTTTGTTACCGGCGTGGTAATTCCTGTCGATGGCGGATTCTCCGCCTTCAGCGGCGTGTAGGCATTTGAAACTCAACCAACAGAAGAGGCTGCGTCGAAAGGCGCAGCCTTTTTTATTAGTTGCTCTCACAATCAGCGCAAGGAAACCTTCGCGCCCGCCTGCTTCATAATCGCTTCGCCGCTCTCAGCCTGTACGGTCACGTTCTCCCCGCTCACTTCGGCATAAGCAATCGTCATTCCAGTTTTGGCGCCGATCTTCACATTGCGCAGCGCGACGCCGATGATTGGAGCCTCCGGCAATCCCACAATCGCTCCCGCGGAATCGCTTCCCTCCGCCGTAACATTCTCCAGCACAATATCGTGAAAGCGCGGAGTGAGGCGCGTAATCGGTTGCGCGGTTTCTGTTGCAGGCGGAAGAACCTTGGGATAGTATTCGCTGATAATCAGCGCGTTCTTCACGCCTTTCATTGAAATATCACGAAAGATAAGATGGCTGACATCGTTGCCGCGATCGCGATTGGCTTTTACGCGAATGCCGTTGTCGGTTCCTTCGAAGTGAATGCGCTCGGCGCGGATATTCCGCGCTCCGCCTGCAATCTCGCTGCCGATGGAAAGGCCATGCCCATGCAGAAAAATGCAATCGGTGATGGTGATCTCTTGGCTGGGCGCATCCGGCCCCGGCGAGTTGATTGCCCCCGACTTGATCGCGACATTATCATCGCCCACGTCCGCAAAAACATGATCGATAATCACGTGCGACGACGAGAAGGGATCGATGGCATCAGTGTTCGGTGAATGCGGTGGCGCAAGGATCCTGACATTGCGAATCACCACGTCGTCCGAGTAATAAGGAACCAGTTGCCACATCGGCGAATTCTGGATAGTCACTCCCTCAATGCGAATGTGTTTGCAGTGGTCGAAGACAATCAGCTTGGGCCGCGGATGTTCGGAGCCGAGAATCCCGGAGTTCTTGAAGCTGCGCGCCATCTCCCACCAGCTCTCGCCGTTGCCGTCGATTACGCCTTCGCCGGTAATGGAGATATTCATCGCGTTGGTTGCGCTCACTAGCGATTGCAATCCCGGCAGACGAAACTCCGTCCACGCTGGGTAATCCGCGTGATCGGGAGAACCGAGCAGCGTCGCGCCTTTGTCGATTTGCAGCGTGATGTTGCTCTTCAACACGATCGGCGCGCTGAGATACGTTCCCGCCGTAAGACGAACCGTGCCGCCAACATTTGCGCAACTATCGATGGCTTTCTGAATCGCCGCAGTATCTTTAGTTACGCCGTCTCCCTTGGCGCCGAAGGTGCGTGGATTACAAATGGCGGGAGTTGCAAAGGCGCTGGCCGAAGCGGCAACAACGACAGACAAACAGAGAAGTTTTACGAACAAACAGCTCTTTCGCATTCCGATATTATTGCACTGCGCCGCCTGCGCTGGCCGAAGCGCGGGCGGAAGTTCTCTACCCACGCACGGATACACCGGAGAAGGATAGCACCGCTAATCCGGGGATGGGCTGGCCGAAGCGGCGGGCCGGCTCAAAGCGGCTCCACAGCAGCAGGTTCTCCACCTGCGCCCGTGTGGCGTCGTCGGTGGGACCGGAGACGATGCGATAGTCGTAGACCTGGCCCGCGCCGTTCACGTAGGCCTCGATCACCACCGAGCCGGAGATAGCGTTGATCGGGTCGGCGCCCGCGACGCTGGAGAGATAGAGGAAGCGCGGAGCGGTGACCATTCCCAGCGGCTCATCAGCCGTAGCCTGCACCTTCTCCGGTTGAGCAAACATTCCTACCATTACAGCGACCGAGCCCATTAGCAGCACTGCGGAGACAAAGCCGCCCGCCGCCTGCAACAGGAATGGTCCAACCGTATTTTTCCAGGCCAGATTCCAGGCATGGAAGGGACTCTGACGGCGCGCCCGCTCATGGCTGATGGCCACGCGAATCCGCAATTGCAGGTCCGCAGGCGCAGGCGCCGGACCCAACGCGGCCAGCGAAGACTGCGCCAGCTTGAGAGAGTTCCACTCCACAGCGCACTCTTTGCAACCCTCCAGATGGGCGGCGATCTCCTGCATCTCGCGTCCGCTCAGACGGCCATCCAGGTACTCGGTAAATCTAGTCCGCATTGCATTACAGCCGTTCATCGCGCCTCCTCTCTCAGGGGCATCTCAAATCCGGCTCTCGCCGGAGAAACATTCTGTTGCGCCGGAGCCGTCAGAATCGCCTTCAAGGCGGCGCGTCCCCGCACCAGCCGCGATTTGACCGTCCCCAGGTTCACGCCCTCGATCTCCGCTACGTCCTCGTAGATAAAACCCTCAATGTCGCGCAGGATAAGAGTGGTCCGGAATGGCTCCGGAACCTGCTTCAAAGCCGCCTCAACCCGCGCCCGATTCTCCTCGCGCTCCACTGTCTCATAGGGCGATTCAGCCGAGTCGACCAGCATCTCTTTCAGCAGCACCGGCTGCCCGCTTTCGCTCTCCACCATCTCCTGCTCGATGGGAATCTCCTGCTGACGGTGCCGCGCCCACCAGCGGCGCTGGTTGGAGGCCTCGCGCAGCGCGATGCGATAGATCCACGTCCGCAGCGACGACTCGCCATGAAAGCTGCCCACTCCGCGGAAGACCTTCACAAAGACCTCCTGCGTGAGGTCAGCGGCATCCGCGCTATCCTGCACGGCGCGCGCAAGCAGCGAGTAAATGGGTTGGTGGTAGTGCGCGATCAGCCACGCAAACGCCTCCTCCGAGCCAGTCTGCAACTCCGCGATCAGAGCCGACTCCTGGGATTGAAACGTCAACGTGCTGGCAAAATTGCCCATGGTGAGGTCCGCCTGCATATCAGAATCCTCCCACTATACCGCAACTGCCTTCGAGTGCGCGGGAGACGGATACCGGTTCCAGAACTAGTATCCCACGCATTCTATTCTCTTAGACACCGAAGGCGCCTCAAGTGTTCCCGGTCACGCAAGTTATTTTATAGAGCCATCCGGGCAGAATTTGGAAGAAAATCAGTGTCAGCCTGTCGCAGAGCGGACTATAAAGAGGTGACCGCCGGACAAAATATATCCTCCCAATGCCTTGAAAGAGTCATGCTTTGTAGCTTCTGCCCTTCCAGCTTACCTGCTTCAAGATGCGGTGCTGAAACCAACTCCGGTAGAGGAGCACGACAAACAGCGGCAGGCCCATCGGCGAAATGGCGCAATCAAAGAAGGAAAAGTTGGATTTGATTACGCGGCCGTAGAAGCGGAAGAGGTTGCGAACCCATAAAAGCGCCAGCAGCCATCCATCGTAGACCCAGGGCAGCATATGCGGAGCGAAAGGCTGATTCCACACCGCGATGGCCAGCAGTGGAAGCACGAAAAGAAGCATAATGTCGAGGGCGCGCCAGAGCGCCAGCGCAAGGCAATTATGGAAGAGCAGCGCGAGATTCTTGGTCCAGCCTTCGATCATCGCGGCGGTTGAGCGGTACATCCGCGTGGAGAGTGCATCGGCGGCGTAGCGGAAACGCAGGCCAATGTGACGGCGCTTGGCGAGGTAAGCGAGTTCCACGTCTTCGAGAACCTTTTCAGCGACAGCTGCGTGACCGCCGAGACGGCGATAGGCCTCGCGTTCGATAAGCAGAAACTGGCCGTTGGCGGCGGCGATGCGTTGAGCGGGATCGGAGACTTTCGCCGGAGGATAGGCTAGAGCCAGTTCGCAAAATACAAGCGGCATCAGCGAACGCTGGGCGAGGCCGCTGACAATCTGGCGTGGCGAATAGCTGAGCACGCCAACTTCATGCTTTGCGGCTTCATGCATTGCGCGGTGGAGATTTCCCGGCTCGTGAATGGTATCGGCGTCGGTGAAGAGCAGCCAGCGGCCACGCGCCTGTTTCGCAGCGGTCCAAATCGCGTTATTCTTGCCGGTCCAGTTTGGCTCCAGCTTGCCGGCTTCGAGAACCGTGACTACGACAAAGCTACGAGCGATTTCGGCAGTGCGGTCGGTGGAGTGGTCATCCACAACGATCAACTCCCAGTCGCGGCCCAGTTGGAAGAGATCGTCGGCTTGGCTGGTCAGGGATTTGAGGCAAGCAGCGAGACAGTCTTGCTCGTTGCGCGCGGGGATGATGACGGTGAGTTCGAGCAGTTCGGCAGGCTCAGGCTGGTTGAAGACTGTTCCCATATCTTTTATCTCATCACGAATCAATATACTTCCTGGGCTGAAGCCCGCATAAATTGCAAGTTTCCATCCATGGCATAAATGCCCCTGCTCCCTCCAAAATCTTAGACAGGCCGCGGCCAGCGGGCTTCGACGGTCGTTCCGATGCCGCCTCGGGGGCGGAACTCGCCGCGAACTACTGCCCAGACCGGATTGCAGGCTTTGACGACGTCTTCCAGCACCTGATTCACGATGTTCTCCTGAAAGATGCCCAGATTGCGGTAGGAGAAGAGATACTCCTTGAGCGATTTGAGCTCGAGGCAGCGCTCGCTCGGCTTATAGCGGATGGTGAGCGTGCCGAAGTCGGGCAGGCCGGTTTTAGGGCAGACGGAGGTCAACTCCGGGTCGTCGATGGAGATCTCGTAGCCCGGAAACTGGTTTTGCCAGGTCTCGATGGAGGGAAAGTTAAAGTCGAGACCGGCTTTGGCGTGATCGTCGGTGTAACGTGCTTCGGTAGCCATGACTTTATTGTACGAGGCACTCTCATTTACTGGCCAGAGATCGTGCTGGAGTCCGCGTCCTATATACTATTTTTGGTTGCCTGAATGATAGAAGAAAGAAACCAATTGAACCGGCGCTGGCTTTGGCTGGGCGCACTCCTGCTGATCATTGCCGTTTTTATCCTGGTGCGTTCGCTGACGAAGGATCGCGTTCAGGTTCATGCTGCGACTGCCGCACGTGTGCCGCTGATCAACGAAGTCAGCACCAATGGCCGCGTTGAGCCGGAAGAGAATTATGCAATTTACAGCCCGATTTCGACCACGGTCAAGGCGGTATACATACAGCCCGGAGACGTGGTGGCAGCAGGCAAGCTGCTGATGGTGTTGGATGATGTGCAAGCGCGCGCCCATCTGGCAACGGCAGAGAGCGGCGTGAAGGCCGCGCAGGCCGCGTTGGAGGCCGCGACCCACAACGGAAGCCAACTGGAGCATGATACGGCTGTGGCCGACGAGACGCGCGCGCGGCTGGATCGCGACGAGGCGCGCAGGGATATGGTTGCGCTGACTAAGCTGAACGCCGCCGGAGCAGCCTCTTCCAGCGAAGTGACAGCGGCGCGGCAGCGGATGGAAGCGGCCGATGTTACTCTTCGCGCAATGGAGCAAAGTACAACCAGCCGCTATTCGCCGGCAGAGGTGGAGCGGGCGCGGGCGGCGCTGACCGACGCGGAGGCCGGGCTGACGGCAGCGCGCGAAGTAATGGCTCAAACGGTGTTGCGCGCTCCTGTGGCGGGAACAGTCTATGACGTTGAGGTCGGACGCACCGAATATGTGGAAGAGGGCAAACTCCTGATCCAGGTGGCTGACCTGCACCATGAGCGGATACGCGCCTACTTTGACGAGCCGGAGATCGGAAGCCTGCAAGTTGGACAAAAGATTCAGATCAAGTGGGACGCCAAACAGGGACGCGTCTGGAACGGGCATATCGAGCGGACACCTGTGACGGTGATCAACCGGGGCACGCGCAGTGTGGGCGAGGTGCTGGTGAAGATTGACGACTCTGACAGCGGCCTGCTTCCGGAGACGAATGTGAACGTGACGGTAACCATTTCAAGCGAGCCGAACGCGTTGAGCATTCCGCGCGATGCGTTGCATGATGAGAATGGCAAGACCTTCGTTTATAAGGTTGAGAATAACAGGCTACAGCGAACTCCGGTGACGATTGGGAGCATTAATCTGACCCAGGTAGCAATTCTCTCTGGAATAGGGGAGGGGGATTTGGTGGCGACCAGATCGATCAACGGAGATTCGTTGCGCGATGGCGTAGCGGTGGTTGTGCGGTGAAAAAGCAGGTGTTGCTGGGTTTTGCAGGGTTGGGGATGGTGCTGGGCATGGCGTCAGCCGTGGCCGCTTTTGCCTCTGCGCCGGGCGGAGTGAGTACGCAGCTTGCCTTGGCTAAAACGGCGCTGGAAGCCGGAGAGGCGGATAAAGCGATTGCCTTGCTGAATCCGCTGGCGCAGCGAGGCAATGCTGAGGCTTATAACCTGAGATGCCGCGTAGAGTATGCGCTGGAGCAGTGGGATCAGGCCGCGAACGATTGCGAGCAGGCAGTCAAGCTGGACGGACACAACTCCGACGATCATATGTGGTTGGCCCGAGCGCTGGGAGAGAAGGCGCGCAGGGCATCGTTTCTGAGTGCATACAGGCTGGCCAAGCGGGTAAAGGCCGAGTTTGAAGAGGCAGTCCGGCTGAATCCCGGCAATGGCGAGGCGCTCACCGACCTGGCGAATTATTACTACTCGGCGCCGGGGGTGGTGGGCGGCGGAATCGACAAGGCTGAGCGCGTAGCCGAGCAACTGGACAAGATTGACGCGGCGCGCGCCCACGAACTCCGCTGCCATCTTGACGAGCAGCGCAAGGATTACGGCACGGCGGAGCGTGAGTACAAGCAGATGATCGGGTGGTCGGCGCATCCTGCCTTTCCCTGGATAGCGCTGGCGCGCTTCTATCGCGGGCGCGAGCGCTGGGCGGAGATGGAGTCGGCGGTGCGCAGCGGACAAAGCGCAGCGGAGAGGGATAAGCACGCGGGCGTGGCGTTCTATTCCGGCGCATCCATTTTGCTCGCAACCAGCCGCGACCCGGCGCGTGCCGCAAAGATGTTGGAAGAATATCTCGCCGGCAACTCGAAGAGCGAGGATGCGCCGGCGTTTGTGGCGCACACTTGGCTGGCCGAACTGAAGCTGAAGTTAGGCGACAAAGCGGGAGCAAGCCAGGAACGCGCGGCGGCTCTGGCCCTGGCGCATGATTACAAGCCTGCTCTGGATTTGAAGTGATGAAGGGATCGACTTCGTGAAGAACGGACAGAATCCGTTGAAGGGCTGGGCATTCCTGATTGCTGCGGCGCTGACTGTGGCTCCGTTGCCGCTCTCGGCGCAGAACTCGCTGACGACGGTCGTGGAACTTGCCGAGCGCAATTCCAGCGCCGTCAAGCTGGCCGAGGCGGATCTGCGCAAGGCGCAAGCCGTGCACTCCGAGACCAAGGATGTTTTTGTACCAAGCCTGATGCTCGGTTCGGGGCTTCCCGCAGTGCCAACTGTCGGCTTTACCGGAGGCGTGCCCTCGATCCTGAACGGCACCGCGCAGTCGATGGTCTTCAGCCTTCCGCAGATGCTCTACATCAAAGCGGCGCGCGCCGCGGTTGAAGCCGCCAATCTCAATCTGAAGAGCGCCCGCGAGCAGGTTGCGCTGGAAGCCTCCACGGAATACATCGAACTCGATACCGTCGAACGCGAGTTGGAGGCCGCGCATCAGCAGGAGGAATTCGCGGAGCGGCTGGTGACCATCGAGCAGGAACGCGCTGAAGCTGGCGTGGACCCGCTGAGCGATCTGCTCCAGGCGCGGCTGACGGCAGCGCAGTTGAAGCTCAAGCGGCTGCATCTGGAAACCCGCGCCGCAACCCTTTCAAAAGAGCTTGCTACGCTCACAGGTTTGCAGGCCGGTTCAATTACAACGGATCACGACAGCATCCCGGAAATTCCCCAGGTGAAGGCGAGCGATGGGAAAGACTCTATTGCCGGAGTGGATTCAGCGCAAATGAATGCGCTCGCAAAACAACGGCAGGCAAAGGGAGACAGCAGATATACGTTAATCCCGCAGATAAGCTTCGCCGCGGAGTACCTGCGTAGCACCGGAATACTGAACGATGCCGCCCACTACTATTTAGATCACGGCGCCCTCCCAACCAACAACTTCACTTCAGGATTTCAGATTCAGGTGCCGCTGTTTGACTGGGGCCATCGCGCCAAGGTGCGGGAGTCGGCGGCTGACGCGCTCCGAGCCACGGTCGAGGCCGAGCAAGCCCAGCGGCAAAATGAACTTCAAATAGCGGAGTTGACGGGAAGCCTGCTGGAGTTGGATACTTTGGCTGAGATTGCGAGTCTAAAGCAACAGATCGCCAATGAGCAGCTCCAGGCCGTGCTGTCTCAACTGGAGTTGGGCAATGGCGCCGCTGCCGCTCCGGGCGCTCCGCCGCAGCTTTCCCCGAAGGCGGAGCAGTTGGCCCGCATCGATGAGCGCCAGAAGTATCAGGATGCGCTGGATACGGAGTTCGATCTCAGCAAGGCGCGGCTGGGTCTGTTGCGCGCCCTCGGCCACATGGAAGACTGGCTGCACGAACTGAACGCAAAGTAAGCCCCAACGCAAGACGGCTGGCAAGCGCTGCCGGAACCGACAAAATCCTACGAAATGTTAGAATGAAGGGGATGACTATGCCTTTGAAGACGCTGTTGCTGAATCCGCCCTCGTTCGAGAAATTTGACGGAGGCGCGAGTTCGCGCTGGCCGGCCACGCGCGAGATCGAATCCTACTGGTTCCCCGTCTGGCTCACCTATCCCGCCGGATTGCTCGAGGGTTCGCGGCTGCTCGACGCGCCGCCGCACCACATCTCCGCCGACGAAACCATCAAGATTTGCAAAGACTACGAGTTCCTGGTGCTCTTCACTTCAACCATCGGCTGGGCGAGCGATCAGAAGCTGGCCGAGGCCATCAAGGCTGCGAATCCCTCCATGCGCATTGCCTTCGTCGGGCCGCCGGTGACCACCGATTCAGACAAGGCGCTGAACGAGTGCGCCGCTGTGGACTTCATCTGCCGTCGCGAGTTCGATTATTCCGTCGTCGAGTTCGCGCAGGGCAAGCCGCTCAATGAGATTCTCGGCATCAGCTACAAAAAGGATGGTAAGATCGTCCACAACCCTGACCGCCCGCAGGTCGAAGACCTGGACGCAATGCCCTGGGCGACGAAGATTTACAAGCGCGATCTGGATGTCGCGCGCTACAACGTGCCCTTCCTGCTGCATCCGCACATCGCGCTCTACACCACGCGCGGCTGCCCGGCGCAGTGCACCTTCTGCCTGTGGCCGCAGACACTGAGCGGACACGCATGGCGCAAGCGCTCCACCGATGATGTGGCCGCCGAGCTGGCCTGGGCCAAAGAGAATTACCCCGATGTGAAGGAGTACTTCTTCGACGACGACACCTTCAACATCCAGAAGCCGCGCACCATCGAGCTATGCGAAAAGATCAAGCCGCTCGGTCTCACCTGGAGTTGCACCTCGCGCGTAACCACCGACCGCGAAACGCTGAAAGCGATGAAAGACTCCGGCTGCCGCCTGCTCATCGTCGGCTTTGAATCCGGCGATCCGCAGATTCTCAAGAACGTCAAGAAGGGCGCAACCGTCGAGCGCGCCCGCGCCTTCGCCAAAGATTGCCATGACCTCGGCCTGACGATTCACGCTGATTTTATCCTCGGCCTTCCCGGCGAAACCAAGGCGTCGATTCGCAACACCATCAACTTCGCCAAGTCACTGGACTGCGAAACTATTCAAGTCAGCATCGCCCACGCCTTCCCCGGAACGGAGTTCTACGATTACGCCAAAGACAACGGCTTCATCGTGAACGCGCAGTCGATGAGCGACGAAGGCGGCCATCAGATGGCGCACATCGAATATCCTGGCCTGCCTACCGACTACGTGCTGGAGATGGTGCACCGCTTCTACGACGAGTACTACTTCCGGCCCAAGGCAGCCTTCCGCGTCATCTGGAAGGCGATCGTCAACCGCGACGTGCCCCGGCTTTATACCGAGGCCAAGGCATTCCTCAAGCTGCGCTCACAGCGCAACAAGATGGTGAAGGCCGCGCGCAGCAAATCCGTCGAGCCGGCCGCGGTTGTAAGCGCCTGACACTGGCCGGGTATCTGAACTTTGTATCCCATCGCTTATGAATTCCTTGTGGATAGGATGGGATACTAGGGTTAGTGTTTCCCTATGGGATGCTAGAGAGTGTTTCAAAAAACAGCTTTGTGTCAGGGCACGACTGGTAACTCAGGGCTTCAGCCCTGACTGCCGTATGTAATGCAATATCAACGCGAGCTTTAGCCCCTGAGGGATCACAACAGGAACCCCTAAGGCATTTTTGAAATATGCTTTACGAACCTTAACTGCCGCACTGTCCACTGTTCAGCGTCCAATCGTCAGGAACGAAAACTACAAATGGCTCATGCAAGACTTTCGCCGAGACAATACATCATTCTGGGGCTAGTCTCTGTCTGCGCGCCGGTAGGAGACTCCTGCCTTTCGCGCGGCATGGCTCATCTGACGGGAATATCGCTGGCTCATCCCATCACACTCGTAGCAGCGGTCTTTACGCCGTGGATCGTGCTGGGCATCGCGTTGCTGATCGGCTTCTTCGCCAGCTACCTGACTGCGCTCTCGTGGGCCGATCTCACCTTTGTTCTGCCCGCAACAGGCCTGGGCAACGTGGTTGTTGCACTGCTCGCGCGCTTCTGGCTGCACGAACCGATCTCGCTGGCACGCTGGGCGGGGATTGTGCTGATTACCGTGGGCGTGGGCTTTGTAACGCAGGGGCCTTCGCTGACAGAAAACACAGCCATTGAAGCGCCATCCCGCGCCGAAGAAATGCGGCCTGTCCTTGAGAAGGAGCAGGTGCGATGACGATTCCCTTCCCTGCCGTGCCATCCGGCCTCTGGGCCGCAGCCGCGATGATCGCCGCCATCGTGCTGGCATCAACTGCCGGTGAAGTGTTGACCGCTGCGGCGATGAAGTCCGTTGGCGACCTCGATGAGATTCGCGCTCGCGATGGACTGATGGGCGCGATTCGCGCCGTCCTCACCTGCCCGCTCTTTTTTGCGGGCGTAGGCTTTCTCGCACTGGCTTTTTTCTCGCTGCTCTTCTCGCTCAATCATCTGCCGGTGAGCCTGGTGGCTCCGGCTTCGTCCTCGCTGACGTTGGTCACCAACGCCATAGCCGGCAAATTCTTTCTCAAGGAGAATGTGGACCGTCGCCGCTGGACCGCAGCTATCCTGGTCTGCATTGGGGTTTATCTACTGGCGCATTGAAAAGGTGAAGATAGAGGCACTTTCCTCGTCTCTGCGAAATAGGCTGCGTTTTGCAGATAATTATCCGTCGCCGGCGCACAATCAATCCATGACCACCACCCAAAGACCGGGCTTTTTTACTGACAACTGACAACTGAGAACTGTAGGGGTACCCCCCTACCCCCCTCCTATATTTTCAAAACCGTGCTGTTAATTATCTAGTTAACACCATCAATCCCTGCGGCTTCAGATCGCGCTCAAAGCACTTGAGAGGTTCTCCGGCTTCCATGCCTAGCGCTTCCGCGGCCAGATGACCGGAGCGCGCCGCGCTCTCCATCGTCGATGGCCAGCCGGTCGCTGTCCAGTCTCCAGCCAGAAAAAGCTGTGGCCATGACGAGACGGCAGACGGCCGCGCGGAATCGATTCCGGGACGCACACCGAAGGTTGCGTGCATTTCTTTGATGAGCGCGACTTTTTCCAGCTTGGCTTCTTTCACGCGCGGAAAAAACTCGGCAAGCTCGCGGAGCGCAAGTTGAATCGCGGCATCACGCGGCATAGCTGCGAAGGTGCGTGAGGCGCTGATGACTAACTCGATGTAATGGCCGCCGCGCCCTTGCAGCTTCGACTGGTTGTACATCCAGTGAATCTCTCGGTCGAGCAGCACGGCGTGTTCGAGGTCGGTTACCTCGCGGTCAAACCACAGATGGACGCTGCAAAGCGGCCAGTGTTCATGGCGTTCAATCTGGCGCGCCAGCTTTTCCGCGCCCTCTTCAGCGGGCAGATGCGGCAGCAGTTTTTGCATCGCCTCAAAGGGCAGGGCCAGAATAATGTAGTCGGAAACCAGCTCACTCGTGCGTGTGCAGATCAGCCACTTCGCGGAGGCATCATCCCAGGCCGCGCCTTCAACAAAAGTATTCAGCAGCAAACTGCCGCCGCGCTCCGTGATGAACGGCGTAACGCCCGCATACAACTGGCTCAGCGGAACTGTGCTCATTCCCATGCTGCCCGCCTCGGCGGAGTTCATGAAGAGTTCGCGAATAACTTTGGCGGCGTAGGGAACGGCAATCGAATCGATCTCTGCATTCATGGCGCTGGCGATAACCAGCCGCCAGAAGCGATTGATTGCGCCGTCGGTCTGCTTGTGCCGCCGCAGCCAATCGCCGAGCGATTCGCGCGTGTCGATCAGCGCCTCCGGCTTCATCATCGCTCGCATCGCGCGAGCGAGCGAGAGTTTGTCAGCAAGCGTGAAGGCTTTTGCATTCAAAAAACTGGGCGCTCCATGCAGCGGCGCGGGCAAACGCAGCGGACCAAGTTCGAGGGGACCGAGGCGCGAGCGTCGCCCACCGGGCTCAATCATCGTCATCGCTCTAGTCCAGTGAATGCGATCAGCGACGCCGATGCGGCGATAGAAGCCGAGGAGATTGGTGCAGCAACCAAAGAGAACGTGCTGGCAGTTGTCGATGACCTCATTGACACCGGGATGCAGGTAGGAACTGGCGCGTCCGCCGAGGTAGCCCCGCTGCTCAACCAGTTGCACAAGGTACCCGGCCTCAGCGAGAGCGCAGGCCGCGCTCATCCCGGCCACGCCGGCGCCGATCACCGTGACGGACTTTTGCGAATTGGGCTGCAAATCACTCATCCGATATATTCATCAATAATCCTGTCATCCTGAGCGAAGTTTGGCGCGCTCTTTGCGTCAAACGGAGTCGAAGGACCTGCGGTTGCTTTTGCTGTTGCTCATCAGTTCCTCAATGGTAAAAGCCCGCACACTTCAATTATCGGCTGATACATCTTGCATTTTATTCCGCTTCGACTTGAGATATTCTTTGATCGCAGAAAGCCCACTGGTCAAAAGCCCCCCACCACATACCACAACGAATAATATTTTGAAAAATACGCCAGCCATCGATTTGTCCGTTGATAATAGGTTCCAGACGTAAAGACCAAAGGACAGAAAATACACTGCGTTTCTAGCCGAGGAATCACGCTCTTTGCGTCGAACCAAAATTGCCAACACGAAGGCGATCAATAATAAAGAACATATTTCATACTTGTCCGATAAATAAATAAGATGTGTCATTCGCAGAATGCCATAGATACAGATCGCTACAGCGGTCAGCAGCACCTTTGATTCCAAACTCAATAATGGTAGCTTCATGGCTTTCCAATTCCTTTCTGCGGACAATCCTCAAAACATATTTCTCAACCTAACAACCGCGCCCAAAACATCTTCGCCATTCCCGCACAGAGAATACTTAGCTTATGAATCATCGGCATACTGGCGCGTCGTGAGAATACATCATAATCGGCTCTCTCGATGCGCTTGAGCAGCGAGTGATAGATCGTTACCAAAACCCACAGCGCCGGGCGGCTCTCGCGGTCGATCAACGGCAGCAGCTTCTCAGCGGATTCATAGTAATTCTCGGCGCGCTGTGCGATGGCCGCCAGCAACGCTCGCTCTTCAGGCGTGGGCGGCGAGCCTTGCGCGCGATGGAGCAGTGAGTCGAGAGAGACCTTGTGAGTCGCCAAATCTTCAAGCGGTAGATAGACGCGATTGCGCTCCATGTCTTCGTTTACATCGCGCAGAATATTGGTGAGCTGGAAGGCGACGCCGGTCTCTTCGGCGAGCTTCTCGGCGCGGGGATCGGTGTAGCCGAAGATGCGAATGCAGACCAGGCCGACGACAGAAGCGACGAGATAGCAATAGCTATATAGCTCGGCGAAGGCTGCGTAGGTGTCGGGCGCGGCGGATTCAGCCTGATCGAGGTCCATCGTCACGCCTTCGACTAGCTCATCGAGTAGACTGAGAGGAATGTTGAAGCGCGCGACGGCATCTAGCACGGCGAGGAAGACGGGGTCCGTATCGACGGAGACGGGACCATGACAGACTTCGCGCCAGCCGGCCAGCCACGCATTCAAAAGGTGGCGGCGCTCTTCGCGCGAGAGGCTCTCGTCGTCGGCCAGATCGTCGGCCTGGCGCATAAAAGCATAGATGGCGCAGATAGCGTTGCGGCGCGACTCCGGCAAGGCGACGAAGGCGTAATAGAAGTTCTTCGCCTCGTGCCGTGCGATCTGGCGGCAAGCAGCGTAGGCCGCATTCAATTGAGGATCGTGCTTCATGCGGTCTTCCTTCAAATCCGCGTCCCGATGCGCAGAAAGGGCAAGAACTTTCCGGTGACGGCGCGAGCAAGCAGCGCCAGCTTCCTGCTCTTCGAGATTGCGGGGCGCGAGCTGAGAACATCATAGCCTTGCCGCTCGATGGCGCGCAGAATCTCCAGGCCGCCACGGCTGAAGAGGTCGAGATCGACGGCCAGATCGCGATTGACATTGGCGATCAACGGCAGGCCTTGTTCAAACATCGCCCGCGCATAGTTGACCTCGCAATGCATCAGGGCGCGAAACTCCGGAGTAAAAATGCCGTCGGCTATATACTCCTCGGATACGCCATAAAACTGCATATCTTTTTGCGGAAGATAGATTCGGCCTCGTTTGTAATCTTCGCCCACATCCTGCCAAAAGTTTGCTAGTTGCAGCGCGCTGCAAGTGGCGTCAGAGAATAGAAAGTTCTCTTCGCTCACCTCAGCGCAGGCGTACAGCACCAGACGGCCGACGGGATTCGCCGAATAGCGGCAGTAATCCAGCACGTCCTCCATCGTCTGGTAGCGCGTCACGGTCTGGTCCTGGCGAAAGGCAGTAAGCAGATCGGCGAATGGCTCTTTGGGAATGGAGCACTCGCTGATGGTCTCAGCCAGCGCGACAAAAACAGGATGGCGCGCGCGGCCTTCGTAGCAGGCATCCAATTCTCGCCCCCACAGATCGAGCAGCGCCAAAGCTGCGGCACTGTCGCCCACCTCGTCGCCGAGATCGTCGGAGACGCGACAGTAGGCGTAGATGGAGTGAAAATGCGGGCGCAGATTTTTGGGCAGAAACCACGAGGCTACATGAAAGTTTTCATAGTGCGACTCGGCCAACTGCCTACACCAGGTCTGAGCCTCTTCGAGCGACGGCGCAACGTCAGGGATGCGATAGCTTGCAGGCAATGCAGCCCAGCCGCGAGCGAGCAACTCCTCCTGAGAGAACGCCGTACTACCGGGTGTCTGATTGACGGAATTCCTTGCTTTCCTTGTCATGGCTTGCCTCAAGGCACAATGGCGGTCTTGATCTCGTTCGAGCGTTTCATCAGCTTCTCAAAGACGTGGTTGAGTTCGCTGAGCGGCGCATGGCCGGTGATAAAAGCATCCGCCTGAAAGCGCCCGCCGGCGATCAGATCGAGCGCCTTGCGACAGATGGCCGGAGTGTGGTGGAATGTGGCGCGCAGCGTGATATTCGAGTAGTGAATGCGATTGGTATCGAGTTTGATGCTCGTGCCCACGGCGCATCCGCCAAAGAAGTTGACCGTGCCACCCTTGCGCACCAGTTCAAAGGCTTCTTTCCAGGCCTCGGGCACACCAACGGCCTCGATGGCAATGTCCACGCCGCGATTGTTTTCCGTAAGCGCGCGGGTTTCGCGAATCGACTTTGTGATGCTGCTGGTCTGCACAACATGAGCCGCGCCAAGTCGCCGCGCAGCTTCGACCTGGCCGTCGTGCTTGACGATGGCGATCACCTGGCAACCGTAGAGCGCGGCAACGTGCAGAAGCATCAGCCCCAGCGGGCCGCCGCCGATGACGGCCACGGTGTCGCCGGGGCGCGGGTTCGAGTCCTCAAAACCATGCACGGCGCAGGCCAATGGCTCTGTCAGCGCGGCGTGCTCGATTGGCACATTGTCCGGCACGTGCAAGGTGTTTTTTTGCACGATGCGCTGCGGAATGCGAATGAATTCGGCGTAGGCGCCGTTATTGAAGAGCAGATTGTCGCAGAGGTTCTCCTGGCCGCGAGCGCAAAAATAACACTCGCCGCAAGGGGCGGAGTTGAGGGCTACTACGCGGTCGCCAGATGCAAAGCCCTTGACGCCCTCGCCAGCCTCGACAACGGTTCCAGCCAGTTCGTGACCGAAGAGAGCCGGAGGCACGATCATGCGCGCATGATAACCGCGGCGAAATACCTTGAGGTCGGTGCCGCAGGTGAGCGCGGCGTTTACGCGCAGAACCAGTTCGCCGGGGCCGGCAACGGGAACCGGCACTCGCTCTATGCGAACATCCTCGCGTCCGTGGAGGACCGCGGCATTCATCGTCGTCGCCTTCGGCTCCATCCTATCCTCTTCCCGCTCCATTCGCAGTTTCAATCATAATCTTCATCGAGTCGGCCTTAGGGTGCGACGCAATCTCAATCGCCTGAACCGCCTCTTCGAGCGGAAAACGATGCGAGATCAATTGCGTCATATCATAGCCGGTGCGATAACCGCCGAGAACCAACTCCTCCACTTCAGGCTGAATCGCCGTTGATGCAGAGTATGAACCCAACAGCGTCTTTTCGTCCATGCAAACCGCGCCGGGATCGAAGTTCGCTTGCTCGTGCTGGGTCTGCGCAAAGAGCAACACCTTGCCGCCGGGCCGCGCTGCAGCCATTGCCGTGGGAATCAGCGCCGTGCCGCCAACGGCCAAAATCACCGCATCCGCTCCTCTGCCTTCAGTGGCTGCGAGAACGCGTTCAACTACGTCCTCTGTGCCTGCCTGAATCGGTTCATGCAGGCCGAACTTCGCGGCGATGGCGTGGCGCTCTGGGTACAAATCCGAGGTCAGGACGCGCGCTCCGGTGCGGCGCGAGAGCGCAGCCAACATCACACCGATAGGCCCCTGGCCGATGACCAGCACCGTCTCGTCGGCGGCCAGATGGAGCAGTTTTACGGCCTTGAGCACGGTATTGACCGGCTCGATGAAGGCCGCCTGCTCGAACGGAACGCCATCGGGAATCTGCACCACGCCGCCCATGCCGACGATCCAATCCATCACGCGAATGTACTCGGCAAAGCCGCCGCCGGAAGGCTCCATGCCCGCGGTCGCGCCGACTTTCTTGTAGACCGCGCACTGAGCCGGAGTCTGCTTGCGGCAGTAGTAGCAATGGCCGCAAGGGATGTGATGGAAGACCATTACCCGCTCGCCGACGGCAAAATTCGTTACGCCTTCTCCCGCCTGCACAATGGTTCCGGCCATCTCGTGGCCAAAGATGCGCGGCGCGGAGTGGGAGCCGGTGTGAATCTTTTTCAGATCAGTCCCGCAGACCCCGCAGGTGGCGATCTTCACCAGCAACTCGCCGGGGCCGATAGCGGGCACAGGCACCGTCTCCAGGCGTAGGTCATTCACGCCGCGATAGACCACGGCACGCATCGTTGCGGGGATTGTCTCTGTTAGCTGCTTTGGAACAGGGCTCGACTCCGAGGGTAACAAATCTTCAATTGGTTTTGTATCAGGGCACGACTGGTAGGTCGGGGTTTCAACCCCGACATGAATCGCGTCAACAGAAGCGGGGGCTTTAGCCCCTGAGGAATGCTCGTCAGGGAAATAATTCAAATTCCGGCTCTCGTCTGAAACGTGTTTACCGATTGTTGTTTGGGTTTCCATTCAGCTTGTCGGGTTGACCTCGTTCATCCAGCAATTCCAGCAGTGAGACCGCGATGGCGCGGGCGGCCTTTCTACTATTTTCGCCCATCCGGATGAGGGCGGGCCACTGCCACGACCTGACGAGCGCAAAAAAGACGAAACGAGTCAGTTGAAAGCTCCCGTCTGCTGATATAAATCGATTGAAATCAGGGAGTTTGTCCTTGTAGCCATCGCTGATTCCTTTGATGCAATAAAACGGAATGCCGCGCATACGGGCGAGGCGCGCGATAACGGTGGCCTCCATATCTACGAGAGCGGCTTCATAAGTGGAGGTAAGGCGCTGCTTCTCGGCTGTATCGGCAACCTTTGAACTTGTAACCAACCAGCAATCATTTCGCGGACCTGCTGTAACAAACCGCTCGCCAGTCCGCGCATCAATCACACACGAGATATCGTAAGCCTTCCCAGATACAAGCTCCTCGCGCAATGCTCCCGCCCAGCCGGTGGAGATGAGCTTGTCGATGGGGCCGAGTTTCTCGACCTCGGCAAAGGCTCGCGTGGCAGCAGAGACGCCGGCTCCGGCGCAAGCGGCAATCCACTCGCCGCCGTCAAAGCTCCTGCGCCAAAGATCGACGCCGTTCGAGCGCGAACGCAGCCAACCGCGCACGAGCGGCTTCAGTTCAGCGGGCATGGCGGCGATGATGGCGGTGCGTGTCATAGATGGAGGTTCTCGATCAACAGCCTTTCAAAAGCACAATGTCTTCAACGCGGCCGTCTTTCATCAATACCATCCAATTGCTGTTTCTGAGCCTCAGCGCTGGCTGCGAGGGGCGGCCTGAAGTCCTATAACAAAATCCGTAATAACCATCATCGGCTTGGCTTAATGGGGTTACGTAGCCGAATTTTTTGATCAGCTCGGCCTCGGTTTTCCCCAATACCATGTCCTCACGGTGAGCATCTCCGACCATCGTTTCAAGCGCACTATCCGGGTCCAATGGATAGATACCATGTCTCCATCCTATGTACCGCAAATCCTTCTTATCCGCGTCGTGATACAACAACTCCCATACTCCGACTGACAAGATAAGAACAACCACAATCATCACGAGAAGTTTGACCAGTTTTCGCATCTTCGTCTCCAAATTTAACCCATAGCAGTATTAGGTCAACGCTTCATTATGTGAATCAATCACTGCGTATACCCGTGCGCCCGGAACCACTCAATCGCAGCCTTCATTGCGGGATTGACGGGCAGGATGCGGAAGCCTAGCTCCTGCTGGGCGCGGGCGCTCGATGCGTACATCTTTTTGCGGCCCATGCGCACCTCTTCCAGCGTGGCGCGCGGCTCACGATTGCGGATGCGGCCGGTGATCCACTCTTCAAAGAATGCGTACGTCGCGGCGACGGCGAAGGGAATCTTGACCGTCGGCGAAGGAAGGCCAGTCAGCGCCGACATCTTGTCGAGAATCTGCTTGAGGGTGAGGTTTTCGCCGCCGAGAATGTAGCGTCTTCCTGGCTGGCCTTTGCTGAGCGCAGTCGCGTGTGCGCGGGCAACCTCGGCAACGTCTACGAGGTTGAGGCCGGTGTCCATGTAGGCGGGAAATTTGCCGTTGAGGAAGTCAAGGAAGATGCGGCCCGTCGGCGTGGGCTTCGCGTCGTTCGGGCCGATCGGGCTGGTGGGATTGAGAATGATGACGCTCTGACCGCCTTGCGCGGCCTTGATGGCTTCCTGCTCGGCGAGGAACTTGGAACGCTTGTAGTGGCCGACCATATCCGCGAGAGTCACAGGCGTCTCTTCGTTGACTACCGTGCCGTCGCGGAAGAAGTGCATGGTGGCGACGCTCGACGTATAGACGAAGCGCTTGACGCCAGCCTCGCGCGCCATGCGCAGCAACTCGCGCGTCCCGTCCACATTGGCGCGATACATCGCCTGCGGATCGGGAATCCAGAGACGGTAATCCGCCGCGACGTGGACGACGGCATCGCAGCCAGCAAGCGCGGGCTTGAGCGATTCGGGATCGGACAAGTCGCCGACGTGCGTCTCTCCGGCAATGCCTTCGAGGTTCGAGAGATTGCTCGTCTTGCGAACGAGCAGGCGCAGTTTGGCGCCGTCAGCGGCCATTGCGTGAGCCACATGATGGCCTACAAATCCCGTTGCGCCGGTGAGGAAGACTTTCATAGCAGTGAACAGTGTACAGTGGACAGTGTTCAGTTTACTACGCGATTACCAGAGCTTATCCCCGGGCGAAACCTTGCACTCTTTGACCGGCTGCGGGCGCTTGCTGGGATCAAAGTCGGTCTCCCAGCATTCGTCGAGTACCGAACAGTAACAGGCGTGAAAGCTCATATCCGCTTTGACTTTTTGAAAACCTTGGAGGAGTTTATAGTCAGAGCCAAGCGGTTTGATGGTCATGAGGTTTCTGGTATCGCGCGCCGGCAAAACGGTTCCCGATACATCGCCAAAGAAAGATTGATACTTGCCTTTACCCATATACTGCGCGCAACAGGCTTTCAATATCGTATCGTTCGTTTGAACAACGCCTTTGTAGCGCACCTCAAATTTCTCAACAATTGCGGGGCCTACGCCGTCATTGCGTAGGCTCAACCGCTCCAATGGCTTAAACGTAACAGGGTCAAGATCCCACCAACCATACGTCAAAAGAGGCAGAGTGCTGGCGACGACGAGTTTCTGGTTCTGGTCGACCATCTTCTCCATCGTTCTGCCGTGCTCGATGGAGACGACCAGCGAAAGCACGGAGATGAATACGACGCTGACGGTGACGATGATGTCTAGCCAGGAAACTCCGCTTCCGTGGCCATGCGGCGCGTGGGCGTGTTCAACCTCCGGCATCGATCCTGGCACTTCTTCCTCCGCAATGGTTTCTGTTGATTGCTCCGGCAGCTTCTCAGCCTCGACGCCGTCTTCCATTTCGCATCTCCGATATTGCCTGAATTCGCTTCGAGGAAGTCTCTGCACGATTCTACTCGTTCAGGCTGCGTTGCGACGATGATGGTTATTTTGCTTGTTATCCAGTGCCAAGCAGTGGAAGAAATTATTGCGGGAATTATTGATTCCTAATAGGTTATTCGACGGTTTTCATTTTTCCACATTTGATGATTTTCGTTTATCCATGTTGACCAGATAATTACCGGCAAGGTTTTGAAAATAAAGGGGGGGGGGGGGGGTACCCGAAAAGGGTACGGACCGGGCGCATTCCTGACAGATTGGACCGGGGGCATGGTTG
>CAYOYX010000007.1:0-68281 GCA_964408275.1 uncultured Occallatibacter sp.
GTTCCTACACAGCAAGAATCTATGGAGTTATGTTCATTTGAATCAGTATTTTCCAAAATCATTTTCACCCGCTCAGGATGACAGTTCATTTTGTAAACGAACTACTGACTCAGGACACTAGCAATCTGCTTACCTCGGCGTGCAGCCGGTCGGTGATTGTTGCCTCGGAGTCTTCCGGCGCGAAGCGAATCGGCTCTCCCACGCGAACTTCGATTTTGCCAGAGCGGAACCAGCCTCGGCCCGCGGCCTTCAGTTCGCCCAGCCCGCGCAGCGCCACCGGCAGCACACTCGCGCTCGACTCCTTCACCAGCAATCCGATTCCGCCGCGAAAGCGCGCTAGTTCACCTTCCGCCGAACGCGTGCCCTCGGGAAAGACCAGTACGTTGTAGCCGTGATCGAGCGCCGCCCCCGCGTGCGCAAAGCTCTGCTGGAAGTTGCGCCGCCGCGGCAAGGGAAAGACATTGAAGAGAGCCGTCAGCAGCAGATAGATCAGCGGCCCGGGGAGATAAAAACTCTTGGTCCCCGGCGCGCTCTCGGGATTGCGGAAGTGCCGGTAATCCTCCAGCATATCGCCGGACATTGCCACGGCAATCCGCCGCCTGAGCGCCTTGGGCAGCGCGTACTGCACCAGAGGCCCATCGAAGGTCGTCACATGATTGGCAACGATCAGCATCGGCTCGTTGCTCAGCGGTAATTCCGGAGCCGCCACGCGCGGATTCGCCAGCAGCCAAACCAGCGGTTGCGCGACCGCTTCAATAAAGGCCACGCGCAGCCACTGAAAGGGAGGCAGCCAGGGCCAGCGCGGATAGACATATTGTGCTTGAGAAAGCTCATGCGCATTGTAGGCAATTGAAGCCGTTCCATCAGCGGCCTCGGGGCGGTAGGCCGAGACTGCAGGGGCTGCGGAATTACTTGCATTATCAAACGAAATTGGCGGCAGACATCCCTCAGGGGCTAAGGCCAGCGTAGATTTTGGAAATCTTGCGGCACGACTAAAATCGTGGCCCTTCAAAGCAAAGAGATTTTCCGCAGCCTGTTTGATTCCTGAAATGCGCTCTTCGAGAAGATTGCGCGGAACTCTACCGACTTCCGATTCAGCGTTCTCGTCATCGCCCTCGCCAGCCACAAGCCTGCGCAGTTCGCCCAGTGTCTGCGCCTCTTCCAGCGATCCCCTGCGCGGCCCAACTCCGAGCCGTTCCTCAAGAGCCGCCGCCAGTTGCACACGCCCCAGGCTATCCAGTTGCAAATCCTCCGTCAGCCGCAGCTCGTCGCCGACGCCGCGCGGCGTCTCGCCGGAGATTTGCGCAATCAGCGCCAGCAGCCAATCCGCCGAAGCACGGAAAGCCTCGGCTCCATTCCCCGCTGCTTCACCCGTAAAGGCAGTCGAGCAAGCCGCCTGAATTCCACGCAGCCACTCCGAGACCGCCTTGCGCTTCACTTTGCCCGTCGATGTGCGGGGCAAGTCCGGCTCCGGCCAGAGCATCCAATGCCGCAGCCGCTGAAACTCCGCCAGCCTCCGGTTTGCGCCTTCAATCGCTGCCGCCGCTCCGTCACTGATGCCGCGCATGGCCAGCACCGCGCAAGGCTCCGGGCCGGTCGCCGTCTCCATCGCCACCACGGCGCAGGCTGCTACGTTTGCCTCCTGCTCGACGGCCGCCTCGAGATCTTCGGGATGCAGATTCACTCCCGATGAGGTAACGATCACTTCGCTCTTGCGCCCCACAAAGCGCAACTCGCCACTCGGCTCGGTCTCAGCCAGATCGCCCGTAGCGAGCCACTCGTCGGTGCGCGGATGCAACGCCCCACCCGACCATGTCGCGCCGGAGATCGACGCGCCCCGTACTAGCACTTCGCCGTCCGGCCCCAGCTTCACCTCGCGCCCGACCAGCGGCTTGCCGATCGTTCCGCGAGCCACGTGAAAGGGATGGTTGAGTGTAATCAGCGCGGTAGTTTCGGTCATCCCGTAGCCCTGCACCACCACAAATCCCAGCGTGTTCCAGAACTTCTCCAGCGGCGAGGCCAGCGCGCCGCCACCGGAGATCAGCGCCCAAAACTTGAGACCAAATGCGCCATGCACATCACGGAACTTCCACCAGCGTTGGGGCACCCCCATCTTCCGCTCTGACTCGGCCACCCGGTCGGCAAGACTGGGGATCTCGGCTTCAAGATGCGTCTTCAGCAGCGCCATCACGCGGGGCACAGCAGCCAACACACTGATGCGCTCGCGCTTGACGGTCTCCACCAGCCGCGAGGCCACCAGACGGCTCTCAAAATGCAATTCGGCAGTGAAGATCGGCGGAACCCAAAGGCCCATTGTCTGGCCGAAGACGTGACTCAACGGCAGCGTGTGCAGAATGCGCAACGGATGCGCCAACAAGCGCTCCCAGCGCATATAGGGCTGCGCGCCCTCCTCAATCGGTGTAATGCTGGCCAGCACATTGCCGTGGGTAATCACCACACCCTTGGGATCGCCGGTAGTGCCGGAGGTGAACAAAATTTGCAAGGGCGTATCGTGCGTTAGCCCGTCAACTGGCCCGGCCTCTTCGGCAGGCAGCACACCCAGCCACTCTTCAAATGGGATTCGCTGATAATCGGCGGGCAACTGCCTCACCAGCAGCGCATCGCCGACCGCCAGTTTGGGTTGCACATCGGCAGCCACGCGCTTGGCAAACTCGACGCTGCCGTAGGCGTCCAGCGGCACCGCCAGCGCCCCGCGCAGCAGGCAGCCATAAAAGGCGGCCATCCACTCGGCGCTGTTCTCCGCCCAGATCAGAACCCGGTCGCCCGGTTCGATGCCCAGCTCCACCAGCAGTGCCGCAAAGCGACCCGCGAGCCTCGCCAGTTCACCATACGTGGTAGCTCGCCGCCTGATGCCGCGATAGCGAACGACCGCTATCTGGCGGTCGTAGCGGCGAAAATCATCGAGCAATGTAGCCAGGTGGTCGCGCATGAATTCTCCGGCATACTACATGGTAACAGCGCGGAGTCAAATGCTGCGATGGAGGTTTTTGGGAGAACAGCCTACGGTAACCAGCCTTTGCATCACTCATGACGGGGACGCTCTGCTGAATTTGTTGCCAGACCGCCCATGACCAGCAAATAAGGCAAGGTCATTGCTCCATCGAGAAGGTTATCGATCGCAACCATGAGAACGAGGGCGGCCATCGCCAGCCGAATGCTGCGAAGGTTGCCTACGGCGGACGGCCACACTGCGCGCATCACCGGGAGAAAGAGGATGCATGCAAATGCAAACAGGCCGACCAGGCCGTACATTCCCAGCACAAGCAGCCAGAGGCTCCAGGGCCGGACGCCGCCCTCTAGCCACCAGTTCCATTGCCCGGTACCGAGGATAGGCAGGCGGAGCGCTGCGACGATGTTGCTTTCATCGCGCGCGAAGCGCCATGCGAGCGAGTGGCGGCCCACACTTGTCAGAGCGTTTGAGAGCGAAGCGGCGACGGCATTGCGATGGGCGAGTGAGCGCAGAGATACGAGGTTCGTCATGCGGAAGAGCGCAATGGCGAGAATGCCGCAAATCACGACAGCAACAATCGTCCGAAGATGTGAGCGACGCTTCACGAGCGCCAAAGGCAGGAGTGCCAGCAGCAAGAAAATGCTTCCAACAGACTGGCAGAGCAGTGTAACTACAGCCAGCGTGATCGCGACCCATTTGATGGGCAGGCCGAGAATGCGGGGTACCAGATGATGCAGCCAGAGGAAGAAGGCTACCAGCGTAGCTGCCGCCATCCAAATGCCTAGTTGATTTCCGTCCTCCAAAAGGCCAATGGGGCGGAAGCCGATGTAACGCACAGCGCCGACCCACCTGTAGGGTTGGTACCCATAAAGGAGCGCATAGAGTTGCGGCCCGGAGCAAATCTCGACGAGACAGATTGGAACGTAGCAGATGCCCGCGATGACGCAAGCCTTGGCAGCGAGGAGCAACGAATCGTCGCTGGAGAAGCAGATGCGGCCGAGCAGCCAGGGCACACCCCAGGCGATGGTCTGATAAGCTGCGCCCAGCAGCCCCTCATGAAGCGTCTGCCAATGCGTGGCTGCCGAGAGAAGCGGCACACAGCACCATACGGCGATAGGAAGGTCGCAGATGTCCGGCCTGAATCGCTTCAATTCCGCGAATTGAAAGAGCAGGACACCGATCAGAGCTGCCAGTCCAATGGCCGTGGCTTTGGTGAGGAGATAGCCGGATGGGAGGCAGACGCCAAGTATCCAGTAAGGAAATTCGACATCAGTAGCGGGATAGTTTGCACCGGGAAGAATCGCCCAGCCTGCGAAGAAATTCGCTAGAATTGCAATGCGGAGCGGACAGAGGCGGAAGAGGAACGCGCCAACCGGTATCCAAGCGAGAAGGATGACGAGCGGAGAGATATGCATCGCGTTCTGTCAGGTACCTCCTTTGTGCAGTAAAAAGGAACTCTATGAACGAGGGTTTTCAACTGCGTGAATTGCCGGCGAGTACGACCATCATCGTCTGGATGATCGATCTGGACAGGCCGCTGAAGCCGGAGATTGATCTCGACAACATCTTGTCGATTGAAGAGCGGAACCGCGCGGGACGCTTTCATTTTCCGCGAGACTCATACCGATACAGGCATTGCCGAGCGATGCTGCGGCTGGGACTGGCCGGATATCTGCGGAAGGCGCCGGAGAAGATTGAGTTGACAACGAATGCCCAGGGCAAGCCTTGCCTCGCCGAAGCCTCCGCGCTTCACTTCAATGTATCGCATTCCGGCGGAATGGGAGTCATCGCTTTTACAACTGCAGGTGAAGTGGGGATCGACGTGGAGGCAATGCATCGGGATGTAGAGGCTCTCGATATCGCCTCCGCGCATTTTACGCCGAAGGAAGCGGCATTGATCGCGAAGGCGCCAACGCCTCAAGAACAGGCGAGCATTTTTCTGCGTTTCTGGACGCGAAAAGAGGCCTTGTTGAAGGCGGTTGGATGCGGATTGCTGCGCGGATTGGACGAGGCCGATGTATCCTCCGGTCCCTTGGATCAAGTGAGTCTGAGCGGCGAGGCGGATGACAATGGCAAACAGAGATGGCGCATCCGGGATCTGGAACTGACTGGCGAGTTTGCCGGAGCGGTTGCAGCGCCGGCAGGAAATTGGTCGGTGGTGCAAATGCCCGTTCGATATAAAGAGGCAGTCAGAGCTTACAACGAGATTGATCCCGTGCTGTAACGAGTTGCTGGATGCCGGATACGCAAGAAGGCAGACTTTTTATAGCGGAGAGATTTGAGTTTGCCTGCCTAGCAAGCGTGTTGCCAATCTGCATAACGAATCAATAAATTGCAACGCTGTGGAGGTGATTATGTCATTCGAATTGTCAGAAATGCGAGAATCCACAGCCTTGGCTGTTTGTTTTGAGGCGCGAAACGAAAGTCATAAATTATTCATAAAATGTATGTTAATACAATATTCAGAGTCAGATACCCTAGAGGTTATCGCAGAGGATACTTTTTCTGAGTACTAAAGTTTAGTAGCAATTTATTTCAATTTACAGTACCCTAGTCTTAATTGAAGTGTAAGGCGGAATTTTGAAACGATTCCCCGTTGACCGTCACTACACAAATTGAGAGGTCTCACGGAGATCAGTCTCCTTCCCCGTACGTAGCACACTCAAAGAGACTGTGATTCCCTAGACAGAAAGGGCGTACTGTATCTATCCCAATCTCAAGCTTCGAATGTATACGACTGGAATGCGCCAGAATCGCCTGGCCAAGCTCGTGGGCATTGATGAGGCGAATCTGAGCCGAATCATTAACGGTGTTCACGCGCCAAAGCAGAAGATGCGAGAAGACATCGCGGCGGTATTGGGGTGCAATGCAGAATGGCTTTTCGAACGGACCATTCATGAATCCGACACCGCAAGAACGAAGATCAAAGTCGGAAGAGACCTTGTTCACCATGAGTGATTGATTCATGGTCATTGCAACTTTTTGTTTTGGCACCGGAGCGCTTCGCTCCAGCTCGCTATCAATTCTTCTATTTGGACGGTAGTAGTCCACTTCTGTTAACGCTCACCTGGGGGTGATATGGGCGAAGCCTGCTTAAGTCTCGGAATGACGATTGGGGAGATAACTCGCGATGAGAATCCCAGTCATGCCTGGTATGCGGTGCAGACGGGTTATCGCTGCGAGCAGCGCGTGGCTCTTGGCCTGACCAGCAAAGGGTTTCTGACATATCTTCCCTTGCTGCGCGAAGTCCATCAATGGAAGGATCGCCGCAAACTGATCGAAGTTCCGGCATTCAGCGGCTATCTGTTTCTGCATTATGAACCTACTCTGCGTAACCGCGTAAAGGTTCTGGAGACAACCGGGATTGTTCGCCTGCTTGGCGGAAACCATGAGCCGAGCCGAATCTCAGAAGACGAGATCGACGCTGTTCGCAGGACTCTGGGCAGCAATCTTCCCTGTGACCGCTGCGATGCGCTGACGCCGGGGACATTGGTGCGAGTGACGCGCGGTCCGCTGGCCGGAGTACAGGGACGACTGGCGCGGATCAAGAACAGCCTCCGCCTGATTGTCACGATCTCAGTATTTTCACAAGCTATTTCGGCAGAACTGAATCTGAGCGACGTGGAAGCCGTGCCAGACCGAATGAACGCGGAGCACGCTGAGCGAAGTAATTAACTCCCATTGTCAGAAGTTGCAGGGAGAAAAAAGATTTCTCCGTGACTAAAGCCGTAATTGGTTCTATCGGCTTTGTACTTGGGTAATAACCCCCATCTCCCTTCGTAGTGTCACGGCCCGATTGGTTGCCTCCCTTCTGTCAACAAATTACTCGAACGCAATTCGAGTTTTCTTCCCCAGCGCGGGTATGACGTTCTTCACACCGACAAGAAGAGCTTTACAGCCCGATCCTGAACGACTTACCAGGAGTGATCGCCATGACGAAATCAAGAGATCCTCGTATCGCCATACTAGGTGTGGCTGTTGACAACTTAACGATGGAAGAAGTTCTGGATGTGGTGGATGCCAGCATAGCTGAAGGCGGCTTCCATCAGATTGCGACAGCAAACGTGGACTTTCTGATGAAGTCCATTCACGACGAAGAGTTGTACGAGACGCTGGCCAGTTGCGATGTGGTTCTGGCTGACGGTATGCCGCTGGTATGGGCCTCGCACCTTCTGGGAGCGGGATTGAAGGAACGCGTGGCGGGATCCGATCTGGTGCCGCAACTGGCAAAGTTATCGAGCCAGCGCGGATATCGCATCTTCATGCTGGGTGCATCTGAAGAGAGTTCCGCGGGCGCGGCGGCATGGATGGAAAATAACTTCCCCGGCGTACAAATTGCCGGAAGGTTCAGCCCGAAGTTCCAGCCCTTGGAAGAGATGGATCATGAGGAGATCCTTGCAAAGATTGCAAAGAGCAAGCCGGATATTTTGTTGGTGGCCTTTGGAAATCCGAAGCAGGAGAAGTGGCTTGCGATGCACCGGCATCGTCTGGAAGTTCCAGTCTGTGTCGGAGTAGGCGGCACGTTTGATTTTCTGAGCGGCAGGGTATCCCGCGCGCCGGGCTGGATGCAGAGTTACGGAATGGAATGGTTGTATCGGACGATGCAGGAGCCGACGCGGCTGGCGAAGAGATATTTGAGCAATGCACTGGGCTTGGCGCGCTATCTGCCTGTACAACTTGCCGCAATGGCAATGCAAGGGAAGCGCCGGCAGCAAACGCGCATCACAAAAGAGAAGATTGGCAGCGCAACTATATTGCGCATCGACGGAGATTTCACGGGCAATCAATTGCCGAGATTTGAATCTGATGTTCGCAATGCCGTTCTTTCCGGGTCGCACGTGGTTTTGGATATGAGCAACACGGCCTACATCGGAGCGGACGCGCTGGCTTCGCTAATTTACGTGATGAATGCAGCCCGCTGCTGGAAGCGCGAATTGTGGCTGGCGGGAATGGATAGCCTTCTGGTCAAAGTGGTTGGAGCTGCCAGACTGCGTCTTTTCTTTCGCATGGCTCCGAAAGTAGCTGAGGCGTTGCGCCGCATTCAGCCGGAGTTGACCCCTATACCGCAGGCCGAAGGCGACTGGGCGTTTTTCCGAATCAGCGGCAAGTTGATTCCTATTCATGTTCACGAGGTGCCCGATGTATTCCGCCAGGTGCAGCAATTGCTCAGTCGTGGACTAGCAATTGAGTTGAATTCCGCCAAGACTACAACTAGTCAGAAGATGGGTGGAGTTATTCGAGAACTTGTTCCTGTAGAAGCGGATTGAGGAATGACCGCGGCAAGTTGATTCTCAGTTCATGACGTCCACCGGAGACCGATCGCATGATCATGCTTATGCTGGAAATTACTGGAATCTTGCTGGTTCTGGCGACGCTGCCTTTGCTTGCCGAGCTTCTCATACTGACGGCAGCCTCTCTGATGCCGTCGTGGCGCACAAAAAAACACGATGCAGAGTCTGTAGATTTTCCGATATCCGTTATCATTCCCGCCCACAATGAGGAGGCTTTGATCGAACGCTGCATTCGCAGTCTGGCCGCCTCAGCGCGAATGGGCGATGTGCTGATGGTGGTGGCGCACAACTGCACAGACGCGACAGCGACAAAGGCGGAGGCTGCAGGAGCAACGGTTGTGGAGTTGAACGATCCCGATCAGAAGGGCAAAGGTTGCGCACTAAGTTACGGTTTCGCCGCAGCACTGGCAGGAGTTGCGAGGGCGGTGCTGGTCATTGATGCAGATTCGATCGTCAGCCCTGGACTAATTGATGCGGTACGACAGAGGTTTTTGAGCGGGGCGCAAGCAGTGCAATGCCGCTATGAGGTTCACAACTCGGAGGAGAACGATCGCACCAGACTAATGGCGCTTGCATTTCAAGGATTCAATGTGATTCGCCCTCGCGGCCGTGAGCAGTTAGGCCTTTCGGCGGGAATCCTTGGCAACGGCTTTGCTCTGAGCAGGGATGTGCTGACGCGGATTCCATACGGTGCTCACTCGATTGTCGAAGACCTGGAATATCATCTCGATCTGGTTCGAGCGGGCATACGCGTGGAGTTTATTGATACAGCTACTGTCAACGGCGAAATGCCGCGTTCGGATGGCGGCGCGCGTACACAGCGGGCGCGATGGGAGGGCGGACGGCGGCGCATGATGAAGCAGCAGGTTCCCCAGTTGGCAGCGGAATTACTGCGCGGGCGGGTGCGGCTGATGGAACCGCTGCTCGACTTGCTGTCCGCGCCGATTGCCAAAGAGGTTTGCCTGTTATTAATTACTGCTTGTTTGCCGTTTGCGTGGCTCAGGCTGTATGTGCTGGCAGCATTTTTTGTACTCGCGTTTCATATATCAGTTGCCGCGGCGTGCGGCTCCGGCTGGCGGGGAACTATAAAAACTTTGGCAGCGGTTCCGGGTTACATCTTATGGAAGCTGTGGATTCTTCCCGAGGTATGGCGCGCATCTCACGCTGAAACTCTGTGGGTACGCACAGCGCGCGAGACTCCGGGAGAAGGTGAGTGAACCGGCAACCGATGTGCATGACGCTGTTAAGCAGTGCAATGAACGAAGGAGAAAGAAATGAAAGTACTGAATAAGCAATTCGCGTTCACGCTGTGCGGTCTTGTTGCTGCGCTGGGCGCGGTTTATCCGCAAGCGGCTGTAGCTAAAGAAAGCAAGCCGCCCGCAGTGCAAGCAGGCAATGCCAGCCAGGAGAGCAACGCTGATGCGAAGCAAGAACAGAACTCGATAGAGGCCTTACGCAAGTTTGAGCCGTCCGCGGATGAGGAGTACACACTGGGAGCGGGGGATGCGATCTCGATAGATTATCCCGGCCATGCTGATTTGTCGAGCAAGGATGTGATTGGCCCGGACGGGCGGATTACGCTCCCACTGGTTGGGCCGATGAAGATTGCCGGCCTGACTCGCGAAGAAGCGGGAGGGAAGATCGTCGATGCACTATCTCCTTTCTATACAAAATTGACGGCGACCGTGCGTGTGGAAAAATACAGTTCGAACTATGTCACATTGCTGGGAGATGTGAAGAGTCCTGGGATGGTAAGTTTCGATCAAACGCCGACTCTGCTGGGTTTGCTCTCCCGAGGCGGCATGGAGCCGCGCACAGACGGCACCTTTCCAGAGCAATGCGTAATCTATAGGGGAGACCAGGTTTATTGGGTAAAACTGCATGATATGCTGGCCGCGAACAGCCCGATGACAGATCTTCGATTGCGCCGCAATGATGTGGTATTTGTGCCAGCTCTTGCGACAAAGAGCGTTACGGTTCTGGGGCGCGTGCAGCATCCGGGGCTGATTGTTTTGAAGCGCGATTCGACGGTCGTTACAGTTCTGGGCGAGGCGGGCGGGTTGAGCGATGGGGCTGGCAAAAATCCGGAGATTCTGGTCGTTCACCGGATATCTGGAGATAAAAATCAATTCGTTCACTTCAAGGATTTGCTCAAGCCAGAGAGCGGCAATGATGTCCCTCTCTATCCCGGCGACATTGTCTTTGTGCCCCAAAGCGGATGGAACAAAGCGAGCGTTGTGATACAAAACGTGACGCCGTTTTTGACGATGGCAACATTTGCGGCAATCGCCATTCAATAACCGGCAGTTCACACAGTTGGAAAGGTTAGCTATGAATCATTCAGTCTCCGACAATTCGAATTCGGGTAACACCAATAGTATCTCCTCGGCGCCGTTGCGCGGTGGCGGAGGCTCATCGCGCCCGAGTGTAGATGTGGCTGGCAGCCTTCGCCGCCACTGGCTTGTCGCAACTCTGATACCTCTTATCTTTATCGGTTGCGGAGCTTTCTTTCTTTTGAAGAAGGCCAAGCCGGACTACGAGTCGCACAGCGTGGTCTATCTTTCGCCGAAGTTTCCCAAGCTGCTAGCCGGTGACACCGAGGTTGAACTCCCTTACGAATCGTACGTTCAGGATCAGATTCAGACGGTGACGCGGCACGATATCATCGCGGATTCAATCACAAAACTTCCATACGCCGTGCGATACAGGAGAGGATTGACGCCGTCTTATGTGGGACCGGCGCTGCCTTATGAGATTCAGCTCTTGCAGAAGCAGCTTGAAGTCAAGCGAGTTGGATCCTCTTATGAGGTAACTATTGGACTCCACGGTCCAACGCCGAATGATCTTGCCGAGATTGTGAATACTGTAACCGACACTTACGTGGAGCGTACAAAGAACGAGGAGTTTTACGGGCTGAACGGTCGCCTGAATACCCTCCGGCAGGAGAAAATCAGCTTGCAGAAGCAGATGGACGATGGCATGGCAGAGCAGGCGCATCTTATGGAGCAAGTTGGTGTGGCCACAATGCCGTCCAAAGAAGGCGGATCAGACACCTTTGACTCGACGACGCAAAAATTAAATGATCAGTTGGTTGCCGCGCGTATGCAGCGTGAAGCAGCGGAGGCGCAACTGGCCACGGCAGTGAACGCAGGCGGCTCTGGAGGATCAACTGTGATGGACTCCACCGCAGATGAGGCGATCGCCGCCGACCCAGGGCTGTCTGGAGTGAGATCTTCATTGATTAGCCGGAGAGCCGCATTGCAGGAAGAGATGAACGGCTTGCGGCCGGATCATCCTGTTTATCAAAAAGACAAAGAAGAATTGGCGTCTATAGACGGAATGATGGCGGACCTGAGACGCAAGGCCGGAGAACACGTGCAGGACAAGCTGCGCCAGGATGTAGCGCGCACACGCATGATTGAGCTGCAGTTGACGCAAGAACTGGCACAAAAGACGCAATCGGCTACTGCGGCAGCTCCGAAATTTCAAAAAGCAACGGCGCTTGGCCCGGAGATCGATAGCTTGCAAAAAGCATATAGCGCCGTCGATGATCGAATACGCGATCTTGAACTTGAAAGCAGTTCGCCGGGATCGATCCACATTTCTTCACCAGCGCTGACTCCGCTTAATCCGGAAGCAAGCAAGCTGAAGCTCTATTTGCTCGCTCTGATCGTGATAAGTTTTGCCCTCGCTGTCGGCGCTCCTGTCGCTATCGATTTTTTGGACAAGAGAATCTACACCGCGCAAGATGTCGAGCAGGTGGTGGGCTTTCATCCACTCGGCGTACTACTCGACAACAACGAGTTCAAGCGGGAGATAGCGGGCGAATACTATTTGCGCATGGCCGCGGGCATCGATCATTCCGTCAGGAGTTCGGGAGCGCGCATTTTTCTTTTTACATCTCCAACGCATGAAAGCGGGACCAGCACGATCGTGAAAGAGCTGAGCGATAAGCTGCGCGGTCTCGAACTGCGGACGCAAACATTCGTGGCCTCGGCGACCGATGAGCTGGAATTAACCCCTAGTGACATTTTCAGCCGGTCTCAACTGTTGCTGCAACGAAGGAAGAAGACAGAGGATAATAAGCTCGCCACCATTGCTCCTGTTGCATCGATCTACGGCCACAAAGAATTTGGCATGGAAAGGGATGCGCCCGGCCTCAATCTAATCGTTCGAGGCTTGCAGCACGTGGGCGAACTGTGCGACGTAATCCTGATCGATGCGAGTCCGCTGCCGATCTCCGCGCATACCGAGTATTTGGCAAGGGTTTCCGATGTAACCATTCTGGTTGTGAAGTCGGGATCGACAACCAAGCAGGAACTGGATCGCTCCGCACGGCTGCTTGAGCGACTGGATGTTGCCGGCGTGGGAGTAGTTCTGAATCAGATCAGCATGGAGCGAGCGGATCGCGCCATGAAAAAGGAGCTTCGCAGTTATGAACAATCGTATCGGCAGCGCCGTCCTACCGCCTCAAAAGCAACCAAGGAAACGGTGCAGCGGGAGAAGGTCAGCGCCTGAGGTTAGGAATTCATTCAAATCCTGTTCACGGAAAGTGAACACGAGAAAAAGGCAATCTCGCGACAATAGGTCCGCGGCCAAGCAATGCGCTTACTTGAAATAATTCTTGTATCCATGATTGTTGGCGCGGCGATATTACTGCTTCTAGATCGCTGGCCGCGTAGCTGGCGTGTGATCGTCGCAATCGCCTTCCTGACTGCTGTTTTTCACGTGCAGGTGGAGGGTCAGCACTGGCAGATGTATCCCGCGTACGCAGCTCTTGGAATTCTATTCTTCGCCGCTAGTAAATCAATCAGAAGTGGGGTTCGACATCGCAGAATCATAGCATGGCCGACGCTGCTGCTCGCAGCCGCAAGCGTCTTGCTATCGATCATACTGCCGATCTTCAGCCTACCGAAACCGACAGGAAGTTATCCGGTCGGCACATCGGTTCTGTACTTCAAGGATCCGACGCGAATTGAGGATGCCGGACCCGCCGGAGATTCCGAGCGTGAGTTGAAGGTTCAGCTATGGTACCCGGCACAGGCTTCTCCTTATCGTCTCGCACGTTACCGTGAGCCGCGAGAGGCCAACGCCTTCAGTTCTTACCAAAGCGTGATTCTAACTCATTCGCGACGGGATGCGCCGGTGGCGCTAGCGAGCGCTCCGTTTCCGGTTATTCTTTTGAATCATGGCTGGCAAGGGAGGCGGACCAATGATACTTTTCTGGCCGAGGAATTGGCAAGTCATGGCTATATTGTCGCAAGCATCGATCACACCTACAACGCCAATATGGTTGCATTCCCTGACGGACGGGTTGTGCGTGGAAATGCTTCCAATGAGATTGACGATCCAGAGCACAGCACTCAGGAGCGTGTGAGAGCGATCTGGGACAAAGAACTGGTAAAGTGGGTTGCGGATCAGCGATTCGTTTTGGATCGCCTGGAGCAGATGAACCGTTTAGTCGGAACAGCGTGGTTTGGTCGCATGGATACCAATCACGCAGGAGCGCTCGGACATTCCTTCGGAGGGGCAGCGGCCACCGCGGTTTGCGCGGAAGATTATAGAATTCACTCATCGGTAAACATGGACGGCTGGTTTTTCAGCGCGATTCGCGAACGGGGACGTAACCAACCGCTGCTAGCTTTAGAAGCAGAAAGCGCCCAGCCTCCTGACCCTAATGCAAAGGTGGAAGCAGCGCTTGACGCGACGGATTTTGCCGATTTGAAGACTTCGCTGAACAGCTTCGGCGGCTATATGCTCACTGTCAAAGGCGCCGAGCACGAAGACTTTACCGATCAACCTCTGGTTTCTCCGCTACGCTATTTTTCGCACCGAGGAACGCTTTCTGCGCAGCGGGTTCAAGAGATTGCACGAACCTATGTTCTGGCGTTCTTCGATAAAACACTCCGCGGCAAAGACCCAGAAGTTCTTCGCGAGAGTCCTGGCCCGTATTCCGAAGCTCTACTCGAAAGATGGCCTGCGGGAATCGAGTTATCGACTAACTTGAACGGCAAATAAGAAATGAAATTGTCATGTGAGTTACGAGGAGCATATGTCCACAACCTCCGATAACATTCTTCAATTTGCGCCTGACGTTTTTACCCAAAACCTGAACCGGCTGCCATACGAATTCACACACACACTTTCCGGCAATCGGCTCTTCGAGCTGTCAAGGCTTGTGGATCTGGCCGGTAAAGTGGCAACGCGCCGAGAACCGCATCTGGTCGGCGGAGATGTGTATTTTAACGATGGGCTGATTGAGCCGGGCGAAAAGCCTGTACGTCCTGATGCTCCGCGAACAGCCGCCGCCGAGTTGATTCGCAAGATCGATACAGCGCAGGCGTGGATCATTCTAAAGCATGTGGAGCGCGAGGAAGGTTACCGCGAAGTGCTGGAGAACTGCATTCGAGATATTCTTCAACTTTCAGGAGCGGAGCTTCTGCGCAAGATCAAATGGTTTGAAGCGATCCTATTCATCACTTCTCCAAATCGCGTAACCGAGTATCACCTGGACCGCGAGGTTTCTTGGATACTTCAGCTTCAAGGCGACAAGGAGATACACCTCTTTGACCGCGCCGACAAGGACATAGTCCCCGACCGGGAACTCGAGGTCTATTGGACCGCCGATAATAGGGCGGCTCGCTATAAGCCGGAGTATGAATCAAGAGCAATCGTTTATCAGATGAGTCCTGGAACGGGTGTGCATATTCCCATCAATACCCCACATTGGCTGCGCAATAAGGACAATATTTCCGTAACGCTGAATGTTAATTTTCAGTTTCATGACCGGCACTGGGCGAATTTATACAGGGCGAACTATTACATTCGCCGCGCGGGCATTGCTCCACACCCGCCCGGAGTTCATCCCGTTTCCGACCACTTCAAGAGTACTGTCTTTACCGTTGCGCAGCGAGCGAAGCAGGCGGTGAAGGGCCGGCCGCATATTCCGGCGGAAGCGCGCGAACAAAACAGAAGGATCGCGCAACTGGCGGAGATGGTCTAATCGCGATAACAACGGAAGTAACGGAGGAACCTTCCAATGGTTGAATTACTCTACAAATCCCCATTTGCGAGAGTAAGGAAGAACACTCGCATCAGCTCAACTGTCATTCTGATGGGGATGATCGTAACTGCCATCGTATCCTTTCAATCTAACGCGCAGGATGTGCCGCATCGCTATAGATTTGTGACTCTCAACGCGCCATTTCCGGAAGTTACTCAAACTTTGGGCTACGGAATCAACGACCTCGGTGCGGTAGTCGGCGACTATAACGATATTGCGGGAGATCATGGATTCATTCTGGAACATGATACTTACACGGCAATCAATGTCGCACTTCCTGGCGCGCAGAATACGGTTGCTTTTGGAATCAACAACCGCCGCGAGATCGTCGGCAGTTACACCGCTGGTGGAGTAGGTTACGGATTTCTTCTCAAGGATGGAGTCTTCGCCACTCTTGATTTTCCTTCTTCCGGTGTGACTCAAACGCAGGCCAGAGGGATCGATGATCAAGGGCGGATCGTGGGATTTTACGATGACGCTGCCGGATCTCATGGATTTCTTTTTGACCACGGAGTATACACCGCAATTGATGTTCCGTTCGCAGGAGCTTGTTGCACATTTGCATCTGGGATCAACGATAGGGGAGAAATTGTTGGCTCGTATAACGGAAGCGATGGGCGTATTCATGCATTTATACGAGAGAAGGGGGAGTTTCGCACCCTTGATCTTCCCTTCCCAAACAATCAGGCTCTAGCTTACGCAATCAACAATCGCGGAGAAATCGGGGGCACGGGGTTCATTCTTGACCGTGAAAGCGTTACACTCTTGTCCACATTGAGTTCTGAAGCTGTGAACGCAGTCGCTCTCGGCGTGAACGACAGAGGAGCGATTGTTGGGATCGCTGGAAATCCTGAGGAATTTGGCTTTCTTTTGACGCCGGAATGGGGCTTGTCCGCACCGAATCACGAATGAATAAACGCGCTTCAGACTATCAACCAAGCTGAGACCAGAGTTCAGCCAGAGTTGTCGAGATGGTTTTTAACATAGGTTGCTGAGGATAAAAGTGGCCTCCGGGTAACACTTGCATAGCAAAGCGCTGGTTAGTCTGACGCTTCCAGCCGACCAACTGATCCCAACTTACACTTGCATCACTCATTCCGGAAAATGCAGTAATGGGGCAATTCAGCGGTTCACCTTCACGAAATTGATAACTCTCAACTACCGATACATCGGCTCGCAGAATCGGTAGAAAGACTTCCCTCAGCGCCTCATTTTCCATAAACTCCTGCGAGATTCCGCCATAGAGCCGTGCCAATTCTGAGATGAATTCGCGGTCGGGAAGCGAATGCAGCAGATTAGTATCGCACGGAACATCTGGAGCGCAGCGGCCAGAGATGAAGAGCCAGGCGGGCAGGGGATACCCATCACATTGCAACCTGCGCACTAACTCGAAAGCAAGCAATGCACCCATGCTGTGTCCGTAGACTGCGAAGGGAATATTCGTCCAGGGTTGTAGTTCCAGATATATGGCATCAACCAATGAATCGATTTGGGTGTAAAGAGTCTCAGAGAGTCGCGTCTCTCTTCCAGGAAGCTGAACAGGGCATAGCTGCACAATAGCGGGTAATTCGGCGGTCCATGAATGAAATGCCGTGGCGCCGCCGCCGGCGTGAGGAAGACAGAAGAAGCGCGCGAGCGGATCACTTTCCGCTGGGTGCGGCTGAAGCCAAAGTGTACTACGGTTCAAGATGGCTTTCCTCTGAATTTGATTTTAGCTGATTGATGCGCCACTTTTGAACCGGATGAGAAGAAGTGAATAGGTTATCAACGAATCTTTGAATACGTGAGGTCATAGGAGAGAATATGGCTACATCTGATTTCTGGCAAAGAGTTACTGAAAACATAACTTCTCCCCAGCAACAGTCTGAAATGCCGGCGGGGGCGTCGCGCAGTTCGCGCGGCATGGCGGCCTTATGGATGGTCATGGACGGAATCACGATTATGGTCTCTGCTTTGCTGGTGACATTTTACGAAAAACATAATGGACCGGTAGCAAGCGCGATGAGACTTTGGAGGAGCACTCTAGATCAAAGTCATTCGATAATACTTCTACTGGCTGTGCTATGCGGATTTACGGTCTTGCTTCTAATTACCAGCCTACAGTTGAATTTGTATTCGCCCGCGCGCTTGAGCAATATTCTGCATGAGCAGAGACTAAGTTTGCAAGCCTGCTTTACCGCTGGCTTGCTTTTGACCGGAGCGCTTTTTCTGCTCCACGCGGACGATATTCCGCGCAGCATTCTGATATGCACGATCGGGCTGGTCACATTGATTCTAGGCTTGCGCCGTTTGGGTTACCGAATATTGCTCTACCATCGCTACGAACGCGGCATGGGCACACGCAACGTACTGATTGTTGGAACAGGACCCGAAGCTCTAGCGCTTCGTAATCACCTGGAGAGCATTCGTCATCTAGGCTATAAATTCAGAGGGTTTATCGAATTCCCTGGAGCTTGCTCTCGATTTCCAGGATCCTCGGACGATGTGATAGGCACACTCGACACACTCTTCCAACATACTCGCAGGCATTTTGTTGACGAGGTATTCTTCACTTCGTCCTGCGAACAACGTGGTGTGGTCAAGGAGGTGTTGGAGCAAGCCCGCGCCCACGGAGTGGATATGCGCGTGGTTCCCGATATGTATGACGGACTGGCCTGGAATAGCCCTATCGAGTATATCGGGCAGTTTCCCACCATTCCGTTGAAATATCGAAACGTGCCGGAGATATCTCTGGTGCTCAAGCGAATGATTGATGTAGCGATCTCCGGTACAATATTGATTCTTCTTGCACCAGTACTGCTGGCTATTGCCATCGCGATCAAGTTGGATTCGCGCGGTCCAGTTTTCTATTTATCGGATCGCATTGGCAAGAAGGGGCGGGTCTTTCGCTGCATCAAGTTTCGGACCATGGTCAGAGACGCGGACAAGCGCCGCGCCGCCATCATGCATATGAATGAACGGGACGGTGTGCTGTTCAAAGTTACCAATGACCCTCGCATTACCAAACTTGGCCGGATACTGCGCAAGTATTCCCTTGACGAACTACCGCAATTCTTTAACGTACTGCATGGCGACATGAGCATCGTTGGACCGCGTCCGCCGATAGCCAGCGAAGTTCAGGAGTATAAGCTAAGTCATTTGCGCCGTCTCGATGTAACGCCCGGCATTACAGGCTTGTGGCAGGTGCAGTCGCGTCAAGATCCTTCTTTCGACAGTTATATCTCACAAGATGTGACCTATATCGAGAACTGGAATATCTGGCTCGACCTCAAAATCATTCTGCGCACGGTCGGAGTGGTTCTGGCAGGGACCGGATCATAATTCCAGGATGAAAGTGACAATTTCTTGCAACTAACGAATGCCTCTAACATCCCATGATTCAATGGTTCAAGTAACTTCACTCATGCGACGGGAGTGATGTGGGTGAAGCTTGACCGAGGATGTTTGCAAGCAAATACGCACTCAAACCATCGCGGCCAAGACGCCGCAATGGAGGATACATGGCTACTGCGATTCATCCGACAATGGCATCTACACTCTTTCCGAGTGATGCCGAGACTCACGACTTATTTACCGACAACTTCGACCATCGTCCATTTCAGTTTCGTCATGCTCTCGATACGATGGAAATCTTTCAAATGCCGGCGCTGCTGAATCTGGCAGAGCGCTGCATGCGCAAGCGGCAACACAAGAGCCACTACGAAACTGGCGAGCCTGTAGTGAACGGTTACTTTGGCAACAAACCCGCGGATATGACTTTGGTTCAGGCGCTGGAAGGGATTGGAGAAAGTAAGAATTGGATCATTCTGAAGCGCATTCATGAAGAACCGGAGTATCGCGCAGCTCTGGGGTTATTTATTACTGAGCTATCTCAGTTGACAGGTGTGGATTTGCGCCGCCGGTATCACGATCCGATTCTAACAATCTTTATTACTTCGCCCAATCGCATTACGCCATATCATCTGGACGGTGAGGCCAATTTTCTGGCACAGGTACTGGGCAATAAAACTGTCTATCTTTACAATGCGCACGATCCGCGCATTCTAACAACCGAAGAGATGGAACGGTACTGGACCGGGCACCTGTTGGCGCCCAGATGGCACGATGACTTATCGGATGGTCAATGGCGCTACGATGTATCCCCCGGCGTAGGCGTCTTTAATCCGGCTACTTTTCCGCACTGGGTTAAGAACACAAACAATGTTTCAGTATCTGTCAGCATCAATTTCAAACGAGTGCGAAACAACGCGATTGGCGCGTACCGGGCGAATTATTATGCGCGAAAGATAGGAATGCATCCAACAGCCCCAGAAAAAAAGCCAGCTCTCGACCGCCTGAAGAATTTGACCTTTGGAAAGCTGTACGAAGGAGCTTACGCGGCGCGTGGGGCGCTCCGGAGACGTTTCGGAGTTTGAGTGGTTAGGACAACGAGTATCCAACGCTACCTATTATGAGTTACTCATGCATGAGGTGAGGAGATGAGCGCCACGAAAAATGCAAGCAGCCACGCCGACAACAGTTTCGACACGCTGCGTTTGATTTTTGCCGTGCTGGTGATCTTCTCACACAGCTTTGCGCTGGGCCGCGGCTCTGACAATAGCGAACCGCTCTTTGTGCTGACTCATGGTCAGATAACTTTTGGTAATGTGAGCGTGTGGGCATTCTTTGTCATCAGCGGATTTCTCATCGCGCAGAGTTGGACGCGCTCGCCGAAACCGCTCAAGTTCTTGAAGCGTCGCATCGCGCGCATTTACCCAGGGTTCATCGTTGCGGCATTGCTTACAGCGTTGATCGTAGTTCCATTTGCCGTGGATCCGGCAACACGGCGACCGATTGCGATCGGAAACTTTTTGCTGCAAACACTCAGGCTACAGATATTCGACACTTCTCCGGTTTTTGTCCACAACGCCTGGCCGAATGCATTGAATGGTTCGCTGTGGTCAGTGCCCTTTGAATTCTGGTGCTATATCGGAATCCTGTTGCTTGGAGTTGCTGGACTGCTTCTGCGCCGCTGGCTGATAGTAGCGTTCTTCGCCGCGGTGATTGCATGGCATCTCTATTTGTCGATCACGGGATGGATTCCAGGCGGCAAGATTCTGGGAGTTATCTTTGGCTTTCCGTTATTCTGGGCGACCGTTCTCCCATTCTTTCTTGCAGGGTCTCTCTTTCATCTTTTTGGCGGCGCGACATTGCTTCGCAATCCTTTGATGTTTGCTGCTTTAGTAATTTTGATTGCATCTTTCTTTGTTTCTCATGCATTGGTAGTTACACTTCCAGTTTGCGGTTCGTATCTTCTGCTGGGAGTTGCTTATCTACCCTTGCTGCGCCCGCTGAATCTGGCGCGCTTTGGGGATTTCTCTTACGGCACGTATCTCTATGCTTTTCCTATTCAGCAATTGATTGTGAAGTTCGCAGGAGGAACGATGGCGCCGGTAAAGCTCTTTCTGCTGGCCACGCCTCTGTCAGTGGGAGTGGGCGCGCTCTCCTGGTTTCTTGTGGAGCGGCGCTTTTTGAATGGAAGCCTGTCGCTGAAGTTTGTAATTTCTTTTGCTCAAAATGTGACAGCAGGATTGGCTTCAATCTGGAGTCAGGGACGAAAGTTGCCCATCATACGGTCGAGAATTTCGGCGGATTGCGCAACGAAGATAGACTGTGCTGCTGAAGCGGCTTCGCAGATCGCGGAGTAAAGCATCATAACGAAATACATTCCGATATACCGAGAATCATTTGCCGACTGACATGACATTACCGACGATTGAAGACCCCGATCTGGAATCGGCGGAGGAAGAGTGCGCCAACGCAGACGTGTTGGCCAGGAAGGTTCTGGAATCGCGAGCCATGCGGGCTACGTTTTGGACCGTGATGGACTATGGGTGTTCGATGGCGCTGCGCGTCGTCAACAGCATGGTTCTAACTCGTCTGCTGATGCCGGAATCCTTCGGCTTGATGACGCTGGTGACGACGCTCGTCGTGGGAATCGGCCTGCTTTCCGATATAGGCCTGACTCCCAATGTCATTCAAAGTCCTCGCGGAGACGATCCCGCGCTTCTGAACACGGTATGGACATTGCAGGTGCTTCGCGGCCTGGGCATCTTCACCGTCTCGCTTATTCTGGCGTGGCCGATGTCTCTGATCTACCATGAGCCGCGTTTGCTGGCGCTGCTGCCCGCGCTGGGGATCAATGTTGTTATCAGTTCCTTCAATAGCACAAATCTGCTTTCGCAGGCGCGTCACATGGGCGTGCGCAGGCTGTTTCTGCTCGACATCAGCACGCAGCTTTTCACGCTGCTGGTCACGGCGGGTTGCGCGTTGCTCTACCGGTCAGTATGGGCTCTGGTTATTGGATCGCTTCTGAGCACAGCCTTCCGCCTCTCGTTCAGCTACTATCGCCGCTTGATACCTGGCATACGAAACACATTCTGCTGGGATCGCGAGAGCGTGCGTGGCCTGGTTCATTTCGGCAAATGGATTCTTCTCTCCACGGCCTTTTACTTTTTTGCATCGCAGGCGGACCGGCTGATACTGGGTAGGCTGATCAGCTTCAGTATGTTGGGAATTTACGGCATAGCCTACTCGGTCTCGGATATTCCGCGTGCAATCATCAATGCGTTCTCGCAAAAAGTCGGCTATCCGTTCATTGCTAGATTGGTCCATTTGCCGATCGCTGAATTCAGAAGAGTCTTTCTGCATTATCGTCTTCGCGCACTGCTGGCTGGAGCGTTCATGTTGAGTCTGATGGTCCATCTCGGCGGCTTTCTTGTTACTAAGATGTACGATAGCCGCTATCACGCCGCGTCATGGATGGTGCCGATTCTAGCCCTTGGCCTGTGGCACACGCTGATGTATGCAACGACCATGCCGGCGCTGTTCTCGCTGGGTAAGTCGAAGTACTCGGCAGTCGGCAATGCGCTGTTTTGCGTTGCAGTGATAACAGCTATTCGTGTCGCCTTCCATTTCTTCGGCCTCTTCGGCGCGGTGATTGCCGTGGCCGCGGGCGATTTTCCGCTGTACGTCGTGACTGTCACAGGCGCAAGCCGCGAAGGCATCTCGACGTGGAGACAAGACTTGCAGACAACCGGATTCTTTCTCTTCCTTCTGAGCATAGGTCTTGCTCTGCGACTCTATATCAAGGGCTAAACCACTTTCGGATTCGGTGAACGATGATGACAATTTCGATTGAAACAATGCAGAGCAGTTTAGAGATTGGCCCCGCGACAACTCTACGATCTTTTGATCGCGGAGTTTCCTTTGCCCGAAAGACTTTGTGGCAACTCTTCGATGAAGTAGCGGCGCAATACGCCAACCGCACGGCGGTGACCTTTGGTGATCGGCAGCTAACTTACAGAGAGCTTCAGGCGCAGGCAACACAGCTCGCAGCTCGTTTGCGCGGTTTTGGAGTAGGCCCGGAATCGCTGGTTGGCGTGTATATGGAGCGTTCGGAGCGAGCGATTATCGCTCTACTGGCAGTTATCAAGGCTGGAGGAGCTTATCTGCCACTTGATCCGGCTTATCCGGGCGAGCGCGTGGCCATGATACTCGATGATGCACGGCCAATAGTGCTGTTGACCGAGGAGCATCTTCTCAATCGGCTTCCGGCGCATGACTCTAAGACGATCTGCCTTGACCGCGAATCCGCGAATGACTTTTTTTCGCAAGACGCAGCAATTGAGCCGCGCTCAGGCGAGGATAACCTGGCGTATGTTATCTACACATCAGGGTCGACAGGAAAACCCAAGGGCGTGATGGTGACGCACGGTAATGTATCGCGCCTGTTGAGCGCGACGGCGGATTGGTTTCACTTTAATGAAAACGATGTCTGGACGCTCTTTCATTCGCTGGCTTTTGACTTTTCTGTTTGGGAGATTTGGGGCTGTCTGCTGCATGGCGGAAGACTGGTGATCGTTCCCTTCGCAGTTTCGCGCGCGCCGGAGGATTTCCATGAGTTGCTGGTGAAGGAACAGGTTACGGTTCTGAATCAGACGCCGTCTGCTTTCTACCAACTTATCACCGCCGATCAGGCAAGCTGCACGCGGCAACTAAACCTAAGAGTGATTATCTTCGGCGGCGAGGCGTTGAACTTCAAGACGCTGCAGTCGTGGTTTGCGAAGCATGGCGACAGAGAGCCGCGTTTGATCAATATGTACGGTATTACCGAGACCACTGTCCATGTGACCTATCGAGAGGTGACTGCGGCAGATGCGGCAGATGGCGCTCGCAGCCTGATTGGAGTTCCTATCCCGGATCTACAACTCTACCTGCTCGGCGACGATAGGCAGCCTGTGCCGGTGGGTAAAGTGGGCGAGATCTGCGTAGGCGGAGCAGGCGTGGCGCGCGGATATTTGAATCGCCCCGAACTCAACGCCGAGCGATTTATAGCCGATCCGTTTTCGGAGATTCCGGGCGCGCGTATCTATCGTTCTGGCGACCTTGCCCGCTTGCTGCCGGACGGCGAACTGGAATATCTGGGCCGCGGCGACACACAGGTGAAGATACAAGGCTTTCGTATTGAACTCGGCGAGATTGAAACTGCCATAGCCGGACATGAGCGGATTCAAGAGGCGCGTGTGATTGCGCACACGGACGAGGCGGGAACGAAGCGATTGGTTTGCTATTACGTGGCGCGGGAAAATGTGGCCCTAACCTCGCGCGAGTTGAGCGAGTATCTGCGCGGAAAGCTGCCGCCCTGGATGATGCCGTCGATGTATATTTCCATCCCGGCCTTTCCGCTGACGCCGCATGGCAAGGTGGATTACGCAGCTCTGCCTGCGCCGATGGCCGGATCGTCCAGCAGCGCGGGCACGGAAACGCGCGGCACAGACGTAGAACAAGATGTGGCCGGCGCGTGGCGGCAGGTGCTGGGCGCGGATCACGTCGGCCTGGATGACAATTTCTTTGACATTGGCGGTAACTCACAGTTGCTGGTGTCGGTCCACACAAAGCTGCAATCACTCTTTAACAAGAAGATTCCTGTCGCAGAACTTTTTGCATACACCACGGTCCGCACACTCTCGGAGAGGCTGGGTGGCACTGCTCCGGATTCCAAAGGATGGAATACGGCGCAGGATCAGGCTCAAAAGCAGCGGGCGGCATTTGCGCGCGCCCGCGCAGCAAGAAAGGCAGTTTGATGAGCAATCCGGAAAATGAAAACCGTCTGGAAGGCATAGCGATTATCGGAATGTCGGGCAAGTTTCCCGGCGCGCCGAACTTGGAAACTTTCTGGGCTAACGTCAATGCGGGCAAGGACACGATCAAACAGTTTTCGCGCGCCGAACTGGAAGCAAAAGACCGCGCGTCGCTGGAGTTCGGCCCGGAGTATGTGGCCGCGCACGGAGTTTTGGAAGACGCCGAGATGTTCGATGCGGGATTTTTCGGCATACCGCCTCGCGAAGCCGATTATCTAGACCCGCAGCACCGGCTCTTTCTGGAGACCTGCCGCAATGCGCTTGAAGATGGCGGATACGATGCGACGCAGTTCAGCGGGCAGATCGGCGTCTTCGGCGGATGCAGCCTGAACACTTATTTGCTGGCAAATCTGAGTGCGAACCGCGAGTTTCTCGATGAACTAACTGGTAACTATCAGGTCGGTGAGCTACAAGCAACACTGGGCAATGACAAGGATTTTCTCTGCTCGCGCGTTGCGTACAAACTGAACCTGCGCGGTCCCAGCGTCACGGTGCAGGGTGCTTGCGCAACGTCGCTGGTGGCGATCTGTCAGGCGAGCCAGAGCCTGCTCACCTATCAATGCGATATGGCGCTGGCCGGGGGCGTATCGGTCACCTTCCCGCAGCATCGCGGCCATGTCTATCAAGAAGGCAGCATGGGATCGCGCGACGGACATTGCCGACCCTTTGACGAAGATGCGACGGGCACTGTCTTTGGACATGGCGTTGGCGTGGTACTGCTGAAGCGTCTGGAAGACGCGCTTGCCGACGGCGACCGGATCGATGCAGTGATTCGCGGCTTTGCTGTAACAAATGACGGAGCCGCAAAGGTCAGCTACATGGCTCCGGGGGTCGATGGCCAGAGTACTGCGATTGCCGCCGCGCAGGCAATGGCGGGAGTCAGCGCAGATGCGATCACTTTTGTGGAGGCGCATGGAACCGCGACTCCGCTTGGCGATCCTGTTGAGGTTATCGCGCTGACACGCGCCTTCAGGCAGAGTACGGAACGCAATGGCTTCTGCGCGCTGGGCAGCACCAAGGCAAATATCGGACACTTAGATGCGGCGGCGGGAGTCAGCGGTCTGATTAAAACGGTGCTTGCCATGAAGCACAAAACAATTCCGCCAGTGGCCAACTTCCGCAAGCCGAATCCCCGTATCGATTTCGCGAGCACGCCATTTTACGTGAGCGCTGAAGCTATACCGTGGCAGCCCGAAGGTCCGCGCATGGCGGGCGTGAGCGCGTTTGGCGTGGGAGGCGTGAATGCGCATCTGGTGCTCGAAGAGGGACCGGAAGGTGCGACACAAGCTTCCGCGCGCCCTGCTCAATTGCTCTGTGTCTCCGCGCGTTCGGCGGCCGCGCTCGATGAGGCACTCATCAATCTCGGCCAGCGTCTGCGCGAGCATCCGGAGTTGAATCTGGCGGACGTCTCTTACACGCTTCAGACCGGGCGGCAGAGCTTCGATCATCGCGCCACGGTTGTTTGTTCCAGCGTGGACGAAGGAGCGCGAGTGCTTGCAGACCCCACGAACCGACAGATCAATAAATCCGCGAAGATCTTAGCGCATCCCCAGCCGGTCTTCCTTTTTACCGGGCAGGGCGCGCAGTTTCCGGGGATGGGCAGCGCGCTCTACCAGGCGGAGCCTGTCTACCGAAAGCAGATTGATGAGTGCGCGGAGATACTGCACCCGCTGCTCGATCTCGACATACGCACACTGCTTTTCCCGGCAGACAAAGATATTGATGCAAAAGCTGAAGCTCTGATGGAAACGCGATTGGCCCAGCCCACACTATTCATTACAGAGTTGGCAATGGCCAGAGTGTGGATGGAATGGGGAATCGAGCCGAAGGCCATGACGGGACACAGCCTGGGAGAATTCGTCGCCGCAGTTCTGGCCGGTGTGATGAGCCGCGAAGATGGGCTCAGGCTAGTTGCAACGCGCGGCAGGCTGATGCAGCAGATGGAGCACGGAGCGATGCTCTCCGTGCGAGCTGGCGAGGAGCGAGTCTCTGCGCTTGTGGACAAACTGAATAGCCGACTTTCGATAGCCGCGCTGAACAGTCCCTTACTGTGCGTTGCATCCGGGCCGATAGACGCCATCGAAGAATTGGAAAAGAAACTGCGAGAGGAGTCGATTGAATCCAAGCGTCTGCGGACCTCGCACGCATTCCACTCCGCGATGATGGATCCGATGCTGGATGCCTTTGAAGACGAGGTTCGTCGCGTCACTCTTCATGCGCCAAAGATTCCGTATATCTCCGGCGTAACGGGAAGCTGGATCAAGCCGGAGGAAGCGACTGCTCCGCGCTATTGGAGAGATCATTGCCGCAAGCCTGTGCGTTTTTCGGATGCGGTCGAAGTATCACTCGGCTTGCCTGAAGCTGTGCTGCTTGAAGTAGGGCCGGGGCAATCGCTGACGATTTTGGCGCGGCAGCAGCGCGGCAATCGCACCACGCCGATTGTGGCGTCGATGCCGGAGCGCGGCGCCGACGCTGCTGATACAGGAACAATGCTGGATGCGCTGGGCCGGCTCTGGGCCGTAGGCATTCAGCCTGATTGGAAACATTTCTGGAGTCAGGAGCACAGGCAACGCGTCTCGCTGCCGACATATCCGTTTGAACGCAAGAAGCATTGGATCGCTCCGCCGGCGCTGACGACAGCAAGCAATTCGCCACTGCAAGCCGCGGCTGCGCCGCAAGAGACCGAAGCACAGAAAGAGGGAGAAGCCAAGATGACAATGAACGCAAATGGAGTAGCTCCTGAACGCCGGTACAGGCTCCAGCCAATTGTGGCAAGTCTTTTTGAAGAACTGAGCGGCATCGCCACCGGACCAGAGAACTTTGAGACCTCATTTATGGAGTTGGGCTTCGACTCGCTCTTCCTGACCCAGGCTACACAAGCCGTACAGCGCCGCTTCGGAGTGAAGGTGACCTTCCGGCAGATCGTTGAGCAGTACTCAAGCATCAGCGCGCTCGCCGAACGCCTGGATTCGATTCTTCCCGCGGATGCATTTCCATCCGAGTCAGCACAGCAAGCGCAGCCGCAGAAGAATGCAGTTGCCGCGAGCGCTCCAATAGCGACTATACCGGTCTCTTTGCCGTCATCCTCCGGAACAGGTTCGCAGCTTGAAGAGTTGCTCAAGGCGCAGATGCAGGCCATGTCTCAACTTTTTGAACAGCAACTTGCGGCAGTTCGCGGAGCAGCTCCTGTCGCAGTATCGCAGCAGCCTTCAGCGCAACTGACAACACCTGCGCCGGGTGCGCCAAAGAAGATTGCGGCGGATGTGCCTGCGCCAGCCGCTGCAATAAAACCGCATGGCCCGTTCAAGCCGGTGCAACCGGGCACCAAAGACGGAATCACGGAGCAGCAGCGCGAGTACATTCAATCGCTCATCGCTCAATACACGCGCCGCACTGGAAAATCGAAGGAGTATACGCAGACGCATCGCGCGCATCTAACCGACCCGCGCGCCGTCGCTGGATTCCGCTCGCTGTGGAAAGAGATGGTCTATCCGCTGGTGACCAACCGCTCCAAAGGCTCGCGCATATGGGATTTGGACGGCAATGAGTACATCGACATCGTCAACGGATTCGGGGCGATCATGTTCGGGCATGGTCCGGAGTTTGTCACTGAAGCGGTGCGCAAACAAATCGACGCTGGCGTGGAGATCGGCCCGCAGTCCTCGCTGGCTGGAGAAGTTGCGGCGCTGATCTGTGAACTGACAGGCATGGAGCGCGCCGCATTCTGCAATACGGGTTCCGAGGCGGTGATGGCGGCCTTGCGCGTGGCTCGCACAGTGACTGCGCGCGACAAGATCGTCTACTTCACCGGAGACTACCACGGCACCTTCGACGAAGTTCTGCTGCGCGCTACGCCGCACGGCGCTGCGCCGATTGCTCCAGGCATCATGGCGGGAAGCGATAACAACGCGGTGATACTAGAGTACGGCTCCGATGCTTCTCTGGAGTATATCCGCGCACATGGCAAAGAGATCGCCGCTGTGATGGTCGAGCCTATCCAAAGCCGCCATCCGGAGGTACAGCCACGAGAGTTTCTGCATGAACTGCGCAAGATCACAGCGGAGTGCGGGACAGCGCTGATCTTTGACGAAGTGGTCACCGGCTTCCGCGTGGCTCTGGGAGGTGCGCAGGAGTATTACGGGATTCGCGCCGATCTTGCTACGTATGGAAAGGTGATTGGCGGCGGCTATCCCATTGGCGTACTCGCGGGAAAGGCAGAGTACCTTGACACGCTCGATGGCGGCGCATGGCAGTACGGAGACGATTCCGCTCCAGAAGTTGGGATGACCTTCTTCGCGGGAACATTTGTGCGCCATCCACTTGCGCTGGCGGCGGCGAAAGCGGTCTTGCATTATCTTAAGGCGACCGGACCGGAGCTGCAAAAAACTCTTGCCAGAAAAGTGGCCGAAGCCGCGCGCGCGGTGGAAGAGTGCTTCCGCGATGCAGGACTTGATGTGGGCGTGCATCCTTGCGGCGCATGGTTCTCCTTCAGTTTGCCCACAGAGGCGCGCTTCGGCAGCCTGCTTTATTACCATATGCGCGAAAAAGGTATTCATGTCCTGGAGAGCTACCCTTGCTTCTTTACCACCGCGCACAGCGACGAGGATTTTGCGCGCGTGGTTGAGGGATTCCGCCAATCGATCCAGGAGATGCGCGCGGGCGGTATGTTGCCTGCTCTTGTTTCAGCGACAGCCTCCATTTTGAAGGAAGCGACCCCAACTGCAACTTCACATGAGTTGCATCCGGCCGCGCGCGGCGGAAATCCGGAGAAAGCGCCGCTGACGGAGTCGCAGCGTGAGATATGGATGGCTGCGATGCGTGGAGATGACGCGAACTGCGCCTTCAACGAATCGCTGACGCTTCATCTACAAGGCGCGGCGAACGAAGAAGAAGTGCGTTATGCGCTCGAAGCAGCAATCGCTCGGCATGATGCACTGCGTTCGACGGTTGATCCGGCTGAGGAATGTGCGCGGATTGAACCTGCCTTCGCCGGTCAGATTCCCATTGTTGATCTGAGCGCGCTTTCCGCCGAAGAACGCGATTCAATCATCGCAGCAAGGATTGCGGAAGAGGGACGCACGCCCTTCGATTTGACCAATGGTCCGATGGTGCGCGCAATGCTCTTTCGCACAGCGCCGGATGAATTAGTGCTGCTGTTTACAGGCCATCACATCGTGATGGATGGCTGGTCTGCGAATCAGTTACTGGAAGATATGGGCAAGATTTATAGCGCGGCAAGGGCAAAGACTAATCCGTCTCTCGCGCCGCTGATGCCCTTCAGTAGCTATGCGCTGAAAGAGCAGGAGGAGATGCAGGCGGGGGCTTATGCCGACAACGAGCGCTACTGGGTGGAGATATTCGCGGGACGCGCGCCGGTGCTTGACCTGCCGACGGATCGGCCTCGACCGGCGATGAAGAGTTACAACGGCGATACGCTGCTCACGTCGCTGGGCGCAGAGCTCTCAGCCGAACTGAAAAAAGCGAGTTCGCGGCTTGGCTGCACACTGTACGTCACACTGCTCTCGGCTTTTCAGATATTGCTGCACCGGCTCACGCGTCAGTCCGAGGTTGTGGTCGGCATCTCCGCTGCAGGCCAGTCTCTCTTTGATGATGCGAGTCTGGTTGGACATTGCGTCCACTTCCTGCCGATGTTGAGCGAACTTCCGAACGGCTGCACAGCAAAAGAGCATCTGACGGTTACGCGAGGGAAGCTTCTCGACGCCTACGACCATCAGGAATTTACCTATGGCACTCTGCTGCGCAAGCTGCCAATTCAGCGCGATTCCAGTCGCTTGCCGCTGATTGAAGTGCAATTCAATCTGGAAAAACTGGGAACCAATATTCATTTTGACGGATTGCAAACGCAGATGCGCTCCAATCCAAAGGCGTTTGTGAACACCGATCTCTTCCTGAATGTCATTGAGGCCGGCGACGATCTTCTGTTGAATTGCGATTACAACACGGACCTGATCGACCGCAGCACTCTGGAACGCTGGCTGACTTCTTATGCGGCGATTCTGCACGGAATTGCCGTGGACGCCAACCGTCAAGTCGAGGATCTCGACATACTGGCTGTTAGCGAACGAAAGCGGGTGCTGGAAGAATGGAATCGCACTGCGGTAAACTTTGGCGAATTCGAGCCAGTTTATCGAAGCTTCGAGCGGCAGGCAGCCCAGACGCCCAAACGCATCGCGGTAGTCTGCGACGGAATCGAGTGGACCTATCAGCAACTCAACGAATACAGCAACCGGCTGGCGCGGCACTTGCGCCGTCAGGGAATTAGCGAAGGGTCGTTGGTCGGCGTGTGTTTGGAGCGCTCGCATCAGATGCTGGGCGCGGTGCTCGGCGTACTCAAGGCAGGCGCGGCGTATCTGCCGCTTGACCCAAGTCATCCAGCCGACCGTCTGGAGCTGGTGCTGTCGGATGCGGAGGCATCGCTCATGCTCACTCAGGAGCATCTTGCCTCGCGGCTGCGTACCTCCGCGCGGGTGATTTGCGTAGACAGTGAGTTGTCGCTGTGGGCGCGGGAGAGTGGAAGGAATCTGGACAAAACCAACGCGGCGGACTCACTGGCATACGTCATCTATACCTCCGGATCGACGGGGCGGCCCAAGGGTGTGGCCATTGAGCACAACGCACTGACCAACTTGCTGCGCAGCATGGAGCGTGAGCCTGGGTTGAGCGCCACGGACACGCTTGTCTCAGTAACAACGCTGTCCTTTGATATTGCGGCGCTGGAACTTTTTCTTCCGTTGATTGTTGGCGGCCGTCTGGTGATCGCCACCAGAGACGAGGTTATTGATGGCTTCCGTCTGCTAAGTCTGCTGGAGCAATCGCAGGCGACCGTGATGCAGGCTACTCCATCCGGTTGGCGAATCCTGCTGGAAGCGGGATGGAAGGGCCAGCCGCAACTGAAAGTTCTGTGCGGCGGAGAAGCCTTGCCACGCAATCTAGCCGATTCTCTGCTGGAGTGCAGTAATAATGTGTGGAATGTTTATGGACCGACGGAAACCACGATCTGGTCCTCTGCCACGCGTCTCGATAAACAGGATGGTCCGGTAGTGATAGGGCCTCCGATCGCCAATACGCAATTCTACGTGCTCGATGATCGCCTGCATCCTGTTCCTATAGGAGTAACTGGCGAACTGTTCATCGGCGGCGCTGGTCTGGCGCGCGGTTACTGGCACAAGCCTGAATTGACGGCAGAGAAGTTTCTGCCAAATCCATTCGGCTCTGGACGAATCTATCGAACCGGCGATCAGGCGCGTTGGATACCGGATGGGCACATCGAACTGCTGGGCCGGACTGATTTCCAGGTGAAGATTCGCGGCTTCCGAATTGAGCTGAACGAAATCGAGAGCGCGCTGGAAAGCCATCCGGCAGTGCGTGATGCAGTGGTGGTAGCCGTCGAAGTGGCGCCGGGAGACAAGCGGCTGGCTGCATGGGTCGATTCGTCGATGGACAGACCGCCAGCGGATTTGGATGCGCAACTCAATTCTCTTTTGTCAGCGAAGCTGCCCGAGTATATGCACCCGGCGATTATTACCGTGTTGCCCGCTCTGCCTCGGACCGCGAATGGCAAGATTGACCGCAAGTCTCTGCCGGAACCCGCCTTCTCGGGCAAGAAGCAGAAGCGGAGTTTCACTCCCCCGGAGACACCACAGCAGAAGAAGCTGGCGGCAATCTGGGCTGATGTTCTGAAGCTTGATCGAGTCGGAATCACCGACAGCATCTTTGAACTGGGAGCTGATTCGCTGCTGATCTTCAGAATCTCCGCGCGCGCCAGCCGCGAAGGCCTGCCGATACAGACAGCGCAGATCTTCCAGCATCGCACCATCGCAAACTTGACAAACGCTCTTGAAGAAGCCGGAACGGCGGAGTCACAAAAAGTTTCGGCCATCTCATCCATATCTGCTGTTTCCCGTGAAAGATTTCGGAGGACAAAGGCATGACGGTAAGCACATTGGTAAGCACATTGGAAAAGACAGTATCTCCTGCTTTGGTTGAAAACAACGCAGCACCATCCGAACAAGAAATATTCGTGATGCCTGCTACACCGTGCCAGATTCGCTTCTGGCTGCTCGATAGCATCCACCCCGGCAATCATTCGCTGAATATGCCCTTGGCATGGAAGTGCCTGGGCAAGCTTGATCTGGGTGTGGCAGCAGCGGCGCTGGCGGAGCTCGTTCGCCGCCATGAGTCGCTGCGCACGACCTTCGAGATGGTGGACGGCGTGCTGTCCCAGGTAATTCATCCGCCCTATGAAGTTGCTTTGCCTGTAGAGGATTTGCGTCGTTTGGCAAAAGAAGAACGCCAGCGGCAAGCCAATGCGATTATTCAGCAGCAAGCTCGCATCCAGATGGATATGAAAACCGGGCCGTTGCTCTTTGCGCGAGCGATCCAAATGGGAGCTGAAGAGAACATTCTTCTTCTCACTATTCACCACAGTGTTTGCGACGGATGGTCGAATGGGGTGGTGATTCGAGACTTCGCCGCAATCTATGACGGACTGGTGCGCCAGACTCCCGCAAAGCTGCCAGAACTGCCAATTCAGTTTGGAGACTACGCCGTTTGGCTCGACGAATGGAGAAAAGGAAAAGAGCCGGCGGAACACCTGAAGTACTGGCGTGAAACTCTGGAAGGAAACTTCACGACGCTTCACATTCAGCGGGACTTTAACGGAGATGGCGACGAAGCACGCGGCGAGATTAAAACTCTGTTGCTGCCTGCGGAAGAGGTGCGGGAGGCGCGGGATTTTTGTGTTGCTCAAGGAATAACCTTGTATACGCTGCTGCTGTCGGTCTATGCCGTGATGCTGCATCAATTGACGGGGCAGGAAGATATTCTTATCGGCACACCCTGCGCCAACCGGCGGCAAGAGACAGAAGATTTGATCGGCCCATTTTCCAATCCGCAGGTGATCCGGGTAAAGATAGAGGATGGACAGAGCCTGGGCAGCGTTGTGGAGCGCGTGCGCGACTGGACACTCGGCGCGATGGCTCATCAGGTGCTGCCCTTTGAAGACTTAAACGATGACGAGTTCTTTTCACGTGCAGAGAATCAGATTGCTCTCCAGGTTTATTTTATTTACCAAAAAGCGTTCATGCAGATTCAGCGCGCGTCGTCCCTGGAGATTGTTCCGCTGCGATCTGTCAGTCCTGGAACGACCTTCGATTTGATGCTCAGTATCGTGGAACGCGCCGAAGGACCGCGCCTGCAATTGGAGTACAATCCTCGCCACTTCGGCGCTTTGACCATTCAGAAAATTCTTCAGAGTTATCTCCAGATTCTCAAAGCAATTCTGTCTGACCAGGGTAATCTCGCAGGAGAAGCGACGGCGCGAAACTCTGGCAAAGATCAACTACCTGCGGCGTTACTTAGCAAGTCAGAGAACGGCGCACTGAATTCCTTTCCACGAAACAATGCACTGGTAACCCACGCGCCAAGTGAAGACTTTGTATCGCACCCCGATTCGCTCGAGTTGCAGTTAGAGGAGATTTGGAAGACAGCGATGGGGATAAAGAGCCTAAGTCCTCATGAGAGCTTCTTCGATCTCGGCGGACGGTCGCTGGCCGCAATGCGAATCGTCTCCCGGATCAACAAAACTTATTCTGTTGATTTTGGTCTGGCGACGCTCTTCTCCGCGCCGACGGTCGCGCAAATGGCGGAGTTGGTGAGGAAAAAGATTTCGGTTAATGTAAGCTCCTCGGTTGTGGCCATGCAACCGCATGGATCGGCAGAGCCACTGTTCATCATTCACGGAGCGGGAGGGAATATCATTCGCTTCTACCAGCTTGCCATGCTTGTCAAAACAGAGCACCCAGTCTATGGTGTACAAGCGCAGTCGCTGCTGGTGGGCCAGCCGGCAATTCTTCGACTGGAAGATCAGGCAGCGTTTTATCTGAAAGAAATCCGGGGTATCCAGCCAAAGGGCCCTTACTACTTTTTGGGATACTCCTTTGGCAGTACGATTGCGCTGGAGATCGCGCATCAATTGCGCGCTCTTGGTGAGCGGGTTGAGCTGCTTGGAATGCTCGATAGCCGCGAGCGTGATTGCGTTGTTACAGCGCAACGAAATGATTCCGCGCGAGTGCAGTTTGATCGCCGCATGGCGCGGTTTTGGGGAAATCTCTCAGACCTTTCACTGGCGGAAAAGAGTAGTTATCTCTGGGATAAACTGTATACGCGAACCCTGCGAAGGATATACCAACTGGCGGTCAAGCTCGGCTTTCGTTCCGTGCCTTCCTTTATGAAGAGCACTGACGACATTACATGGGTGGCCGCGATGAACTACCGGACGAAACCCTGGCCTGAAACCATGACACTCTTCCGCACTGCCATTCAACCGGATCCAAGGCTGCCAATGGATCTTGGGTGGACGCCATATGCGCAGGGCGGCCTGGAGATACTTGAACTGCCGGGCGATCATGACTTGGTATTTCGTGAACCGAACATTCAGGCGTTGGCTGCGCAACTCCGTTCTCGCCTAAAGCGCTCTGATGCAACAAAGAATCGCGTAAGCGAACCGGCCGCCTGAGATCAGCGCTTACAAAATCGAAGTAAAAGGATGCCGCCTGATGACTATGCGACACGTGTACATGGTGCTTTCACCGCGCTCCCTGAGTTATGCCAGAGATGCGCTGGAGAGTTTATTCGCTAATTCTGTTGAAGACCTTCATCTGCGTTTGATTACCGACTCCAAGCAGGACAAGGATGAGTTGTCCGAGACCTTGGCGAAGCTCGATTCGAGAACGCATCGATGGTCGGTATTCTCCGAGGACGATCTGGCGGAACGAGAGGAGGCGCTCTTTGCCGGACACGATAACCTGCGCGCATTTCGTCGCGGTCATCCCTGTTGGCGCAAGATTACAGATCCGCTACTTCTCAGCGACCCCGACGAGGAACTGGTTCTGCTCGACCCGGATCTTTACTTTCCCAATCGCTTTCACTTTGAGCCAACGCCGAAAAGCGGCTTACTGCTGATGTGGCAGCCGCCGAACTGCCTCTTTCCACCCGATGTGGTCAAGACTGCCATCAGCGACGGCATACGACTTGCGCATCATGTGGACATCGGAGTGGCGCACTGGCGCGCATCCGCTGATCTTCAGTGGCTTGATTGGCTGATAGAAAAACTGGGAGGAACAAAACTGCCACGCATCATGCACGTGGAAGCGATTGTGTGGGCGGCTCTGGCCATGCGCGTGGGCGGAGGTCACCTTGATCCAGCGTACTGGAAGTGCTGGCGCCGGTCACCGGCAAAACGGATAATGACAAAGCTAGGAGTGAACGGGATGCGCATTCTTAAATCGGAGCCGTGGGCTGGTTTGAAATGCTTTCATGCCGGCGGCGAGGCAAAATGGTGGCTGCACAAAGCGCGCGAATCGGGTATGCTGGACGGTCGCGCCACGCTCGACCAACCAGGCCGCGTGCTTCCATTTGAAGAACTGACACCGGCTCAGTACGCGCGCCAGCAGAATTTCAAACGAATGCTGCAAGTCATGGGCTATTACCAAATCTTCCGTACTGCATGAGTGTCTATGAATATTTGCATTGTTGCCGAGCACGCTTCGACACGCTTCGGCGGCGAGGCCATCCTTCCGGTCCACTACTTTCGTCTACTGCGATCGCGCGGTATCGAATGCTGGATGGTTGTGCATGCGCGAACACAGGACGAAGTAACGAAGTTGTTTCCAAACGATCTTGACCGAATTCTTTTTGTTCCCGATCAATGGATTCAAAAGCTGTTTTTTTATCTGAGCCGTTTTCTTCCTCGGCGGTTATCTGAAGCCACATTTGGCCTTCTCAACCAGCTCATCACGCAATTCTGTCAACGCGCGATCGTGCGCACACTGATCCGCGACAAAAAGATTAACGTTGTTCACCAGCCTATTCCGGTCGCGCCGCGCTTCCCTTCCCTACTCTTCGGCCTAGGCGTCCCTGTGGTGATTGGTCCGCTGAATGGCGGCATGGATTATCCTCCGGCCTTTCGCCGCGCTGAATCATGGATAAGCCGCGCCGCAATTGCATTTGCCCGTCTGTTTGCAAATTTGGGCAATACATTGCTGCCGGGGAAGAAGTACGCAAGCGTGGTGTTGGTTGCCAATGAACGCACGCGCCGTTCACTGCCTTCAGGGATTCGCGGTAAAGTGATCGAGTTAGTCGAGAATGGAATTGACATCGGTACTTGGCAGGGTGCGCGTTCCGCTGCTGAAAGTGGTGTTCCGCGTTTTGTTTTTATTGGCCGTCTGGTGGATTGGAAAGCTGTAGATGTTGCGATCCGCGCGCTTGCTACACTTCCTTCAGCGGAACTCGACATCATCGGCGACGGCTCTATGCGGAATGTTTGGCAATCGCTGGCGGCCGAGTTGGGATTGAATAATCGTGTTTATTTCTCAGGATGGCTGACGCAGAGCGAGTGCGCCAATCGCCTGATGAATTCCACCGCTCTGGTATTGCCCAGCCTGTATGAATGCGGCGGAACTGTGGTGCTTGAGGCCATGGCTATGGGCAAGCCGGTCATCGCCACGCGCTGGGGCGGTCCCGCGGATTATCTTGACTCTTCCTGCGGCGTACTAGTGGAGCCAGAGAGTTATTCGGGACTGGTAGCCGGATTTGCCGATGCGATGCGCAGGATGATCGACTCTCCCGCTCTCGCGTTATCCATGGGTGCTGCGGGGCGCGAGCGGGCGGTTCGCGATTTCGATTGGCAGAAAAAAATCGATCAAGTAATCGGAATTTACCGCTCGGCAGCAGACAATGCAGGCTTTCCGCAGATATCGAAATCATCCGGCATTTCTACCGCACCGGCATCCGAACCTAACTGAAATCACACTAACGGCAACGAGCAAGCCGGAGATCGAATGATGGCTTCAAGATTAGAACAGACAATGGATACGGCACATCGTTCCGAGGTGTTGACAGGCAAGTCGCCGGAGACGACGCCGCAGCGTCTCGTCTATCTGTTGAGCCGCTACCCTGGAATTTCGCACACTTTTTTCCTTAACGAGATTCATCAACTGAACAAGCAAGGTTTCGCCGTTGAAGTCGCTTCCATCAATCTTCCTGACCGGCCGCGTTTGTCGATGCCGATAACTGAAATTGAAGAGTCGGAGAAAACCTTTTATATTAAGTCCGCCGGAGCCGCGAGAGCAGCGAAAGTCACTATCAAAACACTGTTGTTCAGGCCAATCGTCTTTGTTCGCGGGCTGAAAGCTGCTCTGTTTCTGGGGCAATGGAATTTGAGAGCGACTCTTTACGCGCTCTTTTATTTTGCGGAGGCATTGATTCTTGGCGACTGGATGCGTGCGCGCGGTCATCGCCATCTGCACATACACTTCTGCGGACCAGTCGCGACGGTTGGAATGCTGACGTCGCTGGCGTGGGGATTCACTTACTCGCTGACTGTGCATGGACCGGACGAATTTTATGATGGAGAGAAATTCTATCTCCGCGAGAAGATCGAGTTTGCAAAGTTTATTCTGTGCATCAGCAACTTTTGCCGGAGCCAACTGATGCGCATCTCAGCGCCGGAGCACTTGGAGAAAATGCACATTATCCGGCTGGGGGTCGATCCCGATGTCTTCTTTCCACTGCGAGAGCAACCCGATTCTGAGCGCATTCCAGAGATTATCTGTGTAGGAAGATTGGTTTCGTCGAAGGGCCAACTTATTCTCTTGCGCGCGTGCGCTATTCTTCTCTCCAAAGGCCGCGAAATCCGTGTGCGCCTGGTGGGTGATGGACCGGATCGCAAACACTTGCAGGCCTTCGCGAAACTGAAAGGTATCCCAATCATCTTTGAAGGAGCGCGAAGCCACGATGAGACGCGTCTCTTGCTTGGACACGCTGACATTTTCGCCCTAGCCAGCTTTGCCGAGGGCGTACCGGTTGCGCTGATGGAGGCGATGGCGATGGAGGTGCCGTGCGTCAGCACTATCATTGCTGGAATTCCAGAGCTGATTCGCGACGGGCTTGACGGACTGCTCGTTCCCGCGTCTTCGGCAGAAGCGCTGGCCGCTGCGCTCGAACGGCTGATCGATGAGCCGCCGCTGCGGCGCAGCCTGGGAATTGCAGGCCGCGAACGCGTCCACGATCTTTACAACCTTCCTAAGAACGTAGGCTTGCTCGCATCTGTGTTGCGCGAGAACCTGCCCACTAACAACTAAAAGGATCGCTTCAATTGACTTCTTCTTTTCAATTTGATCTCTCGGTAGTAATCGTATCCTTCAATACGCGCGATCTGCTGCGTGAATGCCTGCAGTCGGTCATTCGCGAGTCCAGTTCTCTGCGCGTTCAGATCATCGTTGTCGATAATGCTTCGACCGACGGTTCACCCGATATGGTCGAGCGGGAGTTTTCTGATGTGCTTCTAAAGCGCAGCAGCGTCAACCTAGGCTTTGGTCCGGCAAACAATCTTGGCTTTCAGTCAGCAAGCGGACGTTATCTTGTGCTGCTCAACTCCGATGCCTTCTTGACTGAAGGATCTTTGCAGCGCTCCATCGCCCACATGAATGAGAAGCCGAACGCGGGGCTTGGCGGCGGACGCTTGATCGGGCGCGATGGCTCATGGCAGCCATCAGCGCGTAGGTTTCCCACAGTTGTCGGCGACTTACTGGTTCTTTCCGGTCTAGCCGCACGCTTTCCGCGCTCGCGGTTCTTTGGAAGCTTCGACCGCACCTGGGCGAACCCAATGGAGGCCGCTGAGGTCGATTGGGTACCGGGCGCTTACTCAATTATGCGCGCTGATGTGCTGGAGTCCGTCGGCTCATTCGATCCGCGCTTCTTTCTATATTATGAAGAAGTCGACCTATGCAAGCGAATTAAAAATGCCGGGTACTCGATCTGGTATTGGCCGGATATCGTTGTCACGCACATCGGCGGCGAGTCTTCCCGTCAAGTAAAGTCGCTGCATCTCTCGCGCACTGGCGCGCAACTAACTCTGTGGCGGATGCGCAGCACATTACTTTACTACCGGAAACATCATGGATTGTCCGCATGGCTGACCATGGCGGTGGAAGCCCTCTGGTATTGGCTGCGCTCGCAACGCCGGCGTTTGAGCAGTGACCCTGATCGCCGCGCCAGCGCGCAGGCAGATCTCTCCATGGTTTCGATTATGAGCGAGGCATGGCGCGACACGAAGGGCGGACGACTCTCTCCGGAACAACCGTGGTAGTGTACTCTCAAGAATTGATTCGCAGGTGACTCCATGCGCGGCAAGATCAAATTGATGATGACCACACTGCTGGCGTCGGTCTATCGGGCTACAGCCAACGTCCGGCGAAATCTGCGGCGGATTCACAGCCATGCTGAACTGGCTTCTTGTCTGGCGGTCCCGCTGGATACATCCGTGGTGGTTCTTGGTCCTGTGGAAGTTCACGGCACCGGCATGATTCGCTTTGGTAAAGACGTGCTCTTGTATCCCGCGCTCTATCTTGAGACAGAGGAAGACGGCTACGTTGAAATAAGCGACAGTGTCGTGATTTCGCGCGGAGTTCATATTGTTTCGAGAAAGAGAATCGCCATCGGCGAAGGTACGATGATCGGCGAGTACTCCAGCATTCGCGACGCAAATCACATTCGTTTGCCAGGGCTGCCGATACGCGAATCTGGGCACAGTACGCGGCCCATTGAGATCGGCAGTGAAGTATGGATTGGACGCGGCGTGACGGTGCTGGGAGGCGTCACTATTGGTGACGGCGCTACTGTAGGGGCCAACGCCGTCGTTACGCATGACGTGCCCGCGGGAGTGACAGTTGTTGGCGTACCCGCGCGAGCTGTCGGCGCGTTGCAAATAAATAGATGAACAAGAAAGATACTGGTTACGGCATTCTGGATAGCTATTCATACCTATGCAGCGGATAGATGCCGGATGAGAGCCTGTGGTCGAAGAGCCATTCGCTGTCCGCTGGTGAGTCAGCTATCCATCGTTCCAACATCTCAGCCCACTTTACAGGAAGTTGCAATTGGGTCCACGTCTGCGCTGATGCAACCGACAAGCTCCGATACAAGCCCCCATCCGACAGCAGCCTCTCGATTTCTGCGGCAAGCGCAGTTACGTTGCCAGCGGGAAAGATCAGCGCATCCACTTCATGCGTTAAGTTCGCCCGAAACATGGGATGATCTGATGCCACGACTGGCGTGCGCGCGCAAAGAGTCTCATAGATTGTCATGGGAAATCCTTCTGAGTACTCATGTCTGCTGGGTACAACCACAAGGTCTGCCTGGTACATCGACTCAAGAACTTTCTCATGTGGCAAAAGTTCAAGAAAGCTGACGTAATCCTCGATATGCAGCTTTTTGGCTAGAGCTGTAAATGCCTGTATATCACCGCCTCCAACAACCTTAAGAGTCACGCGCGTCTTTGTGACCTTCAGTCGGGCGACCGCTTGAAGCACGTCGCCTATACCTTTAGCTTCAGTAACCATGCCTACATAAAGCGCATTGTATGAAGTCCGGCTTTGCAAACTCTTGGCTTCCGCAGCCGGTGTGACCAGTGCCGGCCAGTCCCAGGGAATCGTTTTATCCGCGCTCACGCCGATATTCTTTAGCGAAATGCACGAATTCAAGCCGTGATTGAATATCCATTCGATTCGCTTATTGTTCAGCAGCTTTGCCCAACGGCGATTGTGAATGTAGCCGCGAATCCCTTTCGACGAAAACGAGTCAGCGAGAACAGCGATCGTCCGAAATGGTTGCGAGATCGCCCACTTCAGCAAATGCATCGCCGGCATTCGGACTATCAGCCGGTCCGGTTTCTCTCGATCTACCAAATCGATTAGCGCGCGCTCGTCAAATGAAGTGGAAAAACCGGCGCCAATCGCATGAACGCCGTTATCGAGTTGTTCATCGTATGCGGTTTTCGTAAGGCCGCAGATTACAGTCACAGATTCACAGCTATGCGTAAGCTGCGCGACCGCATCGACGGAATACTTCTGCGCGTAGTATGTTTCTTGCCCCGTGGCATCTATGCGGCTTGCCGCCTCCCGATAGTCACCTGCGTATTGCACGATTACTATTCTCATAGATTCAGATTATTGCATAGCTTCGAGCTCAAAGCAGGGTATTATTACTTCAGTGTGAAGACTCTGCCTCGCTTATTTAGAAGGTACTCGTTTCCTGCGCAAGATAATTTTGGGTGAGGTCATGATGTTCGATAATATCCGCGAAGACTGGCATACGCACAGCCGGCAACTTTCCCGTCAGGGTTTGTGGGCGATGGCTGTGTACCGCTTTGGACGCTGGCGCTACACAATTCGCTGGCGTTGGCTTCGGATGCCTTTTTCCTTTATCTATAAAGTACTGAAGACGCTCTCCGAGGTGTTGACAGGCATCGAACTTCCCTGCGAAACAACAGTGGGTCGGCGATTTCGAATTGATCATTTTGGTGGGATCGTCATTAGTGGCGACGCTGTCTTTGGGGATGACTGCGTGATTCGCAACGGAGTCACTGTAGGGCTGAAGCATACAGGTCAGCGCGGAGCGCCGATCCTGGGCAACCGCGTGGATATAGGAGCGGGAGCCAAGATTTTGGGCGCGATTCATATCGGCGACGATGTGCAGATTGGAGCCAACGCGGTTGTGCTTATCGATGTTCCTTCCAACTCGATTGCAGTCGGTGTTCCGGCACGCGTAATTCCGCGAAAGCCCTTGGCTGCGACAAGCGAGAAGACACTGATTGCCGAGGCGGAGCAAGATCGGGGTGTGTATGCGGAGCGGACCTGACAGTATATCGGATGATCAAGCGGAGACTGTTCTACCCTCTCTTTCTGTCGTCGTAATCGGGCGCAATGAAGGGCTGCGCCTTGCCGCCTGCCTTGAGTCTGTCCGGCAGTCGCGAGGTGTTGCAATTGATGAGCTGATCTACGTCGATTCCGCATCGAGCGATGGTAGTCCAGAGGTGGCGGCAAGGTATGGCGCTACTGTGATCGTGGTCCACCCGGAGCTTCCTACTGCAGCGATAGGGCGCAATACCGGATGGCGCAACGCGAAATCCGAACTGATCCTCTTTCTGGATGGAGACACTGTACTCAATCCTGACTTTGCGTTGAAGGCCTGCCAAGCATTGCAGCGGGAGTCTTCGATAGCAGCCGTTTGGGGACATCGCCGCGAGATTCATCCCGAAGCATCAATCTTTAATCGCGTTCTCGACCTCGACTGGATTTATCCTCCTGGGCTTTCCACATTTTGCGGCGGCGATGTTTTGATGCGTCGCAAGGTTCTGCGTGAAACCGGAGGCTTCGATGAGAGGCTGATCGCAGGAGAAGAACCGGAACTTTGCCGGCGTATCAGAGCACTGGGATACCAGATACTGCATATCGACTGCCCAATGACCGGACACGATCTGCAAATTACTCGCTGGAGCCAGTACTGGAAGCGAGCCACGCGCGCTGGTCATGCCTACGCTGAAGTATCGCAGCGTTTTCGCAACACCGCCGACCCATTCTGGGCTTCCGACCGAAGGCGTAACCTGATGCGCGGTAGCATCTGGCTTGCCTCGCTGGCCGCGGCCATCATCGCTTCCACAGTCTTTGGAGTCCTTCCCCTTGCACTCTGGCTTGGCATTCTGCTGCTGTTGTCCGCGCGCTCGGCTTGGAAGACCCGCTGGAAGCGAAGCACTCCAGGAGTCCTGCTACTCTATGGAATTCATTCTCACCTGCAGCAAGTTCCAATCCTCATAGGACAGCTTCAATATGAACTCAACAAGCGGCAGCGTAAAACACAAAAGCTGATCGAGTACAAGCAAAGACCCGCCGATTGAATTCTTGCGATGATCTTCATCTTCCCATTCCCTTCTTACCTCCAATAAAATCAATCCTTGAAAGACTGCTCTTTTAGAAAGAGGCTGCCATGCGGAGCTTTGCACAAATTCTATTGATGGGCGTATTGTTGATTGCCACTGGAGTCTTGGCCACTTCACCGCTAGGTGCGCAGGCTTCTCCAACACAAACCGAAACAACCGTTCAACGACAACCTCTCTCAATTAGCGAAGAGGTGACGGTAACCGCTTATCGCGCCCCGTTAAGCACATTAGAAAGTCCCACAACATCGCGGCTGCTTTCGCTCGATGCACTCCAAACCACGCCGACAGTGACTCTGGATGGCGTGATGCGTCAACTGCCTGGTGTCGAATTATTTCGCCGATCTAGTTCTCTGGTAGCCAACCCAACTTCGCAGGGTGTGAGTCTTCGCGGTCTCGGCTCCACGTCGGCCAGCCGCACACTTGTCACCGAAGATGATGTTCCACTCAACGACGCTTTAGGCGGATGGATTCATTGGGAGGAACAGCCTGAACTTTCTGTTCAGAGTATTGAGTTAGTGCGCGGTGGCGCCAGCGATCTCTACGGATCAAGCGCCATTGGCGGAGTAATCAACTTGACGCAGGTGCGGCCCACATCGAATTTGGCTGAGTTGAGAAGCAGCTACGGCGCGGAGGGAACCTACGACGATAGTTTGCTCCTCCAGAGCAAACGCGGTCCTTGGGGTGTAATGGCAAGCGGCGGCGCTCTCGGCACAGACGGCTACATTCAAGAAGCCCCTTCACAGCGCGGTCCGGTGGACATCGCTTCCAATATGCATAGTCAAAACGGAGTAATGCTGGCCGAGCGAGTCACTGGTCCGTTGCGCTTTTTTTTGCGCGCCGGCGGTTTCAACGAAGCGCGCGGCAATGGTACGCCCTTGCAGACTAACGGAACCCGCATCTGGCGCTACGCAACCGGCGGCGATTGGCGGGGTCCGCGCAACAGTTTTCTGATCACCCGGTTATACGGATCGACGGAGCATTATCGCCAGACCTTCTCCAATATCTCGAATCTCGCTACCCCCGTCAGTCCCACTTGTTCCTATCGCTGCGGTGAAACACTTACTAAGTTTTCACTGACCCCGAACAACGAGCTCGGTGCCGCGACTCATTGGAACCAACCGCTCGGCGCTGGATTGCTGCTGGTAGCCGGGGCTGACGTGCATGACGTGCGTGTGTGGGACCGGGAACAGAGCTTTGTAAGTTCTCCACCGCTTACTAATCTGCACGATCATCAGCGCGACTCTGCGGCCTATGTCGAACTGATGTGGGTCCGACGCGCCTGGACACTGATCGCCTCCGGACGCATGGATTGGTTTCAGAACTACGATGGCCAGCAGTTATCGTGGAACGGTTTCAGTTGGGTGCTATCTGCCACTCAGCCACCCCAATTCGATCAGCACTTCTTCGATCCCCGCTTGGGACTGGATCGCAAGCTGTGGAATCACTGGGCCGTCTCCGCCTCCGGCTTTCGTGCCTTCCGCACTCCTACGCCCAACGAACTCTATCGCTCCACTCAAGTCGGCAGTCAACTCACGCTTCCCAACGGCTCATTGCTCGGCGAACGCGCCACTGGCTGGGAGACTGGCCTAGCTACAGAGTGGAAATGGGGATCAATTCGCACCAGCTATTTCCTCACGCAGGTGAACCGTCCAATCACCGCGGTTACCACCAATCCGAACTCGTTGCCAATCCTTTTGATGCGTGAGAACCTCGGCCAGATCGAAAGTCGCGGCCTGGCTCTGGACTATACGCTCGCGCCTCGCCGCTGGCTGGCCGTCGATGGCGGCTATCAGTATGCCCACGCCACCGTCACGAATGCCGGCGCCACAACCTACCTCGGAAATTGGATTCCCGAAGTTGCCCGTAACATGGCCACGCTGAATATGCGCGCATCTAAACCGAAGATTGGAACCCTCAGCCTGCAAAGCCGGCTAAGCGGCAGACAGTTTGACGATGCGGCGAATTCTTCGCTGCTGCACGGATATTTCCGCCTTGACGCTTTTGCTACACGCGACTTCGGAAAGCGCTTTCAGATATTCGCGGCTGGCGAAAACCTCCTCAACCGCCAAATCGAAGTCGCCAAGACTCCTACAACCACTCTGGCGATGCCGCGCGTCGCGCGCGCTGGCTTCCAGGTGCGGTTGGGCGACGAAGAAAAGTAATATGTATTTAACTATAGAGAATAATTGGCCGACAATCCCACCGACATGACCTTTGCGGATCATCTACCGTTGGGCGGAAGAGACTTATCTCATTTTTGCCGGCCAATCCTGTCGAGCGGCCTTATAACTTGACCGTCAGTGTGACTGTGGTTGACTTCGTTATACTGCCCGTGGTTCCAATCACTGTCACAGAGTAACTTTGCGATTGCGCTGTCAAGGTACTGTTGAGCGCTCCGCAACCTCCGAGTCCCGCCATGGCAACCATCACTGATGCAAGGAGCAACAGCGTGGATGAGGTGCGCCGCAACCGCTTTCCGGCATTGCGAAGCCTTGCCGCAAAAGGTAGAAGAAGGAGCGCAAGAGCAAGGGGAGCCATTCTAGAAATCCCGCTTCCGCTGGTCCCGAATGGTGGTCTATTGCTTGCTGTTGCCTGCGGCAACTGAACTGTCAAGGTTACAGCTGTGGCGCCCGCACCCTCTGCCACCGTAGATGGCGAAAGGGTGTAAGTCGCGCCCGCAGGCAACCCGCTTGCTAACAGGCTGACCGCGGCTGGAAACACAGTTGCGGGAGACAGCGGACTCACGGTTAATGCAATGGCTGCCGAGCCCCCCGGCATGATGATTGCCGAAGGGGTCGACGCGCTGATAGTGAAGTCCGAAACTGCCGGGAGAGAAGCGCTGCCGCTGATTGTGTAAGCCGCCACGGATGCCGTGCTGTTGCAGTAACCCGACTCGACCGCAATTGCCTCCACCGTCTCCGTAGCGTTGACCGTGATCGCGCCAGTATACTTGGTCGAAGACGTTGTCGGTGTGCTGCCATTGGTCGTGTAGTAGATCGTTGTGCCTGCCGTCGTATCGCTGAGGCTTACGGTTTGCGATGAGCTATAGGTGCCTGCGGCAACCGAGAAAGTTGGCGCGGGCAGCACTGGAGCAATGCTGTACAACATCGAACTGACAGGACTGTTGGAATAACCCGACTCAACTGCGATAGCTTCGATTGTCTCCGACACAGTCACCGTAATCGGACCGGTATATAGGGTCGAGGACGTAGTAGGTGTTGTCCCGTTGGTGGTGTAGTAGAAGCTGACTCCGGCTTGCGTGTCGCTGAGTGTCACAGAAGGTGGCGTTGTGAATAGCGCCCATGTAGGTCCGCCGCCTTGCGGACTAAAAGTGGGTGATGGTAACACTGGAGCAATGGCGTAGGCGGCCGTCGTTACCGGGCTGTTTGCATAGCCTGTCATAACTGCGATGGCTTTCAAAGTCTGTGTAGCAGTCAGCCAGATCCCTCCCGTGTACAGGGTCGACGAAGTTGTCGGAGTTGTACCGTTGGTCGTGTAATAAATCGCCGCTCCCGATGTTGCGTCGCTGATGGTTACATTTTGTGCAGAAGTGTAAGTTCCTGGTGTCGGTGAAAACACTGGTGCTGATACCCCAGGAACGATGGTGTACGCCGCCGTGGCCACTGCACTGTTGGTGTAACCCGTCTTGACCGCAATAGCTTCCAGCGTTTCTGTTGCGCTCACCGTGATCGCACCGCTATACACAGTCGAAGACGTCGTGGGCGTTGTTCCGTTGGTTGTGTAGTAAATCGTTGTGGCTGCTGTCGCGTCGCTGATCGTTACCGATTGCGAGCCGGAGTACGACCCTGCCGCAAGCGAAAATGTCGGCGCAGGCAATACTGAGTTAATGGTGTAAGCCACAGTCGCCACGAGGCTATTGGTATTGCCAGCCTTGACCGCGATTGCTTCCAGCGTTTCCGTCGCGCTCACCGTGATCGCACCACTATACACAGTCGAAGACGTCGTGGGTGTTGTACCGTTTGTTGTGTAGTAAATTGTTGTGCCTGCCGTCGCATCGCTGATTGTTACAGATTGCGATGTTGTGTAAGTACCCGCTGCGAGCGAGAATGTCGGCGTAGGCAATACTAAGTTAATGGTGTACGCCACTGTCGCTGCAAGGCTATTAGTATTGCCAACCTTGACTGCAATAGCTTCCATAGTCTCCGTCGCGCTCACCGTGATTGCGCTACTGTAAACACTCGACGATGTAGTGGGCGTCGTTCCATTGGTTGTGTAGTAAATTGTTGTTCCCGCCGTCGCATCGCTGATTGTTACAGATTGCGATGTTGTGTAAGTACCAGCTGCGAGCGAGAATGTCGGCGTAGGCAACACGGGAGCAATGGTATAGGTTACACTCGCCGTCGCGCTATTGGTATAGCCTGTTTCCACTGCGATTGCTTCCAGTGTCTCCGTCGAGTTTACGGTGATCGCACCGCTGTACACAGTTGAAGACGTCGTGGGTGTTGTACCGTTGGTTGTGTAGTAGATGGTTGTGCCTGCCGTCGCGTCGCTGATTGTTACTGACTGCGAGGTAGTGTAAGTTCCTGCCGCAAGCGAGAATGTCGGCGTAGAGGCGGTCGGCGCATTGACAACGACGCTCTGCTGCACCTGCGGGGCGGCTGAGTAGCTGCTGTTGCCGGCTTGGTTAGCATCGATAACAATCTTGCCCGCTCCTGTGATGGTCAGTATGCTGCCGTTGATCGTTCCTTGGCCGGAAGAAGACGAGTCTACGCTTAAGGTGACTGGCAACCCGGATGTAGCTGTCGCAGTTAACGTGACTGTTGACGTTCCAGGATAGGTCACAGGCGATGTCGGCGCTGTGAAGTTGATTGTCTGCGATTGAAGGCTTGCTGGAGTAACTGCCGCATAGCTTGGTCCAATGCGGATGTCAGCCAGTGAACTATCGTTGGTGCCGTTGCCTCCGTAGTAGGCAAAGCTTTCGAAAGCGAGGCTGTTCGCCGTGGAATAAGTCGCGCTAGAAATCGCTGGCGCAGTTCCGCCTAGCGATGTCGGATTGACATACAAGTTGACTGCGTTTGTTGTGCCGAAAGTTTCCTCGAGAACAAGCAGCGCAGGCTGACCCGTAGTAACTGCAACGTTGCTCGACACAGTCGTTCCGTTATATTGCAGGCCCCACATACCGCTAAAGGCTCCTATCTCTAAGTTCGTTGAACTAACGTCCCAAACTGTTCCACCACCGTTGGCAGTAAGAGCGACATACGGACTCCCTCCGGCTGCATCTTGGCGCAACAGGAAGCTGATCCAGATCGTAGTTCCAGGCGCTCCGATCATGCCTCCGGAGAGATAGTTTGTCGAACCCGAACCGAACGGACCGCTGGCGCTTACATTCAATTGCCGTCCTGCGCCCATCCAGTTATTTCCGCCAACAGCATATTGTCCTGTTGTAACTAGATTGGTATAGCTCAGGGGGTTCGTGGAAGCGATGTTATACCCGGGTACAGTTATGTCTCCGTTCTGAACAACCCAGGCTGCGTTCCAGCCTGAATCGCCACCGCTGGCTGCATTCAGCGCGAAGGGTGTTGTTCCAGTTTCACCAAAGAGTTCATAGGCAAGCAAACCGGTTGCCGTCGAGGAGATCGTATAGCTTGCTGACGCGGCCGCACTATTCGCATACCCGGTTTCAACCGCGATGGCTTCGACCGTTTCGGTAGCGCTCACAGTGATCGCGCCGCTGTATACATTGGACGACGTAGTAGGCGTTGTGCCGTTGGTGGTGTAGTAGATCGTCGTCCCCGCCGTAGCATCGCTAATGGTCACCGATTGCGATGTGGTGTAATTCCCGCCCGCTGGCAATAACGTAGGCGCGGGCAGAGTCGAAGTAGTGGCTGTGATGGTGTAAGCTGCCGTTGCTACTGAACTATTCGTACAGGCTGTTTTAACTGCGATAGCTTCAATCGTCTCCGTTGCGCTGACAGTGATTGCGCCGTTGTACACGCTGGACGAAGTTGTAGGTGTTGTGCCATTGGTGGTGTAATAAATCGTTGTGCCAGACGTAGCATCGCTGATAGTTACCGATTGCGATGTGGTGTAAGTGCCGGCTGCTGGCGAGATGGTCGGCGCAGGCAGCGTGGTAGCAACCGCAATGGTGTAAGTCGCAGTCGCTGCGGGACTGTTCACGTAACCGGTTTCAACGGCGATGGCTTCCAGCGTTTCTGTCGCGCTGACAGTGATTGCGCCGCTGTAAACATTGGACGACGTAGTAGGTGTTGTGCCGTTAGTGGTGTAGTAGATCGTAGTGCCGGAAGTAGCATCGCTTATGGTTACTGACTGCGAGGTTGTATAAGTCCCCGCCGCAGGCAAGAAGGTTGGCGCTAGCGCGGTTGATGCTCCACCAGCAGTGTAATCAAGCGCGGTAACTGAATAAGGCGGCAACGTGATCGAACCTGGGCTGGAGAGCGTTGTGGTTTCTAGCGCTACAGTGGTTTGTGCCTGGTTAGTGACGGAACCGGAAGGCGCCTCGTTCATATCGTCCAGCGCTGCGGGAGCGTATTGCCGCTGCGTTACTGTGCCCTGAGGAGGATTGGTTCCAGAAAAACTGATGGTGTGGTTGTTGGATAGATCGGTGTTGATCAGCACCAGCGACCGGCTGCTTCCATTCTCAAAGCAGAATGCGTAAAGATAGGGTACATTGTTGAGCGCGGGCAAAGCTGAGATGCCGTTCGGCGAACCCGCAAAGTTATAGGTCGCGTTATTCGCGATGGGGCATGAGTACATGGGACCGATGATCGATTGATTCACCAATTGAAGGCCAAGGTATTCTGGGCGCACGTTATTGGTTGCCCCGCCCATATCGACGATGTTACCCCATAGCTTGTTGACCAATCCATTGACCGCGCCGTTTCTGTACTCGTCCAGCGAAAAGAAATTCTGAGGTTTAATGCCGTAGTACTGCAGATTCAGCAGGGGCTGTAGAGCCATCACCACGCCTTCGCCTGCGCCGGCATTGATGTAATCCATGTGTTGCTGGTCTATGCTTCCTTCGACGGTGCCCTGGCCCCATTCGTACATATTGACATTGCAAGCCGCCGTGCCGGAAGCACCGCAGGTCTTCTGCGATTGATAGTCGTGGACGGATTGATAGAAGTTATAAACATCCGACGGATTGGTCACCTTTTCATAAGGTTCGACCATCGCCGGTTGCCACAGAGCGGCATCCGTGGCAAAGCTGCTCACCGAGCTGTAAGTGTAACCTTCAATTTCAATGGAATCCGGATGCGCACGTGCAATCGCCGTATCCATCGAAGCGTTGACAGCCGTCTGCGCATTCATGACTAGATCGAAGGAAGACTGCGAGTAATAGGGGTCGGCGTGCATTGCTGCAAAAATATCTCGCGCACGCAAGCTGTAGTCGTAGTAATACTCAGAGTTAGGCACAGAGGAACGATACGCCAACGACTCACCTGGAAAGGATCCTCCGTTCCAGCATTCGTTGCAGAATGAAAGATGAATCTGGCTGAAGACACTTGTCCAGGGTTCTGACTGGCCGAGTGCCGCGCGCCTGCTTCCATAGGTTGTCCCCGAAGGACTGGCGAGGAATTCGATCAAATTCGCCGCGTCTGTCGTTGAGAATGTTACCGGAACTTCCAAATAGGGCTGCGCATTCAGCAGTTGGCAGATGACAAGATAGTCTTCAAGCGAAAGAACCACCGATCCATTTCCGCCCGGACTGATGAAGTATCCTGTTCCCCAACCTGTTGGTCCATGCGCGTAGTCAGGCTGCGTCCAGTTATTCATGTCCTCCGCGTTTTGGTTTACCCAGTAGCGGAACATTCCGGGATTGCTGCCGATTGATGGACCATAGTATTTCTGTAGAGTTTCAATAACTTCGTCACGAAGAACTGTGGTGTTGCTGGGGTTACCGCTTGTCTTCTCGAAGCTCACATTATCCAGATAGACCGAGCCGCCTGTGGTGGTGATTGCCACTTGAGCCATGCCCGGCGATGTGGCTGCCTGCGATTCAGCTGCCGTGCAATTCCAGGTATATTGTGCCCAACTCGAAGTCAGTTTCGGCGAGTAGGTGCCGCAGTTGAAGCCACCCTGTGAGAGCCTACTGGCCGTAGCTGTCAGCACCGGAGCGCCCGCGGCTGCTTTAGCCCAGAATGAGAGCTGATATGTGCCATTCATCATGACAAAAATGTTATCGTGGGTACAACTGTCGAAATACCAGTTCGCGGTCGCCGAGGATCCTGCCGTCGAGGCATTCATGTTGAGCGATTGCGTGCCGCAGGTCGCGCAGAGATCCGTGGTATCGGAAAGCAACTGAGCGCCGCCGGAGACCGATCCCCATATTCCGCCCTGCGATCCGGTTTCCCACCACGACTCAGGCGTGGGAAATGTCGTCTTGCTCATAATAACGGTGTCGCCGACGCTGAACGAGGCGTTGCATGGCGAGGATACTGTGATCGTCGGAGCGTAATAGGTCGACTGCCCAACGAGTGGATAATTCGGGCCAGTGTTCGATGCTATCGTACCAGTGCAACCAAGCTCAGCTCCGCCTGATTGCGATTCGACGACGGTAAATGTGCCGCCAGTCCAGTAGTTCGGCGGTGCTCCATCGTACTGATCGGGAACAGTGAACGTCGTCGCTGATCCAGCCGCTGTCAAAGCCCATATCTGCTGTTGCAGCAAAGGCTCGAATCCTGGGTTAATGGACCCGATCAGGTTCTTGAGAATCTGGCCGTTATCGTAATAATCGATGGCGCCGATATTCAATCCAATGCGGTTTGTGTTGCTCTGCACGACGGATCCGTCGTTGAGCGACAAGGTTTGCGAATAGGTTGAAATGGAAAAGAACGACAGGACGCAGGCAAAAATAGCTGCAAATGACTTAAACATGAAAAGCTCCTTCGATGCCTCTCTGATGTGCGTGACGGTAACTCTTAGCCAGCCCTCAAAAAGGCAAGCTTGCCGCCACCAACGGCAATCGCAGAAGAAAAACTTCCATACGTAAATTTGCGTTTGGCCCAAAGCCAATCGCAAGGAATACCACGCCAAAGACAAAATGCTTCAACGGTCTTGTTTGTCTTGCTTGTCTTGCACGCCGTGGAAGTGAACTTAATGATCACTGGCGAGCGAACTTACTTCAGCCTGCTCGGTGAAGCGGAGCCGATCTTCCGGCGTCTTTACGCTTCACGTCTCTAACGGCACAAATATCCTCTTGCCTGATGGTTACTATGCCAGCAGCGCCGCAGTCTCGCCGACTGCTTACGTATACAACCTTTCAGATTCAGTGAATCTGATATGCATATTGCGACGCCAATAATTCCCTGACTGTGACGCATGACACACCCGATTCGCAGGCACAAATCTGCTATTTGATCGTTTGAAGAGAAGCATGGTTATATATTGTGAATTAATTCAGGTATTTACCAGAACTTAGAAACAATTTTAAGATTCTCCAGTTTTATCGAGAGGTTCTCGACTATGACAAAAGTAATGTGAACCTCTTTCGTTAGGCTCCTGCCTCCAATTGCGCTTATCTGACGACCCGCCTGAATCTGAACCGGGGACGCACTGAATTTTCTGGCGCGACCGACGTTCCTGTGAGTGTTGGCAGAATGGATTGACCCCAACCGATCATAAGGAAACCAATCTGCGGCAACTGCTCTCCCAAATAAACCGTGGAGATCGATATCCAGAACACAGCCATTGCCGCCAGTAAGGCAATCGCGAAGGCTTGATCTTCCCGCTGTTGCAGTTTCCATGCGAGCACAATCAGTCGCCGAAAGGTTTCCGCGCAAATCAGTAATAAGAGAAAATATCCAGAGTTTCCGTATGCTATATGAACAAGCAGAAACTCGTTATCGACGGAAAACATACCGGGAAGAACAGGACGGCTCAGCACGCCCCAGCCAAGAAAGCCTCCCTGTTTCACAATGGGCTGATAAAGTTCATTCATTTGTCGCCTATACAGCGCGCTTCCCTGTTGCTCATTTAGTACCGCGCCGGGATCGGTGATGTTTGTATAGCGGGAAAAATACTGGTATGCGCCAGCGGCCGCCACAGTTATTACAAGAGCTACCCCAGCAGTTGCAAGTTTCTTATTCTTGAATTTCGGAATTTGTAGAATAAGATATCCGACTCCAACAGCGAGCAAAGGCCCGCGCGATTGCGTAAAGTAAACGCAAAGCAAGAGCACGAGGCCAGGAACGTGATACTTCTCAATCCAGTCAAACTTTTTTATAAGGTTCACCGATGAACCCCATTTACGTAGATAGCCCAGCCACACATTTATAACTGCAACCATCCCAAATGCTATTCCAGCTATCTCGGCGTCATTGAATGAGGCCACCAATCTCCCGTGCCCTGATCTAAGTTGAATGAATGCCCGGACACTATCCAGTTTGAAGAACCGTTGCCCTATCACACCATAGATGCTCTGTCCCATCCGCCAGTCATACAAGCCAAAAGGAGCTATCAATAGCATCAGGATCACAATGCGCCGTACTGTAATCAAACGGAGGTTTGGCTCGATCATCGTGCGCCCCACCACATACGCGAGAAAGATAGATATAAAGGAGATCAGAGCGGAAAATATGCCGTCGTTCATCACGCGTTCGCGAAGCACCTCGCTTGCGGTGATGCTCACAACGAACAGGAGCACCAGTATGTCCATCAGTGAGGGAAGGCCCTTGCGCGCAAGGCGATACAACGCCACTACGCCAATCGGAACCAACGCCGATTCAGCTGCGGAGATTGCAGGTAAATGCGGAATCTTGAGTGCATAACCATCTGGCAGCAAAAAGAGAGCTGGTATGTATACGGACAGAAATGCCGCTTCGAACCGGCCTCGGATCACCAGATAAAGCGACACCAGTCCGGGCAGAAGAAATATCGCGCTCATAAAAATAGATTAGCCTATTGAGGCAATCTTTACTATGGCATTGTGTCAGCGGCTATCAAACTTTCTGGAGCTTTTGATAAAATCCTTTTATCTATTAATAATCAGATCTACGAAATCGGTATTTATGAAGATAGTCTCAGTTCTCTTGTTCTTTACGGCCATGCCGCTGCTCTGTCAAACAAATCAGGGCGAACTGCGTCTTAAAGTGTTCGACCCCTCCGGGCAGGGCGTGAAGACTACGGTACTAATCGTCAGCGGCGCAAATCAATATCGAAATGTTTTCGCGACCAGCGATCAGGGAATTCTCGACGTGCAGCGTCTTTCCTTCGGCATTTACAGGCTTGAGATCATGCAAACGGGCTTTGCGGTTAAATCTGAAATTATCGAGATCAGTTCGTCGCTGCCTACCAATGTGAAGATTCAACTTCAACTGCCTCCGGTGAATGAGTCGATCTTTGTTCGCGCAACCAGCACACTCAACGACCCGGATGAGGCTGGCTCCGTCAGTCGGCTTGGCTCGGAGTTCATTCAAAACCGTCTCAGTTCAGTTCCAGGACGCGACCTTCAGGATTTGGTGAACTCGCAGCCCGGCTGGCTCTATGAAGGCAATGCGGTTCTCCATCCCCGCGGCTCAGAGTACCAGACCCAATTTGTTGTCGACGGAATACCGCTGACAGATAATCGCTCTCCGAGTTTTGGCCCGGAAATTGAAGCGGACGATCTCGAATCTATGAGCATTTATACCGCCGGCATTCCTGCGGAGTACGGCCGAAAGATGGGTGGAGTGGTTGAGGTCAACACACTTCAAGATTCTCAGCAGGGCTTCCATGGCCAGGTTGTTCTTTCCGGCGGCAGCTTCGACTCGGCTGGAGCTTTTGGAAAAGGACAATACGTCTGGGGAAAAAACACACTCGGCGGCAGCGCGGACGAAAATATGTCCGAGCACTATTTGAACCCGGTGGTTCCACAGAATTATTCGAACACAGGCACAGTGGGCGATTCTTCCATGAACTACGCGCGGGATCTGTCGCCGAACGATCGAGTTCGATTTATCGTGCGCCACGAACTCGCGCGTTACGACATTCCGAATGAGATGGTGCAGCAGATAGCAGGGCAGCGTCAGAATGCCGATAACTTTGAAACTATGGGTGCCGCTTCTTACGAGCATTTCTTTTCCTCTACAGCTACGGGCGATCTGCGCGGAATGGTTCGAGACAATTCGAATGATTTTTACTCTAACCCGGAATCAACGCCGATCATAGTCTTCCAGCACAACTGGTTTCGCGAGGGATACTTCAAAGCCAGTGCGACTTTAGATCGCGGACGGAGCGAGTGGAGGACCGGCGTTGAGTCGGACAACATTTATCTGAATGAGATGTTGAACTACAACATCACTGACCCAACACAATTCGACCCCGGTTCGCCGCTCACATTTGCATATCAAGCAAATCGTCCTGATTTGGAGCAATCAGCCTTTGTTCAAGATTTGATTCGGCTTCGAAAATGGACCATCAATGCCGGCTTGCGCTGGGACCACTATCAATTGCTTCTCAACCGTAATGCCTTGCAGCCGCGTCTTGCCATTTCACATTATTTTCAAAAATCCAACGCCATCCTGCACTTCTCTTATGATCGGATATTTCAAACTCCGTCGTTCGAAAACATCTTGCTGTCGAGTTCGCCATCGGTCGCAAGCATAGATCCCACTGGATTTTTGAACCTGCCAGTTCGTCCCTCGCAAGGGGATTACTACGAAGCTGGTCTGAACAAAGTATTTCTTGCTCATCTCAAGCTGGCAGGCAACTACTTCAGAAGAGTCGTCGATAACTATGCCGACGATAGTCAGATATTCAACACCACTATCAGCTTTCCCATCTCTTTCCGTAAAGCGATCCTTTACGGCTTTGAAGGAAAGATTGATATTCCGGAATGGCATCGCTTCTCCAGCTTTGGCAGTTATTCCTATATCGTCGGCAACGCCTGGTTTCCGGTTAAGGGCGGACTCTTTTTCGGCGCCAATGCAAGTCAGGCCGCATCTCAGTTGACTGGCCACACACCGGATTCGCAGGACCAGCGCAATACTGTTCGCGGACGCCTCCGCTATCAAGCTACACAGCACATCTGGACTGCATTCGGAGTGCAATACGATTCGGGCCTGCCCTTTGACTTTGATGGCAATCCGGCCACGGTGCTTGTTGAATACGGTCAGCAGGTTCTTAATCGCATCAATTTTGCTCGCGGCCGAATCTATCCGGCCTTTCAGTCGAACGCTTCCCTGGGAGCGGATATCTATAAATCGAACCGCATGAAAATACGCTTTCAGGTAGATGGACAGAATCTGAATAATGTACTGAATGTGATTGATTTCGGCGGTCTGTTTTCCGGCAATGCTATCGGACCTTCAAGAAGTTTTGCCATGCGCCTCACAAGCATCTTCTAAGTCCTTGCGATTGCGATGCCGGTCCAGACAATCACTGAACCGGCATTCATTATTGAAAAACTATGGTGCTGAGTACGTCCACGCCAGCACATTCTGCGCCGCTGTTAACCCTCCCGTTGCGCCGGTAAATCCTACGTATGCCGTATCGGCTCCTACAACGCTTGGAATATTCACCGGGAATACCTCCGTCACGGTCGCATTGGTCACTGTGTCGGTCAGCGTCATTGTCAGATTGGTTCCGTCGTAAACCAACTGCGCATTCATCGTGTCTCCGCTATGAAGGTTGATCCCAGTCGAACTCAAATCCACTGAGGGCACAGTCGGTATCGCGCCATCCGTGTACAGACCGGTTGAGTCGATTCCTTCACCTGCGTTGTTGTAGAGGTCAAACTTTACGGCCACACTGTCGGCGATACCCTCATAACCCAGCCCTCCGCCGGGATCGCCCAGTGCCCAGATATTGTCGTTTTGAATCGCAAACGTCATGCCGTCCGCGGTGGCATTCGTCTGTTGGAATGTGAAATTGGTTGTAAATGCCTGCACCGGAACTTTGGTTGTGAACCATGCGCTTCGAGTTTGCCCGGTCGCTGCTGTTGTAACTTCCAACACCCCGCCGGTCACTGTCGGTCCATTGTTCAGCGATAGGCTGCTGGATGTGAATCCGTCGTTGGGATAGCTGATGTAAGTCGTCACCACGCCGATGGTGTAAGCTACAGTGGCAACGCTGCTGCTCGTGTACCCAGTCTCAACCGCGATTGCCTCCAGCGTCTCCGTCGCGCTCACCGTAATCGGTCCGCTGTAGACGCTCGACGACGTAGTGGGCGTGGTTCCATTCGTGGTGTAGTAGATTGTTGCGCCAGCCGTCGCATCACTGATCGTCACCGTCTGCGATGTGGCGTAGGCGCCAGGAGCCGGCGTGAACGTAGGCGCGGGAAGCAGCGGAGCTATGGTGTAAGCAGCCGTTGCCACAGCGCTGTTGGTGTAGCCCGTCTCGACTGCGAACGCTTCCAGCGTCTCCGTAGCGCTTACTGTGATCGCGCCGCTGTACACGCTAGACGATGTCGTTGGCGTTGTCCCGTTGGTGGTGTAGTAGATTGTCGTGCCCGCCGTTGCGTCGCTGATTGTTACGGATTGCGACGATGTATATGTTCCAGCCGCCGGCGTAAATGTTGGCGCAGGCAACACCGGAATAATGGTGTATGCCGCCGTCGCCACCGCGCTGTTCGTGTAGCCAGTCTCGACCGCAATCGCCTCCAGCGTCTCCGTCGTGGTCACCGTAATTGCGCTGCTGTACTTCGTCGATGATGTTGTTGGCGTCGTTCCGTTGGTCGTGTAGTAGATAGCTGTACCTGCCGTCGAATCGCTGATCGCCACTGATTGTGATGCTGTGTAACTCCCTGCCACTGGCGTAAATGTTGGTGTGGGCAGCACGGGCGCAATCGTATATGCAGCCGTTGCAACTGCGCTGTTCGAGTACCCCGTCTCAACTGCGATGGCCTTCAGCGTCTCTGTCGCGCTTACTGTAATCGCACCGCTATAGACGCTCGACGATGTAGTGGGCGTAGTCCCATTTGTGGTGTAGTAGATCGTCGTGCCCGTTGTCGCATCGCTAATGGTCACTGATTGCGCTGTCGTGTAAGTCCCAGCAGCCGGCGAGAAAGTAGGCGCAGGCAGCGCGGGAACAATACTGTAGGCCGCCGTGGCAACTGAGCTGTTAGTAAATCCCGTCTTCACTGCTAACGCTTCCAACGTCTCTGAAGCACTTACAGTAATTGCGCTCGAGTATACCGATGAGCTTGTTGTCGGTGTCGTTCCATTGGTGGTGTAGTAAATTGTCGTGCCTGTCGTCGTATCGCTGATCGTCACCGACTGCGACGTCGAATAGGTTCCTGCCACAGGCGAAAACGTCGGCGCTGGCAGCACTGGAGTAATAGTGTACGCAGCAGTAGCCACGGCGCTGTTAATATATCCGGTCTCAACGGCGATAGCTTCAATTGTCTCCGTCGCGCTTACCGAAACTGGACTGCTATATACAGTAGACGACGTAGTCGGCGTCGTCCCATTTGTCGTGTAGTAGATTGTCGTGCCCACGGTAGCATCGCTGATCGTCACCGACTGCGACGTGGCGTAAGTCCCAGCCGCAGGCGAGAGGGTCGGCGCCGGAAGAGCAGGCTCGATAGTGTAAGCCGCTGTCGCCACTGCGCTGTTGGTGTAACTCGTCTCAACCGCGAGCGCTTCAATCGTCTCCGTCGCGCTCACTGTAATCGCGCCGCTGTAAACGCTCGACGATGTTGTCGGCGTGGTTCCATTTGTGGTGTAGTAGATCGTCGCGCCCGCTGTTGTATCGCTGATCGTCACCGACTGCGACGTAGAGTAAGTTCCCGCAGCGGGCGAGAAGGTGGGCGTGGCTACTACATTTCCTGCCGGACTCACATACGACCATGACAGCACATTCTGCACCGCCGTCAACCCTCCCGATGCGCCGGTGAATCCTACATAAGCCGTATTGCCTCCCACCACGCTCGGTATATTCACCGTGAATGCCTCTGTCACTGAAGCATTGGTCACAGTGTCGGTAATCGTCATAGTTAGAGTAGTTCCGTTATAAACCATCTGCACGGCCATGATGTCACCGCTGTGAAAGTTGATCCCAGTCGAGCTTAAATCCACTGCCGGCACAGTTGGTATCGCGCCATCTGTATATAGCCCCGTGGAGTCGCTGCCCTCGCCTGCATTGTTATAAAGATCAAACTTCACCGCTACACTGTTCGCAATTCCCTCATAACCCAACCCGCCGCCTGGATCGCCCAGTGACCAGATATTATTGCGCTGAATCGCAAATGTCATTCCGTCCGCCGAGGCATTCGTCTGTTGGAAGGTGAAGTTAGTGATGAAACTCTGCACAGGAACTTCGGTGGTGAACCAGGCGCTTCGAGTCTGCCCAACCGCTCCGGTCGTCAGTTCCAGTACTCCGCCCGTCACCGTGGGCCCATTGTTCATCGATAGACTGCTGGCCGTAAATCCGTCGCTCGGATAGTTGATATAGGTGACTCCTGGTGTACTGATAGTGTAAGTCGCCGAAGCAACTGCACTGTTACTGTAGCCTGCCTCCACGGCGATAGCTTCAATCGTCTCCGTCGCGCTCACCGTAATCGGCGTGCTGTACACAGTAGACGATGTTGTCGGTGTCGAGCCATTAGTTGTGTAGTAGATCGTCGCGCCCGCCGTCGCTTCGCTGATTGTTACCGACTGCGAACTACTATAGGTTCCCGCAGCAAGCGAAAATGTCGGCGTCGGTAACTGAGCTGCAATCGTATAGGTGCCTCCCGTGACCGGGCTGTTGTTATAGCCGGTTGCGCCAGCTATCGCCTGCACCGTCTCACTCGCGCTCACAGAGATTGGCGCGCTGTAGACCAAAGACGAGGTTGTCGGTGTCGTTCCGTCGGTTGTGTAATAGATCGTCGTTCCACTCGTGCTATCACTGATCGTCACCGTCTGCGCTGCCGCATAAGTTCCCGGAGCCGGCGACAAAACCGGCGCAGGCAAGATGGGAGCAATGCTATATGCCCCAATTCCCACAGCGCTGGCTGAGTAGCCGGAGGCAACTGCGATCGCTTCCAATGTTCCCGATGCACTTACAGCAATCGGCGCGCTATAGACCGTCGATGAAGTCGTCGGCGTTGTTCCGTTCGTCGTGTAATAAATCGTCGCGCCCGTTGATCCGCTGCTGATGCTCACTGACTGCGCTGTCGCGTAAGCTCCGCCGGGAGGACTGAATATCGGCGAAGTCGTAACCGGCAACCCGTTTGATATGGTCGTATAAACCCATGTTTCAATCTTCTGACTTGATGTTAGTCCGCTTGTTCCTCCGGTAAATCCAACATAGGCGGTATCGCCGCCAGCTATCGAAGGAATATTCACCGTCCAACTTGTGGAATATGCCGCGCCGGTGATCATGTCAGAGATCACCATCGACAGTATACTTCCGTTATAGGTCACGCTTACGTCGAAGGTATCGTCGCTGTGCAGGTCAATGCCTGTCGTACTTAGGTCGATGGCTGGAACTGTGGGACTGGCTCCATTGGTATACAGGCCGATTGAATCCGTTCCTTCGCCCGCCGCATTCACAAGGTCAAACTTGATGGCGATGCTATTGCCGATCCCTTGATATCCCAGTCCCGATCCGGCAGAGCCTAGAGAAGTATTGTTCTCACCTTGAATTGCAAACGTAATTCCCTCACCCGCCGGATTGGATAACTGAAAGCTGAAGTCACTCGTAAACGCCTGTACGTTGACGGGCTGGTAGTACCATGCCGATCCTGCTTCACCCGTCAATCCAGTCGTCAATTGCAAGCGGGAGTCATCGAGATCTGTGCTCCCATTCAGAACCATGATTCCCTGCGTTCCCGCAAACCCTTGCGGGAAGTCGATCCCTGTTTGTCCCGTATCGATTGTGTAAGTCGCAGTCGCCATATCGCTGTTTATGAATCCCGAAGCCGTGGCAATCGCGTTCAGCGTCTCTGTCACGCTCACCGTAATCGCGCCGGTGTACTGCGTCGACGAGGTCGTCGGCGTTGATCCGTCCGTTGTGTAATAAATCGTTGAACCAGCAGTCGAATCGCTGATGGTCACCGAGATAGATTGCGTTGATGTGCTGCTGCCCGGCGTAAAGGTTGGTGTACTTACCTGCAATGAGTTCACATAGTTCCCCGAAGTTATTCCGCTCTGTAAGTATCCGGGAGCGCTCGCAATTGCCTGAATCGTAGTTGTCGCAGTAATGGTAATTGGGGCTGTGTAGACCGCCGACGCCACGGTCGGCGTGCTGCCATCGAGGGTATAGTAAATCGTCGCTCCCGCGGTCGCGTCCGTCATGCTCACGGCAAGACTTCCACTGAAACTCTCCGCTCCCGGGCTTAACACCGGATCCACAGCCAACTGTTGTCCACTTAGCAATCCATACACGCTCAACTGATTTTGCGTTCCGACATATACCTTCCCATTGACCACCGTCGGCACAGTAAACTTGACCGCGAGACCGGGGTTGTCGCGCGATAAGTTCGTATTGCTAGAGTAGAGCGTAGTGGCGATATTAGTTGCGTTGTGCGCCATCAATACGGAAGGTTTAGAATCCATATACCCATCGGTCTCGAGGCTCCAGACAATTCCCTGTGTACTTCCGTTGGCCGATACCACTGGGTTCGCTCCCGGATATCCGTATTTCTCCGAAGATGTCGCGGTAGGTCCTGTAAGTTGTCCATTCACCAGCGGAAAATCCTTTAGGTAGTCAGTTTGCCCCCAGTAATATACATTTCCATTCCAATACGCTGGAGTGCTCCATGCCCCCGTGTCTCCGACTTCGCCCGTGAGTTCCTGGACAACCTGGTCGCCGGCTGGCGTGTAGCCTCCAAGATTCTGTCGATTCAGCAAGTATGTTATGCCGGTTTTTCCTGTCTGTACTAATAAATATGGATAACTCCCTGTCGTCTGCGTCGGTACCAGCATCACGCCGCCCGATGCCTGATCCATATCCCACTCATCCTGTTGCGCCTGACCCATCGGCGTAAAGTCATCCTGAATCGTCGGAACGCCATTCGTCAGGTCAAGATTCATAATGCTGTCTCCGTAGCTCATGCCTGCCGCATACGGCGTGGTTGCTGTAAAATCACCATTTCCCGTCGCGATGAATACCCGGCCATACGGATGATTGACCGAATCGAGCACATCGGCTGCAAGGCCTGCGCCGCCCATCCACGTGCCCCCGCCAACGCCGTTGGGCGAAGTGCAGAATGCGCCGGTCTGTTTCAGAGTTCTTTCGTTGTAACCCAGCAACCATCCATGCCACGGCCCGTTATCGCCATGTGATCCGAATGCGATATAAATAATGCCATTCAGCAGCAAAAGCCCTGCGCGCTGATTGGCCCACTCCGGGTCCAGCGCGAGTGTACCGCCGGTACTGCCGTTTCCGGTGCCCGGAACCGATGCGCTAATCACCACCGGACCGCCGAGCTTCTCTGCGCCCGAAGTCACATCAAGCGCGTGCAGCCGCAGAAAAAAACTGTTGCCTTCCTCCGTAAAACTCACCAAATAAATCGTACCGGTTGCCGAATCAATCACCGGCGTTCCCGTAATCCCCAACTGCGGAATAATATCGGTGCCGATGACACTCGATGAAGGAGGAGTGGCTCCCGCCGCCGCGCCGTGCGCTACGGTAAGCATCGATGCAAACCACAGCGGATTCGCATTGCTCCCGCCGTTGCTGTCGGCGTCGAAGGCATACACGCTGTCATTCTCGGTCTCAACAAAAACGACATTGTGCGACTGTCCACCGATAGTCACATTGGGCAAGTAAAGCGGCTCGGCATAAACGTATCCGTCCACCGCCTGCGAAAAGAGTTTGCCGAACTGCGTCGCGTTTACGTTCGTGGGAGTAAGAACCGTCTCATTTAGGTTCTGCCCGGTTCGCCCAATATCATAGCGCCAGGTTGTTACGCTGACCTGAGCGTTCATCACGAGGCTGCCAGCCGCCAGCAAAACTCCCGCACCAAACAGCGCCGTAAAACAGCCGCGCGCTCCCGTCACCACCCTGCGCAATTCTTGCAAACTCAACATCAACCACCCCTTTCCGTTGTTCAACAACTTCCCGGAGCAAGGACTTCCCTCTTGCCAGACCGCTCTATTCGATAGCGCGGACGCACGAGGCCTACCGCTCGTTGATCTTGCCCAATGGAAGAATTGTGTTAGGAGTGCCGCCTTCGTTTCATTTACTGAAGAAGAGCAACGGGAGGCACTGAAATCAAAGCAACCATGCAGCGCGAAAAAAAGCGGGAATGAATCTCATTGATTCATCCCATCAAGTCACACTTCCTGATTCTCCGAGCGCTGTTGACCGAAGATCCGCCAAGTGGCTTGAGACCGCTAGAAATTCAAAGTTGTCGACTATTGTTGCCTGGGTTGGGGAAGCCGACTTATCTGGCTTTGGTAAAAACCAATACAACCATATTAGACTATCTTTGTCTAATATGAACAATAAATTGGTAACATTAAATGGTAATCCGACGGTAATCTGTTGAACATCAGTTGATGATCCAGCCAATATCTTGTACGTATTTTGCCGATCATTTCCCCTCCAACGCGCACAATAAATACATGACCACCAACCAAACCTCCGGGCTTTTCCTATTCCCTAGTCCCTGCTTTTCGGGTACCCCCTACCCCCATAAGCGTTAAGTTAAGCGCTACGGACGAGCTTGGTGTTCAATATATGGGGTCATCAAATTGGTTAACGCACAAGGAAAGGGTACAACCGATGACCAAAACACCTTATCTTAACGCTTATGCCCCTACCCCCCCTCCTATATTTATTTTCGGCCCTGTTTCCTTGCGCATAATTAAAGCAACTGCGAGAATCAGGGATTTTTTCTACTACATACGCACAGGACCGTACCAGCATTTGAGATTTGAATAAAGCCTCAGGTTTTTGCGTTGCACATTATTTCCCGGCGGTGTTCACTTCTTCGCAGATTCACTCTACACTCTTCACTATTGATTCCTGAACGCAAACAAAGATTTTGCTTGCCACAATCACGACAATCGCTCAGGCTGGTCTGAGGGGGATCGAAAGGAAATGGCGATCGGAAATTCGCGGCGGCTGTTGATTCTCGCATTGCTCTCACTCACTCTGGCGGGGATGGCCGCCAAACTGGCCGCGCAACAGCCGCCGTCAGCCGCTTCTCTCACCATTACGCGCATCGCCGAGGAGCGTGACCGCGAGACAGCGCTGCCCGCAAATCTGTCCTGGGTTCCCTCTGGAGCGAGTCTCAGCTTTGTTCGACGAACTTCCCGGCCGGGTAAAGCGGCCGCTCATTCTCTAGCCACAGAAATCATGAGTGTCGATGCGGCGACCGGCGTTCAGAAGCTCCTTGTCTCCGATGCCGAGATCACTGCTGCCTTCGGCGTCGATCATCCTCACCAAATGCCAGACAAAGAAGACTCCACCAGCGCGAAGCAACTACAGAACTACGCTTGGGCTCCCGACGGTCACTCACTGCTGCTCTCCAACGGCGCAACACTCGCGCGGTTTGATCTCCTCACTCATACCTCTCGTCCTCTTGTGAAAGATCAAGCCGGTCTAAACGATCCGCAGATCAGTCCCGATGGACGTTTCGTCAGCTTTGTCCAGAACCACACTCTTTGGCTGGCGGATGCCGCCACTGGCGCAGCTCACACAATCTCGCCCGCGGGTAGTATCGATCATCGGTTTGGCGAACCGGACTGGGTCTATCTGCATGAACTGGGATTGCAGACTGCTTATTGGTGGTCGCCGGATTCCTCTTCCATCGCCTGGATCGAGACAGATGATCGCGCTGTAGCCCGATACTCGCTTCGCTCTTCTGATGGAGATGAGCACTCGATCGCTTATCCCGCGCCCGGCAGCACCATCCCAACGATTCACCTTTTCGTGCGATCACTTTCTGGACGCAAGCCGCTCCAGATTGATCTCGGCACGGATACGAACGTATACTTTCCTCGCGTCGAATGGCTTCCCGACGGCAAGCACCTCGCCATCGAGCGTCTCAGCCGCGACCAGAAGACCCTTGAACTCCTCCTCGCCGACTCATCCACCGGAAAAACTCGTGTGATCCTCACAGAAAAAGATTCTTATTGGATCAACCTGAGCAGCGGCCCGCATTTTCTCAAAGACTCGCAGAGCTTTCTCTGGGCCAGCGAACGCTCTGGTCATCGCCATCTTTATCTTTACGACTTAGTCGGGCATCAGCTTGCTCAGCTTACTCAAGGCGACTGGGACGTAACTGCGCTCGTTGGCGTCAACGAAGCCGTGGGCGCAGTCTACTTTACTGCTACCGAAGCCAGCGTTCTGGAGCGCCAGCTTTATCGCATCAATCTCGACGGAACGAGTTTTACTCGCATTACGCGTCAGAAGGGAACGCACAATCCGCTCTTGTCGCCCACTGGCGATTTGCTGTTGGACACATACTCCAGCTTCGCTACATCGCCCGCTCTGACGTTGCTTCACGCCGACGGAAGCAGGATTACAAGCCTGAACGCCGCGCCGCCAAATGACCCTGTAACTCTTCCGCTCATCAAGCAACTCATCTCCACCGAATTTCTCACGATGAAAACGCACCTCGGCGTCGATCTGAATGCCTGGATGATGAAGCCTCCAGACTTCAATGTCGCGCGAAAATACCCCGTGATCCTTTATGCCGCCGGAGGTCCGGGCGAGCAGATCGTGCGTGAGGCATGGGGTGGAGACATCAATCTCTGGCTCGCGCAGATGGCTCAGAAAGGTTACATTGTCTTCGCCATCGATAATCGCGGCTCCGCGGGACGCGGCCACCTATTTGAGGAGCCGGTGCATCTGCGTTTTTCCGCTGCGGAGATGGCGGACCTGCGCGACGGTGTCCTCTATCTGCGTTCTCTTCCCTGGGTCGACACAACGCGCATCGGTATCTGCGGATGGGGATACGGTGGCTTTCTCGCCCTCCACGGAATGCTTGATCGCCCGTTGCTCTTCAAAGCTGGCTTTGCCGGCTCGCCGATTACCGATTGGCGCCTATATGACGCGGTCTTCGCCGAGCGTTATCTGGAAGACCCCACGCGCAATCAGGACGGCTACCTATCGTCTTCTCCTCTGGACAATGCAAAAAACCTCAACGCTCCGCTCCTGATTGCGCAAGCATCAATGGATGAAGCAATCCATCAAGAGAATTCACTCAAGCTGCTCGATGAGTTGCTGGACAAAGGGAAATATGCCGACCTGCTGCTTTTCCCTGACCGTCAAAGTTTATTCGAGGATCGCGGCGCTCGCCTGATTCTCTTTCAGCGGCTCACCGACTATTTCATCAAGAATCTATGAGCGAAGAAGTATCTTCACCAGTGCGATTCGTACCGTCAATACTATAAACGCGAGTCGTCCTTAGCTCCCACAAAATGCCCAGGCCGGTCATCAGCGAACACACGACCCACAGCAGACTCACTAGCATTACTCCGCACACCGTGCGATAAAACACAGCATCAACGCCGTGCAGAGAAATGACTTCGGAGCACCAGCAGCTTAGTGAGAGAATGGCGCCACATACGGCTACAATCGCACCTGTCCCGCCGCGAAGACGCCGCAAGATAAGCCCCATCACGGCTGCAGTAGCCGTACTCAAAATGATCAGCGCTGCAAGTTGCGGACCGGAGCGCTGCGCGTAAAGGTTCTCTTGGACTGCATCGCGTTGTAGCAGGTCGTGCAGTTGCCAGCGGATGTTGAGTGCCATATCCAGAAATAGCAATGCTTCCAGTACCGCTAAAACCGCAGCCGTCCCTCGCAGGCGCGTTCCATTGCGGCTTCGGGCATATGCAATGGCGCACGATGTTGTCGCAAAAAAACAGGCGCTCAACCCAATGAGTCGAGTCGGGTTCTGCCATCCAATCATTGTCGCGGCTCCTGCATACATATTTTAGGTTGGACAGACAGCACAGACTTCAAGGCGTGTGTTATCGAGCGTGAAAGTCCACCGTGAATACGCAGGTCTCCGAGCCGTCGTCGATCCAGTCCGTTGTGTCGGAGAAATCAACTTTCTTTACAACGACTGTTTCACCGGTACGATGAATGTCCACGGCTTCGGGCGTCAGCGCCCACATGAACTCTTTCTTTTTTCCTGATTCCAATACTTCCTGAGCTGCTTGATACGTCAGGTCATCCAAATAAGGACGAGGATATCCTCCCACGCCGAGCACATACAATCTGAAGACAACCTTCGAGATTCGCTTGCCGGCATGGTTCTCAAACTCAATCGTGAGTTGCGGCCGCGATGGTCCGCCCTGATGGTTGTAATTCAGTTCAATGCCATTGATGACAACAGGGCACTTGCGCTCTGGCCCTTCAGCCTTCGCTCGCACCTCACCGACGCCAAAGCAAATTGTTAAAAGCAGCAATGCAGCATTTGCCCTCATATCGTGCCTTCGCTTTCACTTCATGCCGTTACTCGAAAGATTATAATTTTCATGCGGGAATATCAATAGTCAATAAAAAAACACCGTGCCTTTCGGAAAGTGCAAGGGAGGGCTTGCAATTCTCATCAGCATCTGTACAATCAATTGATGCAAGGCTACGAAGAGTTAATTAAGCCTGCATGAAGCAGCGAACTATTTGGTTGGCGCAGTAATCTATTCATACGTTTGGGTGGCTAGGCTCATTGAAGCGTAGAGCGTATCGATGCCGGAAGATCGGCTCCGCTCCAGCTTGCTGGTTGAAGTTTGCTTGTATGCAATCTTCAAGTCAGCTCCTGTAATAAGCAAGACAAAAAAGGCCGTATCAACACGCATTTTTGCGGACCGTGGATCTTCTGTTCGACGCTGGAAGAGCGCTGATCCTCACTCGGATGTAACTCTGTAATTGCTTTGGTAGATGCTCGGGTTATAAGTTGCAGGCGTGGCCCGGTAACGCCAATGATTTGCAGTCACAGAATCCCCTATGGAGTTGAGTTGATGTTGAATAGATTTGCAGTAACTGTAGCCGGCATCCTGTTGTTTCTCTCCGTTTTAACCCACGCGCAATCATTGTCGCTCAACGACGGATCCGTCGTGCAGAGCAACACGAACCGCATTGGTTTGAATATCGGCGCCATCGATTATTACGATAACGGCCAGATTCTCAAGAACCTGA
>CAYOYX010000008.1:0-59113 GCA_964408275.1 uncultured Occallatibacter sp.
GCGGCGTGGGCGAGGAGACCGACATCGTCTCCAAGGAGATGTATACCTGGGAGGACCGGGCGCGGGCGCAGTCGGAGAAGACGCAATCGCTGACTCTGCGCCCGGAGAATACCGCCGGCGTGGTCCGCGCTTACATCGAGCATGGCCTCGGCGAGAGCGGCCTCTTGCAAAAGCTCTACTATATCGGTCCGCAGTTTCGCCGGGAGAGGCCGCAGAAGGGGCGCTACCGGCAGTTTTCGCAGATTGGCGCCGAGGTGATCGGGCCGCCGTCGGCCGGAAGCGAGTCGCCGCTGCGCGACGCGGAAGTGCTGGAGATGCTGGCGACGCTGCTCGACGAGCTGGGCATCAAGGGTTGGACGCTGGAATTAAACTCCGTAGGCTCGGCGGCGGACCGGGCGCGCTACAACGAGGCGTTGCGAGCCGCTCTCGTTCCTGTTGTTTCGCAGATGTGCGTAGATTGTCAGAGGCGGGCGGAGACCAATCCGCTGCGGGTTCTGGACTGCAAGGTTCCCGCCGACCAGCCGATTATCGAGACGCTGCCGGTGATTGCCGATTCGCTGGACGAGGAGTCGCGAACTCATTTTGCGGCGGTCACGGCAGCGCTGGATGCGGCGGGGGTGCCTTATACGCGCAATCAACGCCTCGTGCGCGGCCTGGATTACTACACGCGCACGACCTTTGAGTTTACCCACGGCGGATTGGGCGCGCAGAATGCTCTCCTCGGCGGCGGGCGCTACGACGGGCTAAGCGAGATGCTGGGCGGGCCGCGCGCACCGGGGATAGGCTTTGCCATGGGCGAGGACCGGCTGGTGCTGACCCTGCTTTCACAACTCGGCGAGGAGTCCGTGGCCGCCAAAGCCGATGCGTTCATTGCTCCGCTGGGCGAGGGGATGAATGCGGCGGCGCTGGGATTGGCGCAGGAGTTGCGGCATCAGGGGCTGTGGATTGAGTTGGGCGAGGGCAGCTTCCGGTTAAAAAAATCCTTTGAAGCGGCGGACAAATCGGCCCGCCAGATTGTGATTCTGGGCGAGGATGAGCTTCAATCCGGTATTCTTACGGTGAAGAATTTTTCGACAGGCGTGCAGACCAAGGTTCCGCGCGGGGAGCTGGCGGTGTTTCTGTCGAATTGACCACCTGCGGTGGGGCAGACGGCGCTTGCGCGCCAAGGAGTTCGTGGAATCCTACTCATTTCGCAAAGAGCGCGAAATGGATTGGGCACCTAACAAATAAAGGAGATTGACAGATGACAAAAATTGCGATTTTCGATGAGATGAAAAACGAACAGCGCGGGATGCTGCGTCGAACTCGCTTTCCGAGATTAGCATTACTGGTTTTAGTGATTTGTGCGATGGAGTTTCTTGATCATTCTGAGTTGTTTCGTTCTCACTTTTGGATATTATTACTTGTTTCAATTGCTACAGCAACCATCGGTTCGTTTTTCATTACATGGATTGACGGTAAAAGGCATTCCTTGGCGAGTTGCAAAGGTACGACTACCTCAAAATGAATTGGTGTACTACCATTTTTCAAGAACAAAAGAAAGTAAAGGACACAAGCAGTGCTTGACTTTTTAGGGAATCTCGAACGGACGCATCACTGCGGCGAGTTGCGCTCGACGAACGCCGGGCAGCGAGTGGTTTTAATGGGCTGGGTCAACCGGCGGCGCGATCACGGCAATCTGATCTTTCTCGATCTGCGCGACCGCAGCGGCATCACGCAGATTGTGCTGGACAAGGAACTGACGCCGGAGGGCCACGCGAAAGGCGAGCAGGTCCGGCCGGAGTACGTTGTCGCGGCGGTGGGCAAGGTGCGCCCGCGCTCGGCTGACACTATCAACCCCAAGATGGAGACCGGCGAGATCGAGATCGAAGCGAGCGAGTTGCTGGTGCTGAACGACACGCGCCTTGCGCCGTTTTCGCCCTCGGAAGAGGCGATTCAAAACGAAGAGGTCCGGCTCAAGTATCGCTACGTGGACCTGCGCCGCCCGGAGATGCAGCGCAACTTCCGCTTGCGCCACGACATTACTCTGGCGATTCGCGACAACCTGAGCCAGCAGGGATTTCTGGAGATTGAAACGCCGATCCTGACCAAAAGCACTCCGGAGGGAGCGCGCGATTTTCTGGTGCCGAGCCGGTTGCATCCTGGCGAGTTTTATGCGCTGCCGCAGTCGCCGCAGATCTTCAAACAGATTTTGATGATCTCCGGCTTCGACAAATACTTTCAGATTGCGCGCTGCTTCCGCGATGAGGATTTGCGCGCCGACCGCCAGCTTGAGTTTACGCAGATTGATTTGGAGATGAGCTTTCCGCGGCAGGAGACGGTCTTCGCGGTGGCGGAGAAGTTCATGGCGGCGGGCTTTGCGGCGGCCGGGGTTACGCTGCCCGTGCCGTTTCCGCGCATCAGTTACGACGACGCGATGCGGCAGTTCGGCACCGACAAGCCCGACCTGCGGCTGCCGGGATTGACCGACGTGCGCGCGGCTTTTTCGGATGAAAATCTGACCGCGTTGCAGATCGATCCGGCGCTGCCGGTAGTGGCCTTCCGCATTCCGAACGTCGGTGAGCTGAGCCGCAAGGAGCGCGAGGACAATCATCCCAGCTTCGACCTCAAGAAGGGCGCGAAGTTCATCGACGACTTCAAGCGGCTGGCCAAGGGATTTACCGAGTCGGCTGTGAAGGTGCGTGAGTTGGCGGGCGCGGCGGAGGGCGACTTTGTCATCATCGTTGCCGGCGATCCGGCTCATCCGGTGAAGGCCAGTGATACAAAATTTGCAGGCAGGCTGAGCGAGCGCGAGATCAACGTCTACTCGGCGGCGGGTAACTTCCGCACCGAATTGGCGAAGAATTACGCTGGACGGCATGGAGCCTTTGGAGTGACCGAGAGGGTGGTCATGGAAGCTGCCGCGCTGAACAGGGATGCAGCCATCGATGGCGCGAAGGCTTTTCAGCCAATCTGGATTACCGATTTTCCTATGTTCGAGTACGATGCGACGCTGGCGAAGTGGATGCCGGCGCACCATCCGTTCACTTCGCCGCACGAGGCCGACATGAAGAATCTGGTCAGCGATCCGGCCAGTGTGCGCGCGAATTGTTATGACCTGGCGATGAACGGACTGGAGCTTGGCTCGGGTTCGATCCGCATCCACAGAAAAGATGTGCAGCAGCAGATCTTTCAGTCGCTCGGCATCAGCGATGAGGAGGCTCATGCGCGCTTTGGATTCTTCCTGGATGCGCTGGAGTACGGCACCCCTCCGCACGGTGGGATTGCGCTCGGCCTCGACCGGATCGTGATGCTGCTGGCGGGCGCGCCGAGTTTGCGCGAGGTGATCGCCTTCCCCAAGACCGCCAAGGCTATCGACCTGATGGTGGACGCGCCGACGACGGTGACCGAGCAGCAGTTGCGGGAGCTGCATATAAGGGTTGCGCTGAAAAGTTAGTCCATTTTGGGAGCGGCGCGGGGCCGTGCTATGCCGGGAACGAAAAAAGTGTACACTGGCTTTCACAGGCGCCGCCGCAACTGCCTATACTGATGGTGCGTCTATAGTTGCGGTGGACCGGGAAGATTTGGTAGGCTCAGGCCATCTAGGAGCTGAGCGGGAGGAGAGGAATTCGATATGGCAGATGACAATGACAGCAAGGTAAATGGTCTGGCGTGGTTTGTTGCTGGATTGGGAGTGGGCGCGCTGATTGGGGTTCTTTACGCTCCCAAAAAGGGCAGCGAGTTGCGGGAAGACATTGCCAATGGCACCCGCGAGGGAACCGAGTATCTGCGCGCCCGCACCCGTGCGGCAGCCGAACAGATCGGCGAGCTGGTGGAGAAGGGCAAGGAGCAGGTGAGCGAAGCGGTGGAGCGCAGCCGCGAGGCCGTGGATCGCGGGCGGGCGCAGTGGGAAGAGTTTGTGGAGCGCGGCAAGAATCTGGTCAGCGAACAGACCACCCGCGTGAGTGCGGCGGTTGACGCCGGACGTCAGGCCTACAAAACGCCTCCGACTCCCAACGAGCCGCCGCAGTTATAACGCGAGTTTTCCCAGACTTGGCGACTGAGTCAGACTTGGGGAAGCTGTGATCTTTCGCGCGGAGCTGCTTGAGTGCTGGTGGGCGCTCAGGCTGCTCTGGAGAGTGCGTTCCGGCATGGATTGCGGAGCGCGGATGTGAACAGAAGCAGAGCCCGCAGATCAACTGCGCGAGGCCACAAATGAATCTTCCAAAGCTGGACCATCAAACCATTCTGCTCGCCTTTTCCATTGTGATCGGGCTGGCAATGCTGCTACAGACAATCATGCTGCTGGCAATCACACTGGCTGTGCGCAAGGCGGCCAAAGTTCTGCGCGAAGAGGTCGGAAGCCTGCGTTCGGCGCTCATGCCCGTCATATACGACGCGCGGGATCTGCTGGCGAATACGCAGGGATTCATCACCAATATGCAGGAGTTCTTTGCCAGCGCGCAAGGGTTGATTACCCGCGTGGCTCCCAAGGTGGAAGCGGCTACCGCCGACCTGGCGGAGATTGCGCACGGACTGCGCACGCAGACTGCGGGAATGCAAGCGACGGCGACGGAGATTGTGGAGAAGGCACGGAAGCAAAGCGACCGGATGGACGAAATATGCACGGGTTTTCTCGATACGGTCGATCGCGCCGGGGGCTTTGTGGCCCAGGCCGTCGGCGCGCCGATACGGCAGATCTCCGGCGTGCTCGGCTCGGTGAAGGCGATTATCGAGTCGCTGCGCTCGCCGGCGCGGCGATGAGCGGGCTTATTGAGTGGCCGATGAGCCGTCCGTTACGGGCGGCTTGCGAACAAGTTTCCGATGACTTTGAATGTGAAAGATAGAAGATGACAGACACATTTTCGGTCATACCCGCGGCCAGTAAAATTTGGCTTCCTGTGTTCATCGCGATGCTTGTCTCTTTCATGGTTCTTATTGTTGTAGTGGGTTTCTCTGCACGCAGTATTCACTCGGCCCGTCATGCCAAATTCGATGTCAGCGACTTCGAACTTGCGATTAAGGGAGAGTACTCCCGATCGATTCGCCTAAGCGATCTCGATCTCAGCAAAGCAGAGGTTGTCGATCTTGCACTGCGCAACGACCTGCGTCCTGGAATGCGAACATACGGAACAGGACTGCCGGGTTATCAGGCCGGATGGTTCAAATTACAAAATGGACAAAAGGCTCTCCTTTATTTGACGGCCAGAAATGAGGTTGTCCATCTTCCGACAAATGATGGTTACGACCTGTTGCTTAGCGTGAACGACCCAAGTACCTTTTTGACGTCGCTGAGAAGTCACGGTATGCAGCAGCAGTGAATCATACGCTTTGTTATTGGCGGCGTAGAGTGTGTACAAGAGCATAAGTAGATTGCGAGTTATCTCCCCAACTGATTATTCCAACTCAACGCTATAACTCGCTGACATATTCTCGCGTACAGCGCGAATGCCGGGAACACTTCGCATGACTTCGGTGTCTATACAAGTACAGTGGTTCCGAATGGGATGAGCGAAGGGCCTTGAAGCCCGCTCCCCGCGCGAGTTTTGACGCCCAAGCGCGCGCGTGGAACGGTCAGCCCGCCTGCGCTTGAAAAGGCCTTCGCACTCCCAAACGGCGCGGCTGAATTTGCTTTGCGGGAGGCAGGCCATGTTTGAAGACTCCATCTTTGAATCCGCGGGAAAAATTCACACACGCAGCCGTCGCTGGATGATCGTGACTTTCCTGCTCAATACCTCCGTCCTGGCGGCGCTGATTCTGATTCCGCTGCTCTGTCCGCAGGCGCTTCCGCGGCTGGTCAACAATCTTCTGATGGAACCGCTCCTGCTGCCTGTAGAGCAGCCGAAGCCAATTATGGTGACGGCGGTAGCCCGACCATCAACCGCGCCTGACTATGGTGTGTTTGTTGCGCCGCGTAGAATTCCCATCGGAGTCCAGATTCCTTCCGTCCCAGAGCAGCCCGTTGTCATCGGCTTCTACACCATGGGTCCGAGCGACCACGCGGAGAATCTCTTTCCCACCCAATCCGGGCCGCGCATCGTCCATCCGGACGTGGGCACTATCCGCGTTCCTTCCACGATCGAAGAAGGGTTGCTGATCCGCAAGACACTGCCGGTCTATCCACCGATTGCGAGAGCCGCGCAAATCGAGGGCACGGTGCGACTGGCGGCGACCATCTCCAAAACCGGCGCTATCGAGAACCTGCGCGTCACCAGCGGACCGAGGTTGCTGCAACAGGCTGCGCTCGATGCCGTCGAGAGCTGGCGCTATCGCCCTTATCTGCTCAACGGCCTGCCCGTCGAGGTGGAGACTACGGTGGATGTGATCTTCACGCTTAACAGGTAGGCCGAGCCGGCTTAGTGGCCATCGGGCCGCGCGGTGTTGAGTCCAGCGAAGACCAGGTCGTAGCGGCCGCTGGCCGAGGCAAAGCGCAGCCCCTTCACATTCTCAACGCAAATCTCCGGCGGCGTCGGTTGCGTTTTGAAGAGCTGCATTACTTCAACGATAAACTCACCGAGGGGCATGGCGCGGGGATCGTCAGCGCCGTTCATCAGGTGGGTGGCCACGTAAGGAGGAATGAGTTCTATGACCTCGATCTGCGTTCCCCGAAGTTGGTGGCGGAGCGACTGGGTATAGGAATGAATGGCTGCCTTGGTCGCGCAGTAGGTCGGCGTCAGCGCCAGCGGAATAAAGGCCAGTCCAGAGGAGACATTGATGACGGCGGCGCGCGTCTGCTGCTGAAGATGCGGCAGCAACGCGGCGGTCAGCCGAATGGGTCCGAGTAGGTTGGTGGAGACGATGGCCTCGGCGCTGGCCGGGTCGGCCTGCTTGAGCAGATCCTCGGCGCGCGCCGCGCTGGCTCGCAGCGCCGCTGCGCCGGACCTCAAGGTTGACGGGCTTTCTCAATGCGACAGGCAAGATTATCGATCATCTGTACAGCGCGGAGTTCGTAGAAGAGATGGCAAAGGCGCGCCTGCTGCTGGGTGAGGTCGAGGTCGATCATACTCGCGTCAAGCCCGTGGTCAAGATCGTTGGCGAGTTCTGGGCGCAACTTACTGAAGGCGACGGCAACTTCAATATGTTCAGCTTTCTCGAAAGCGAAGGCGCGCAGGTGCATATTGATTCGATTGGCGGCTGGATTAGCTATCTGCTGCGTCAGTCCCGCATCGGTATGGAATCCAGAAAAGGTCTTGACGATCCCTATCCTGAAGCTCGCTGGTGGGAGCCGCGCAAGCGTCTGGCGAACACGTGGAAGTATCGCCGCAAGTGGTCGCTGTTGCGCCTGAGTGAAATGCTATGGAGCTATCTCTACGCGCGCACCGCCCGTCATTTGGGTGGCATCACTCCTCCATTATTGTCGCAGCGCGAGTTGGCGCGCCTGGCTCATCCCTTCTATCACTCGCAGGCGCGCGGCGGTGAAGGGCATCTTGAGGTGGGCAAGAATGTTTATTACACCAAGCGCGGGCTTTGCCACATGGTGCTGGCGCTCAAGCCCTTCGGCTGTATGCCTTCGTCGCAATCCTACGGCGTGCAATCGGCCGTGGTCAACCGCTTTCCTGAGATGATCTTTCTGCCGGTCGAAACCGCGGGCGAAGGCGAGATCAACGCCCATAGCCGCGTACAGATGGCTTTGGGCGAAGCCCGCGTCAAAGCGCGCGCGGAGTTTGATGCGGCGCTTGCCTCCACTGGAAAATCCCTCGATGAGATCAGGAGCTATGCCGCGCGGTTTCGCTCACTGCGCAGTCCGTTCTATCCCATCCCGCGACGTAAGGGCATTGCAGGTTCAGCCGCAAACTTCGTTTTGCATATCGGCGATCTGATGAATGGTCGCGCTACGCTGCTCCCGCTGCCAGGAGAGCGTTAAGCGATGGCGCCTGCTCAGACTCCAACCCGCGTTGATTGGTCCGGCGAATTTCGCTTCGTCGCCGGAGTTGACGTCGGTTCCACCACAATCAAGGCTGTGGTGGTTTCTGGCGACGATGGCCGTGTGATCTGGCGCGACTATCGCCGCCACGAATCGCGCCAGCACGAGATGCTGCGAGAATTTCTTCGCCGCATGGAGAACGAGGCCGGTATTGCGTCCGGCAACTGCCGCATCTTCGTCACCGGCTCCGGCGGTCATGCACTCGCCTCGCCCATCGGCGCTCGCTTTGTGCGGGAGGTCAACGCCGTCGCGCTCGCCGTTGAAAAGCTGCACCCGGAGGTACAGTCGGTTATCGAACTGGGCGGCAAGGACGCAAAGATCATTGTCTTCAAAACCGAGCCTTGCAGCGGACGGCGCAGGAAAATTGCTTCGATGAATGACAAATGCGCGGGAGGCACTGGCGCGGTCATCGACAAGATTCAAGCCAAGCTGAAGATTCCCGCCGATCAAATGCCGCATCTGGCTTACCGAGGCGTGCGCATTCATCCCGTTGCGGGCAAGTGCGGCGTCTTTGCCGAGACTGACATCAATGGCTTGCAGAAGCAGGGGCTGCCACCAGCCGAGTTGATAGCCTCGCTCTTTGACTCCATTGTGCTGCAAAATCTTACCGTGCTAACCCGCGGCCATACGCTTCTGCCGCGCGTGCTACTGCTAGGCGGGCCGAATGCCTTTCTGCGTGGTATGCGCGAGGCTTGGCAGCACAACATTCCTCTCATGCGCGGCATTCAGGCCCAACAGTATGCAGCCAGGGCCGCCCATCCTAATCTCGTCGAGTATGCTGCCCGCGAAGTCTGGCTTTCGCGCAACCCTGAGATTATCGCAGATCCGATTCCTGCGCGCGTATGGAGCGCTGCGTCGCGCCGACGCATCAAGCTCGCGCAACGGCGTTCGCAGCTTCGCATCGGCATTCCTCGCGTCCTCAGTATGTATGCCTACGCGCCACTCTTCAGCGCTTATCTGGAAAGCCTCGGCGTGCTTGCGGAAAATATCGTCTATTCAGAGTTCACCACAAGCGAGATGTACCGAACCGGTTCCACTCGCGGTTCCATCGATCCCTGTTTTCCTTCGAAGATCGCCATCGCTCACTTTCACAACCTGCTCTTCAAGCAGCATGAGCGCCAATCGCTCGACGCCATCTTCTTCCCCATGTTCGATGTGCTTGCCTCTCCGCTGGTGAATGCTAGGTTGTATCGACATATAGGGATGTGCGGCGTTGCTAAGCCAGAACCGGCTCAGACTAGGCGGAGGACGAAGACTTTGGCGATTCCAAGGCGAGGACGACAACGACGTATGGGCCGGTTCTGGCCGCAACCCTTCGGGCCGGGGCCGATTTTCCCGGCTTCGTTGTCGCTCGTCGCTAGGATACACCCGGTATCCGTCGCTCCTTGCTCCTCGAATCCGGAAAAATCGGCTCCCGGCGACGCGCACCCCTATATGTCGATACAACCTAGGGCCAACAACGGCTGTCCCACGGCCTCGATCACGCCGGAGACCGTCGAAGCTGCCTTTACTAAAGAGACAGACCTTATTGCCGAGCGCGGAATCCAGTACATTCACCCACTGGTCAATCTATCGCATCGCAAACTCTTCGCGCGCCAGATGCTTCAGGCCTGGGGTCCGGTACTGGGCCTAAGTAAAGAGGAAAACGATCGCGCCTTAGCTGTCGGTTATCGTGAACAGGAGATTTATGAATCCGGCTTGCGCCGCAGGGCACGCCAGCTCCTCGACCAGTTGGAGGCCGAAGACCGGCTGGGAATCGTGATGCTGGGACGCCCTTATCATCACGACCCAGGCATCAATCACGAGATCATGGCGCAATTCCAAAAGCTGGGTTATCCAATTTTTTCTCAAAGCACCTTGCCTATAGATGAAGATCTGATGGAACGGCTCTTCGGCGACGAAATTCGCATCGGCGTGATCGATCATGCGCTCGATATCACTGATGTCTGGAAGACCGCGTTTTCGGCCAGTTCAAACCAAAAGCTCTGGGCGGCCAAGTTCACCGCCCGCCATCCCAACCTGGTAACAATAGAGTTTTCCAGCTTCAAGTGCGGCCACGACGCACCTATCTACAGCGCCATCGAACAGATCATCGAGCGTTCCGGAACGCCCTTCTTTTCCTTCAAAGACATGGATGAGAACCGGCCCGCTCATTCCATTCAACTGCGTGTCGAAACCATCGATTATTTCTTGAAGCGCTACCAGGAAGACCGTTTGCATAGCAAGCTATCTGGGAAAATTTCGTTCGTCAAATAGCGATTGACTGGCCAAGGAAAGCCCTTGACCATCACGCATTCCCGTCATTAACCTTCAGCTTGAGACTTAGCGACTCATCCGGCTTTCAGTGATCTTACCGAAGATGGAGGAGTTTGCAATTACTTTTCCTCCGTCACCATCCTGGTTCAAGTGTGAGTGATGCAGTGTTGTAAGCCGGAAGGCAAAGTCTGCAACTAAAACCCCGCCTCCATCGCTCTGGGCACTTATTGCAACATATTGCTGCCCTCCAGAGCATATCTAATTTAAGTGTATGCGTCTTATGCTACGATAATTCTGCCGATTGAGGGGCGGCATGGATGCAATTTTATTCGCAGGATTTGAGGGATCGTGTGTTGTGGGCATTTGGTCGCGGAGTAGCTCCGACTGCGATTGCACGGCGTCTGGAAATCAGCCGGGTTTGAGTTTATCGAGTGCGCGACCGTGAGCAGAAGACAGGAAAACGCACCAGCTTCCAGATCGGCGGCCATCGCCGTTCGCGTGTGGCTGATTTGAAATCTGAGATATGTTTCTGAATCGAAAAAGAACCCGATCTGAGTTTGGCCGAGCTATGCGAGCGATTGGCGAAGCAAGATGTTACGATTAAGACCGACGCATCGGTGCCCTATCTGCCTCCTGATTCTCCCGACTTGAACCCAATAGAAAAGTTCTTTTCCAAGCTTAAGGCGCTGCTGCGCTAAGCCGCCAAACGCTCCGTAGATGAACCCTGGAAAAAATCGGAAGACTGCTGAACGGCGTAACGCAAAACGAGTGCGAAAACCACCTTGCGTCGTGCGGATATGTAACCACTTAAATCGAAACTGATCTGTAACAAATAGCGTGCCCTGTCAAGTATTTTATTGACCTCAAAAGCTATTGAGTTATCTCTACTTCTCGTTAGGATTCGCAATAACTGGCTTGCTTCCATCAGTAGTCTTGACATTGCTTTTGGTGAGCGTCCAGTTCTTAGTGTCGGCTATTGTTCCCGCTGTCGCGGCTTCAATCTCCAGATGATCGAGACGAAAGTTATCAAGAGTGGCGTTAAGATAGGCAGCAACATCGAATGCTTTTCGCGCACCGGTCGCCTTGATATTCCAGATGTGAACGTCGCTAAAATGCGGCAGTCCAAGTTGTTCTTGAACTTTGGTGGTGAGCGCAATCCAGTAAGCCGGAATATCTTTGATGCCGTCGGGTATTGTGGCGTAGCTGTAACTCGGATTCCAGTTCATCGTAATGTGAATCGGAATGGCAACGCCTTCAAGCGTCAAGTCATGAATGCGAATATCCCGCGCAATGCCGCCGCGAGTATGAGCAGACTTAAAAAGAATGCCCGAGGGCACGCCGCTCAGTGCGGTGATATTGTAGACCTCGATATTATGGAAGCCTCCAGAGGTCTCGCTGCCGATGGTAATGGCTGCCGCGCCGCGGCGCACAATGGAATCGCGAATGGTAATATCCTCTGTTGGCCGGTTGACGCGCAAGCCATCGGAGTCGCGTCCGGATTTGAGGCACAGCGCATCATCATTCGCCTCAATGTCGGCGTGCTCCACAAGAACCTTGCGCGATGAGTCAATATCAATGCCGTCGGTGCTCGGCCCTCTTCCGCCTTCATTGTTGCGGATGGTAACTCCATCGACATGAATATCGTGAGAGTAGAGAATCTGAACGGTCCAGAAGCCGGAGCGCTTCAGTTGTATGCCTCCGCCAAGCAGCACGTCAGATGAGTTTTGAATCAAAATTAGCCGCGGCCTGCGGGCGTCATAGTCGGCCGCCCAGCGCAATCCTTTGGGTTCATATGTAGAGCGCAGATCCCAATAAGACTTCCACCAGATGGGACCATCACCATCAATGATTCCTTTACCCGTAATGGTGACGTTATGCTGATCACGTACGTTGATGAGAGCGGAGGGCCATGTCATTTCAATGCCGGCGATGCGCGTCGGCAGCATGGGATAGTCATTCAGGCTCTCGGAACCAATTAGCGTCACTCCTTCCGGCACATCAAAAGTAATACCCGATTTAAGAAACAGAGAGCCAGTGAGATAGGTTCCAGGGCCTAGAGTTACCGTGCCACCGACAGCGGCGGCCGCATCGATTGCCTTTTGAATGGAGACTGTTGAAAGAGTTACGCCATCTCCCTTTGCTCCATAGTCGTTAGCCATAAACCTTTTTGATGCAGCGTTGGCAGCGCCAGTTGACAGCAATACAAGTAGCGCAACGTACCCCGCAAATTGAGTTACTCGGCTCATTTGCTTTTCTGTTCCTCGATAAGTATAGGACCAAAGAGGCCGGATGAAATCGGCTTCAGATTGTCCATATCCTGCGGATCAAAGCGTCTGCCATACTTCGCTCGTAACGCAGTATAATCGCGCGGCGGCTGCCCGGCCAGCAGATTGATTGCCGTGTTATAGACACGGACATCGATACGATTCTCTCCTTCGCGAACGAAAGTCGAGATGTCGATTCTGTACGGTGGATGCCAGAGAAAACCAACTCTCTTTCCGTTGACAAAGATAGTTGCAGCTTCGCGAATAGGTGGGTCAAGAAGGGCGCTCATGCCGTTGGCATTGGGGCCGCGCTTATCGGCAATTGGGGTTCCCACGCCAAAGTCCAGGAGGAGTGGGGCAGTTGGCGTGGAGGCATGATCAAGCGCAACGCTCCGTGAATAAATGGCTTCGCCTGAATAGAACTGTTTTCCAGGAATTTCGGTCCAGGATGTTAGTTTGTCGAGCGGCTGCGCGGGTGATCCATCGGCAAACTGAATTGTCCATCCGGTACTCAAATCTGCAAGTGTTTTGCTAGTTTCATTCGATGATAATGCGTCGAGCACGACAGGTTTTTGCGTTCCCAATTCGCCCTTTTCTTCAAGGATAAAAACTCGTGATTCATAGGGCGCCAGCGCAAGCGGGAGTCGCTCGCCAACCTTGCGGAAGGCAGTTAGAAGTACTCCGCCTGAATCCGGGTCCAGCAATTGCAGAATAGGTCGTGGGGCGCGGAACTGAATACTTCCATTGATTGGCTGATTGCTTGTATTTACTATAAAATAAACATCGCTATGTTGTAACTTGCGGTGAATAAATCCAAGGCCAGCGGTCTGGCCGATTACGTCCAAGTCCGGCTGTAGAGCGCGATGAAGAGCATCGCCTAAATCACTGATCGACTCAATATGTATTCCTCTGTGATTGTTGCTCATAAATAGCGAAGTAGAAAGCGCAGCAATCTCCGCTAAAGAGTTCTGTTCCAACAGCCCCGGAGCAAGGGATGGAAGTTTTCCAACTGCAATTACTTTCCCATTTCCGGCGGCATAACTCTCTATCTTCTTGTAAGTCGACAACGGAATTCGTTCAGTTGGCGGAAGAATCAGAACAGGGTAGCGAATTACTCCAAGTTTGTTGATGGTGGCGGCGTCGATGTAATCAATGTTATAGCCGGCATCAAGAATCGCTGCCATCAGATCCGGCGAGATCCGTTTTTTCATTTCGTCCGTCACCGAAACGTGACCGGGAGTATAAGCCGCCTGCGCATCGTCTTCGGGAAGAAGAATGGCAATGTCATTGGCCGACTTGCCCTGGCGCAGCAGCCAACTGACGCGCTGCAAATACTTTGTAATATCAGGCATTACCGGGAACCACGGGTTGTGCGAGTTGAAGACCGCGGCAGCGTACAATGCCCAGCCAGGCTCGCCGGCTGCGGGAGGAGAATAAGGGAAGCCGTGCCCAACAAATTGATTGACTCCCAGCAGGAACATACGGTCGGCCTCAGCCTTCATGTCCAACGGAGTGGCGCGGAATGCGGGAGAGTGCAGCCATGTCCACGTTTCAGCCGAGGTGATGTTGCGGCCATACAAATGGTTGGCGGAGCTGGTCCAACGAGTGAACGAAAAGGCTCGCCACTGCGGACCTTCGCCCTCCGGCAGATTGGCAACGGCTTCGTCGGCCAGAGTTACTGCCGGCTCGCCATAGGTCTGCGAGCGGAAAAGAGTATGATGAGCCTCGGCAAACCTGGTGATAGGAGCGAGATAGTTATCGTGGATAAGTTCGGAGAGCGTTTGACCCCAATCGTGGCGGACGGATTCAGCTTGCGGCGTACCTCCAGCGAGTAACTCAGGCAGGTGAGGAATCAAATCATAGCCGCGCCGCTTGAGAAACTCTGCGGGCAAATCAGTTGTCCAATCGGAATCGTAGACTTCCAGCGAATCGGAGAAAACAGAGTAGGGCGGCTGGCTGCCGAATGCATTCAGCAGCGGAGTGGCCACGTCAGTGAGATCTTCATCGATGGCTGCGTGCGAGAAGTGATTGAGCACATAGCCCTCAGCTCCCGCCGCCGGACGCTTGACCATTTGCAGCGTGTGACTCGCAATAAAAAAGAGCGCAGTCTCTGCGCCACTGTCTGCCGGAACAGAACCAGTGGCTAGATCGATGCGTTTGGCTGTGGCCGGATTAAACGATTTAGCTGTGCCGGATACCGCGAATGCGGCGATCAAGCTGTCGCCATCGTCGAGCATTGGAGCCGCTACTATAGATGAAGTAATCGAGGTAGAGATAACTTTAAGACGGCCCGCGGCAAGAGCCAATGTTGTGTGAGGTCCGCCATACGGCCAGCCGCTGCCGAGAGTGATGTCGACACGCAGGCCCAGCGAACGAGCCGTCTTGTTGGCGAAACTAACATCATCCAGAAACTCAGGCGACAGGTATTGTAGGTTCTTGATGCCTTTGGCTTCATCGTCCAGCATCAAAGGATAAACCGGCTGAATCTCCACGCCGCCGATACCGGCGTCGCGCATCGTGATCAGTTCCTTTTCCAACTCCGGCTTGGCCACGGCAGGACCAAACCACCACCAGCGCATCATCGGTCTTGCATCAGCAGGAGGATTGAGAAAGCCCTCACGCAAATCCCTACCGAAGTCCTGCGCGAACAGAGGCGTCGAGAGCAGGAGCAACAATGCAGCAATATTCAAGGCGTGTTGAACAAAAAAAGGAACCAATGGTTTAGGTGTGCATTGTCTGTAGATCATGGTAAAACTCCTCTGCGCCGATCGAAAATCAATCTCGACCTTCGGCGCAAGGACCGAGACGGTTTGACGTTAGCCTGCGCTAGACCTGCGGAATCTTCATCACATCTTTAATTTTTGCCGGAATCGGTGTTGCGGGCAGGTAAAAATTTGCCTGCGGGTCCGGTCTCGATGAATCGAAGTCAGGAATGTCTTTGATCAGCAGCTTTCGCAAAAGTAGCTTGTCGGCGCGGATTCCATGAACCACGCACCGCGCCAACTCGTAAGCTCCGTAAGTGTTGAAGTGAGTATCATCGTCGATGGCTGCGGTTTGGTTCGGATAGGCGTTGGCAGGGAAGTGCATGAATGCCTTCATGGAAGCGTTCGGCCCCATCGCTTCAAACAAAATCTTGCTCATTGCATTCAGATCAATAAGAGCAGTGTGCTGAGCCGCAGCTATTTCTCGGACCGCGTCCGGATAACCGGCGAGAGAGTTTGTAATCTTGCCGCTGTCATCAAAGCTGCGGCGATTCATGCTGGTCACCAGGACCGGCGTAGCTCCCTTGGTCCGAACTTTCGTGATGCAATCTACCAGCATGCTCTTGTACTCGGCGATGGACTCTCCAGTTGGCTTCTGATCGTTGTGTCCGAACTGAACGAAGAGGTAATCTCCAGGCTGAATCAGAGAAAGAATTTTCTCAAAGCGCTGCTCGTCGGCAAAGCTCTTGATTGTTTCCCCGGACTCGGCATGATTGGCGACCACGACGCCGGGACGAAAAAATCGTGGAAGCATCTGGCCCCATGCACACCACGGTTCAGTGCTCTGATCGACCACGGTGGAGTCGCCGGCAAGATAGATGGTCGGTTCCTTGATGGTCTTTATCGAGATCGAACGAACACTGGGATGATCTCCATTGAACTCAAGAGTTAGTTTGTTGTCCCAGTCTAAACCGCCGATCTCGCTTGGCCTAAGCATCACGCGACGAGCTGCGTCTCCAGCAATCTCCTGCACACGTAGATTTACGTCGAAGGATCGAGTAACTGAGTTACCTGACTTCACGGCAACCTTCTCCAGCATCAGACGTCGTGCTTCAGCCCAGATAGTAGTTGTCGATGGATCGCCGCCGCCGAGGACTACAGTAACTCGATAGTTTCCCTCAGGCAGCGCGGCGGAAAAGAAAAATGGATTGTTACTGGTGCAGGAGTTGGCGGTGACAGAAGGAATAGTATTCAGGTCAAAGCCAGGAGCGTCCGCAGAGTAAACGGAAGCCGCCGTAAGTTGCACGGCGTTCTGTCTGACTTGGCCACAGACATAACGTTGCGCATGAACGGGGACAGCGCCTACAGCGGCGGAGAGCAATGCGAGAACAGCGGAATACGAGTGAAAGGTTCTGAACATAAAATGCTGCCAATTAACGCGCGTCAAATACAAGCTAAATCAATCCTGGCAAAGTACCTCTGCCCATCTGCGGATGGCCTCTGAGCTGAGCGGCTTGCCATTGGCCTCGCTCGCGGCTAACTGCACTGCCAGATTACCGATCGTGGAACTTTCGGGCTGGCCGGATTCGACCGGTAGCCCAGTGCGCAGCGAAGTCATTTCAGTCAGCAGCTTGTTCTTGCTGCCGCCGCCCAGGATGTGAATCCGCTCCAGTTTGCGGCCCAACATCAATTCCAGATGGGCGAGTGCATTCGCGTATCGACTGGCAAGGCTCTCGAAGATCAACCGGGCAAATTGCGGTTCGTTGCCGGCAACGTCTGCAATCTGCGGCAACCCGCGGCCTTTCAGCTCCTGATTGATGCGCTCTGGCATCTTGCCGTCCAGCAGCAGCGATTCAGCGTCCACATCGATGGTGCCGGGGATGGTCTTGCAATCGGCAGCCTTCTTGACTAAATCCTCAATCTCATACGCGCGTCCTTCAGCGCTCCATCCGTCCATGCATTGCTTCAGCGTCCACATACCATTGACGTTTGTGTGGAAGCAAAAGCCGCCGCCAGCCGCGCCCTGATTCGTATAGCGCGCCTTCAGCGCATCTGTGTGGGTGATGGGGGTCTGAACTAGTGTGCCGACAAGAGACCAGGTTCCAGAGCAGATATACGCAGTTGCATTCAGGCTGGAGGTGATTCCGGCTATAGCCGAGGCGGTATCGTGGCAGGCGGGCGCGATCAGTTGGGTATCGCGGAAGGCCGGCAAAGAGGCCAGCGGCCCTTGCAGGCGGCCGACGATGGTTCCAGCGGGAACGATGGGCGGCGCGGCATCGATGGGGATACCGAGCAACTCGAAGAGGTCGCGCGCCCAGTCGCCGGTCTTGATGTCCACCAGTCCGGTGTGCGTGGCGTTGGTGTACTCGGCCACGCGCTTGCTGCCCAGCCAGTAGAGGACATACTCAGGCATACAAACCCAGGGAGCGTGGGGATCGACACCAGAGGCGGGGTCGGCCATCAACTGATAGATCGTGTTAAGGCGAAGCGGCTGCGCGCCGGTGCGACTGAAGAGCATCTCGTGCGAGGCGAGCTTGTCCGCCGCATCCTTCGAGGCGTTGGTGCGCTCGTCGCGGTAACAAAAGGGTTCGCCGAGGGGCTTGCCGTCCGCGCCCAGGCGAACGTAATCCACAGCCCAGCTATCGACGGCTATCGAAGCGATGCCTTCCGTAGCAACTTCAGCCGCTTTGCGCATACCCTCTTCCAGACCATCCAGAATGTTTTGCAAAGGCCAGTGAAGCGTCTGACCGCGATGCACCGGGCCGTTGGCGATGCGATGGATGACTTCAATCGCAGGCTTGCCGTTCTTCCAGCGCAGCAACGAAACGCGGCAGCTTTCTGCGCCGAGATCGATGGCAATGCGTGCTGGTTTTTGCAGGTCGATAGGTGTGTCCGATGTAGAGTTCACTAACAATGCCTCCGAGATTTTGCCGCCTGTGTCAATCTTCGTCCTCCCGGCAGTTCTCGGCAAATGTGAGCGGGGGATGAGCCTGAGTTGGCGCGATCATTCCATTACTAAAGCGAAATAGAAAGTATCTTAGTCAAGATACCATGTTTGAAAGCGAGGAGGAAATATCCTCCTCGCGAAGAATCATCCGGTCAGGCGACGCTGCTGGTTTCGCTCAATGCATCGTCTTCAGAGGCCAGGGTCTCCGGGGTAACCACACGATGGTGGACGTAGTTGTACGGAGGCACGGTGTAGCCGCGCAGGAGTGCGATGCCCAACTGGATAAGGCGAGGTCCATAAGTTTCCACCTGGTGAGAGATGGAGCCGATCATTGCGCTTTCGCCCGAGCGCATCTCCTCGATGATTTCGGGAATGCAGTCCTGGCCGACAATGGCAAACTCGCTCTCGCGGCCTGCCTGGCGGGCGGCGTCCAAAACGCCGAGGGCGCTGGAATCCGTGGCGGCGGCCACCAGAATGCGCTGGTTTTTGCAGATGCAGCGCAGAAAATCGGAGACCGTTTCATGGCTTGGTTCGCGCATACCGCGGCCCTCGAGCTTGAGGAAGCTATCCACGGGCAGATCCCTGAGCCGGGTGCGAATCCCATCAAAGGCGCCGGTGATGCGGCTTTGCACAAAGCTGCCCGCCTCACTGAATCCAACGCCCAGAACCCAATCGACTTTGCCCTTCCACTGACGAAGAGCGTGCTGCGCCAGCACGGTGCCGGCCTCGAAGCCCACTTCAAAGTTATCCACGCCAAAGTATGTGGAGTTGGGATGGGGAATATCGATGGCGACCAGGGGAATTTCGGCCTGTTTGAAGATGTGGGCCACGCGCGGAGCCACGGCTTCCACCACCTGAAATTCAAAGACCAGATCAACCCGCTTACGCACGAGTTCATCGGCGTTTTGGATGGCCACAACAGGATCGTAACGGTTGTCCAGCGTGATCAGCTCAACGCCCGCCGCCGCCGCCGCCGCTGCAACGCTATGCGTCATGGCGACCGAGAAGGGCATCTCCGCGCTTTGCGCGGCAAAGCCAAAGCGCAGACGCCGGGGGCGCGATACCAGCCGGTAGGAGCCGTTCTGCGTCTGAGCCAGATAGCCGCGATGCACCAGCGTCTTCAGGATGCGATAAACGCTGGTCTTGGAGATTTGCGTCTGCTGGTAGACGTCTTCCAATGTCAGCGGCAAGTGATTCTGCTCCATCATCTCAAGCACATCGAGAGCCTTGGAGAGAATGGGAATCAGATAAAGCCGTTTGATCTTAGCTTTCGGCAAGGTCTGTCTCCGGTGGGCAACTCCTTGCAGGAGTTGCCCATTTTGAAATGCGCATAAGCTCAGGCGTAGCTGGTGACGCCCGAACCGTGCTTGGCGCGTTCTTTGCTGATCTTTTCCACGTAACCACTGGACTTGAGTGCGGCCAGCGGGTCGGCGGCTGCTTTGCGGCCCTCGCGCCATGCGGCGGTCATCGGGCGGACATCGGTCCAAAACGCGCCGCGATAAAGCTCTTCAGCGGCGACGATGTCGCAGGAATTTTGATAGGCGGCCAGCTTCTCGCGATCCACCAGCGCGGCCTTCACCCACAGCTCTTGTGCGGTGACCACCGTCTGCACCATCGCCTCCATCTTGCCCTTGAGGTTGTGGCTCTGATCCACCATGAAGGCCAGATCCTTGCCCAGCCCGTCGCCGATGCCGGAGTGCAGTTCAAAGAAGATGCGGAAGACCTGATAGGGATCGATGGAGCCGAGCGTCAAATCATCGTCGGCATAGCGGCGGTCGTTGAAGTGGAAGCCGCCCAGAAGACCTGTGTGCAGCATCCATGCGACGATCTGCTCGATGTTCTGCGCAGTGTAGTGGTGTCCGGTGTCCACCAGCACGCGAGCCTGCGGTCCAGCGACGCGCGCCAGATGCGAGCTCATGCCCCAGTCGGCGATGTCGGTGTGATAGAAGGCCGGCTCAAAGGGCTTGTACTCGATCAGCATTCTCTGCCACGGAGCCATCTCGTCGTGCGATGCCTTCAGCGCCTCCTCCAGCCAGCCGATGCGATTGCGAATGCTCTGCGAGCCGGGATAATTCGAACCGTCGGCCATCCATACCGAGAGATCGCGGCTCTTCAATTGCTTGCCGATCTCGATCGAATCCAACATATGACCCATCGCCTGCATCCGAATCTCCTTCGAAGGGTTGCAGAGCGAGCCGTACTTGTACTGCTGATCCTGGAAGAGATTGGGATTGATGGCGCCGGCGCGGACGCCAAACTTCTTTTCCATCGCCTGCACTTCAGGCACGTCCTTGACGCCGTTGGGCAGATCCCAAAGTACGTGCAATGCCATCGAGGGCGTGGCTCCGGTGAGCTTGTTCACCTCGGAGGCGTCCTCGAACTTCTCTTCGATGGTGTGAGCGGCCTGCGCCTGGACAAACTTGCCGAAGCGTGTGCCGGTGTTGGCGAATCCCCAGGAGGGAACCTCAATCTGAAACGAGTCCAGGGCGCGAAATGCTACGTCGAATTGTGCGGTTTCCTTGTTTGCCATGTCGTGTGTCCTCAATCCTTCTTGATCCGGCTCTGCCGGTCAAATCAAAATCACCGTTCGTCACGCGCCAATCAGTCATGCACCAGGATGACAGCCAGATATCGCGGTCCATGCACGCCTTTGATGCGTGTCATTTCAATGTCTGCTGTGGCGCTTGGCCCGGAGATATAAGTGGCCAAGTGGGGAATCCCCAGCGACTGCTTGCACCGGTCAAAGTACTCCGGCAATGTTTCAACCACCTGGCTGGCGAGTAGAATCAGCAGGTGCCAGTCGGGCAGCAACGTCACCACGCGGCGGCCTTCATTCGCTGCGTGATGCAACACAATTGTTCCAGAGTCTGCAATGCCGCAGGAAGCAGCGGTGACGACGCCCTCCGCCTTTTCGATCTCGGCGGTCTCCAGGTTGCGGTCGATCTTCCAGTCAAAGCCCGAGGCCATCCACGCACTTGGCAGCCCCTCCGGCGCTAGAAAGTAATGCCGTCCGCTGGCCGTGAGTTGCGCTTTGATCACGGCGGGCAACTCTGCCGGCGTTGTCTCCACTACTTCAGCATCATACTCGCGCAGCCGTTCGATCAGCAGCGCGAGCTTTGCCTCGGTGTTCATTTTACCGCGACGAATGTAGTTGCGCGGCAGCGTCGCATAAGCCGCGGCTCTATCCGCGGGATTTACGGCAATATCCTTGGTCGCATTGCGAATGCTGGTCAGAATCCGTTCGCGGGATGGGGCAGTTGAGTTCATTTTGCCTCCTTGCGCTTGTTCTGTCCGCGCTGCTTTGCCCACCACTGGTGGAAGTTCTCATCCGGCAGGCCGCGCAAATCGCGTGTCTGCGTCCACCTTCCGCCCATGCTCGGCAGCCAATGAATCCAGCCGTCCTTGCCGGTAAACAGTTTGAGGCCGACCTTCCCGAACCACTGCGCCGTATGGAATATCCACGCCCGCGCAAAGAGCAGATTGGCCGCGCGCAATCCCAGATACATCGGATCGAAGATGCGCCCCGCCTCTTTGCGTTCCTGGTTAACCACCTGCGAACGCAACTCCAGCAGCACCTGCGGAATGTTGATCTTCACAGGGCAGACTTCATAACAGGCGCCGCAGAGCGACGATGCGTAAGGTAGCGTCTGCGCGTGTTTCATCTGCATCAGTTGCGGAGTCAGAATCGCGCCGATCGGTCCCGGATAAACCGAGCCGTATGCGTGGCCGCCGGTCTGCCTGTAAACCGGGCAGGTGTTCATGCAGGCCGCGCAGCGAATGCACTTCAGCGTCTGCCGTTCCGTCTTCCGGGCCAGTATCGACGAGCGCCCGTTGTCCAGCAGCACCACATGAAACTTTTGCGGTCCGTCGCCGGGTTTTACGCCCGTCCAGATCGATGTGTACGGGTTCATCCGTTCGCCGGTAGCCGAGCGCCCCAGCAATTGCAGCGTCACTTCCAAATCCTGGAAACGCGGCAGCACCTTTTCGATTCCGGCGAGGGTGATCATCGTCTTCGGCAGCGTCAGGCACATTCGCCCGTTGCCCTCGGATTCAACCACTCCCACCGCGCCGGTCTCGGCAATCAAAAAATTCGCGCCGCTGATCGCCGTCGGAATCGAGAGAAATTTCTGCCGCAGAAAGGTGCGCGCTGCGTTGGTCAGCTCTTTGGGATCGTCCGACAGCTCCGGGCGGCCCATGCGCCGCGCAAAAATCTCCCGCACTTGGCTGCGATTCACGTGCAGCGCGGGAACCACAATGTGCGATGGCTCCAGCTCGCCCAGTTGCAGAATGATCTCCGCCAGATCAGTCTCGAAAGCGTTCACGCCGTTGGCTTCGAGGAAGGGATTCAATTGAATCTCGCCCGAGGTCATCGTCTTGATCTTGATCACTTCGCTGGCGTTTTCCTGGCGCAGCAAACCGAGAATAATCCGGCGCGCTTCTTCCGCATCGGCGGCCCAGTGAACCGTGCCTCCGGCGGCTGTGCAGCGCACTTCAAACTCTTCCAGATACGCGCCCAGATTTTCCAGCGCGTGCATTCGCAGCTCCGAGGCTGCTGTGCGCAAGTCCTGCCAGTCGCTCTTCTCCGCCACCAGCTTGGCGCGCTTGGCCTGGATTACATCGATCGCGTGGGCCACATTCTTGCGCAGTTGCGGATTGCGCAGCACCGGCAACACGGCTTTGGGGAAGGGAGGCGCAAGCCGCGGATCGAGTTCGGCGTGTGTGCTGATTGCCGCGTGGCTCATAGCGTCGCCTCCGCCGGGGTCTCGTTCGTGCTGGCCAGAATCTGCGCCATGTGGATCGTCTTCATTCCCGCATATTGCCGGTGCATCGCGCCGCCCAAATGCATCAGGCAACTGTTGTCCAGCGCCGTGCAATACTCCGCGCCAGTCGAGATCACGTCCTGCAGCTTCACCGCCAGCATCGCCGACGAAACCTCCGCATTCTTCACCGAGAATGTCCCGCCAAATCCGCAGCAGCGGTCCGTATTCGGCAACTGCTTAAACGACAGCCCGCGCACCTTCGCCAGCAGCTTGTAAGGTCGTTCGCCCAACTCCAGCGCGCGCAATCCGTGGCAGCTTGCGTGATATGTAACGCGATGCGGAAAGTACGCGCCCACATCCTCCACGCCCAGCTTGTCAATCAGAAATTCGCTCAACTCGAAGACTCTTGGCATCAACTCCGTGTACTGCTTCAGCAGCTCCGCGTTGCCCATCTCCTCGATGAGGCCGGGATACTGTTCGCGCATCATCGCCACGCACGACGAAGATGGAACCACGACTATCTCCGCATCGTTGTAGAGCCGCACCAGCCGCTTGGCCTGCGAGAAAGCCTCGGCGCGAAAGCCCGTGTTGGCGTGCATCTGTCCGCAGCAAGTCTGCTTGGGGTTAAACTCCAATTCAACGCCCAACCGCTCCAGCAGGCGCACCACTGCTCTGCCAGTTTCCGGGTAGAGAGTGTCGTTATAACAAGTAATAAAAAGCGACGCGCGCATCTCTTTCACCGATCGCCCGTAAAATCAGGCCTGAATAGGAATGTTATTCGATAGAAGTACAGTTTGTCTAATGTATTTTTCATCATCTTCCAAATTTTGATTTTGACCAACTATCTCGCAAACCCCTGTAATCAATAGCTTCCGTGTAATAGGTTGTTAGACAAGGTATGAATTTTCCTCACAGGAATTATAAATTCTTTTCAATAGTGTCCTAAAACAATACACCCCCTTCCATTTTTAGCGAACACGTTTTATCATGTGCGCAACTTGTTTGTATACCTGCGAATCGAGCAGAAGGAAATGTGGGGCACCAAGTGCCCCATATCCGGATTTCTGGACCCGGGAATCCACGAACCCTAACCCCATAATGCATCTCAGCCGCGCGACTTCTTGATAATCGCCATATACTCCCGCGCAGTCTGCGTAATGATCTCCGGCTTGCCCTCGGCGATAGCCTTCGGATTGACCAGGTCTCCGCCCACTCCCAGTGCAAAAGCTCCGGCAGCCAGAAACTCCGCCGCTGTCGCCAGCGAAACTCCGCCGGTGGGAATCAGTTCGATCTGCGGCAAAGGAGCCTTAAGCGCCTTCAGGTACGATGCTCCGCCCATCGCACTGCACGGAAAAACCTTGACCACATCGGCGCCAGCCTCCCAGGCAGTTACCACCTCGGTCGGCGTCAGCGCTCCAGGCATCACCGGAACGCTATAGCGGCGGCATAGCTCAATCGTCTTCACATTCAACGACGGGCTGACAATGAATGTCGCGCCGGCCAGTATGCAAGCCCGCGCCGTTTCCGCGTCCAGCACCGTGCCCGCTCCAATCAGGATGCGCCCCTGCGTTTTTAGCGCCAGTTGGCGGATTACTTCAATCGCACCCGGCACCGTCATCGTAACTTCGAGCGCGGTAACTCCACCGGCCTCGATTGCCTCCGCTAAAGCTAGCGCCTCGTCAATCGACTTGGCGCGCAGCACCGGCAGCAATCCAATCTCATGAATGCGTTTCAGTACTTCTTCTTTCTTCATGCTCAAATCTCCAGATGATTCAAAGCAATTTTCCGCTTAATTCTTCATATCCAGTGGGTGCTCCGCCAAACTATCGGTGCCCCACCCTCGCCGCGTATTTGTTCTTGCGGCTAGGGTGGGATACCACGAACCTCAACCAGAAAACTAAGTTACTGCAAATCCGCAACAGAGAGCGCATCCATATCGTCGTAGACCTGATTCTCTCCGCCCATTCCCCAGCAGAAGGTATAGTTCTTTGTTCCCACGCCGGAGTGAATCGACCAGCCCGGAGAAACCGCAACCTGCTTATTGGCGATAATCAGATGTCGTGTTTCATCGGCCGGACCCATCATGTGAATCACACGCTCGTTCTCCGCAACATCGAAGTAAAAATAAATCTCCGACCTTCTCATGTGCGTGTGCGAAGGCATCGTATTCCAAACGCTTCCCGTCGCCAACTGCGTGAAGCCCATCACCAGTTGGCAACTGCGAATGCCGTCCATGAAGATGAACTTCTTGATCTCGCGCGCATTGGCTGTCTCCGCCGATCCCAGTTTCACTCCGCTCAAATCCGCGCCGCGCGCCAGTTTTGTCGGATGAACCGCGTGCGCCGGGTAACTCAACAGATAAAACTCCGCGGGATGATTTGCGTCTGCGCTGGAGAAAGTAACTTCCTCATTGCCGCGACCAATGTAAAGGCCGTCCAGCCGCGCCAAATCGTACTTGGTTCCCTTCACAGTCACTGAGCCGGCGCCGCCGATATTCAGAACGCCAAGTTCGCGCCGCTCCAGAAAGTAAGCGGCCTTGAGCACGTTATAAGTCGGCAGGCGCAACTCTTCCTTCAAGGGCACAGCCGAACCAATCACCGCGCGGTCCAGATCAACATAAGTCGCGCAGATCTTCCCCGGTTGAAAGATGTCGCTGACCAAAAAGGTTTCGCGCAACTCCTCGGTCGTCATCCTGCGATAGCGAACCGCATCCGCCATTTGCATTATCTTCATTTCAGTTACCTCCAAAACTCCTGGTTGAGTTCTCGGTTATCGCGAAATGCGCGCCGCTCCGCCACCCATCACGCGCAAAACCTCCGCTAGACTTGCCGTGCTGGTATCTCCCGGCGTAGTCATGGCCAGTGCGCCGTGCGCCACTCCGCACTTCACTGCCCATTCCAGATCCTTGCCTGCCAGCAACCCATAGATCAGTCCGGAGGCAAACGAGTCGCCTCCGCCCACGCGATCCAGAATCTCCACATCGCGCTGCGGCACATGAACGATACCGCCCGCGTGATACGCAATCGCGCCCCAGGCATTCAAAGACGCCGAATGCGCCGTGCGCAGTGTCGATGCTATCACCTTCAGATTCGGATAGGCCTGAGCCAGTTCGCGCAGCATCTTCTCATAACTCGCAATCGGAAGTTCGTCGAAGCTCTCGCTGACTCCTTCCATCTTCACGCCCAGCACCGCGGAAAAATCCTCCTCATTTCCGAAGAGAACGTCCACCTTGCGCACCAGTTCGCGATTGACCTCTTGCGCCTTCGCCTTGCCGCCAATCGCCTTCCACAGCGACTCGCGATAATTTAAATCATACGAGACCATCGTCCCCGCAGCGCGCGCAGCATCCATCGCCTCGGCAGCTACCGTCATCGTCGTATCCGAAAGCGCGGCAAAGATTCCGCCGGTGTGCAGCCAGCGCGAGCCCATCTCTGCGCCGAAGATCGACGGCCAATCGTAATCTCCCGAGGTGAGTTGCGCAACCGCAGTATTGCCGCGATCCGAACATCCCAGCGCCGCGCGAACGCCGTATCCGCGCTCCGTAAAATTCAATCCGTTGCGAACCTTGCGGCCCACTCCGTCATACGGCTTCCAGAGAACTAGATCCTGATCGACGCCGCCCTGCAGCATCAGATCCTCCACCAGCCGTCCAACGGGGTTGTCGGCCAGCGCCGTCGCCACCGCGGTGCGCAGTCCGAAGCAGCGGCGCAATCCCCGCGCCACGTTGTATTCGCCGCCGCCCTCCGATGCGCGAAAAACGCGCGCCGTATGAATCCGGTCATCGCCCGGATCGAGTCGAAGCATCACCTCGCCCAGGCTCACACAATCCCAGCGCGCCGATCCAGCCACTTTCACATTCAAAATCTCAGTCATAAAGTTATCTTCGCAGAAAATTCGTCGGCAAAATCAGTGATTCCCGATACTTGGTTTAAAAGACCGGAATAATCCCCAAATCCGCACGGGTTCCTCGCTTTCGGATTCGAAAAATCTCGAATACAAAGTCAAATGCAGCACAAATCTTCAATCGAGCCCCGCAAATAAAGAATACAACATTGCTATTGCGTTTGGAAAACGACATTCAGAAATGAGAATATGTTTCATCTGATTGTCGTTGTCGCGTGACGTTTGTGGAGATTTAAAATTCCTCTATAATTGACGGAATAGGACATTCAACCTGATAATCAAACCATGGATGAAGCTAGGTTAACGCCGCGATTGATTGAGCGTCATGCCCCCCCAGAATTATCCGTCGTTGTCCCGTGTCACAACGAAGAACTAGTGTTGCCTGAAACTGCGTTGAGCCTTGTTACGATACTCGATAAACTAACTCATGAGGCGTCAATTATCAAGCCTTCGATTTGCTTTGTCGATGATGGCTCTACTGACCGCACGTGGTGTGTAATTGAACGTCTTGCAGCCGAACATACATATATTCACGGTCTGAAGCTATCTCGGAACTTCGGTCAGCAAGGCGCAATTCTCGCGGGGTTGCTTACGGCTTCAGGTGACGCAGTGATTAGCATCGATGCCGATCTCCAGGATGACGTGAAGGCAATAGAAGATATGGTGTATGCTTACACCGCTGGCGCCGAGGTCGTTTACGGCATTCGACGCGACCGCAGCACAGACAGTTTCTTCAAACGGATTTCTGCAGAAGGCTACTATCGGCTCCTCCAGACCATGGGAGTGGAACTGAAGTTTAATCATGCGGATTATCGTCTTTTGAGCCGGCGCGTGGTGGAGGAACTGCGCAATTGCAGAGAGAGTAATCTTCTCTTGAGAGGGCTGATTCCACAACTCGGGTTTTCTTCCGCTTTAGTTTACTACGATAGACATCCGAGGTTCGCGGGAGAATCCCAGTATCCTATCTCGAAAATGATTTCTCTAGCTGCGAACGGCATTACTTCCTTTACTGAAATCCCATTGAAAACTATTACTCTTCTCGGTATGCTCGTTTCTGTTTTCAGTTTTGGACTTGCCGCTTGGGCATTGATAGCTAAATTTTTTAGCTCAGCCGCCGTCCCTGGATGGGCTTCCATTGTTATACCTCTCTATATGCTTGGGGGAATACAACTATTATGCCTGGGAGTCATCGGGCAATACCTTGCGAAAATATACTCCGAAGCAAAGTCAAGGCCTCGATTTATTATTGAAAAAAGCCTGTGATTTGAGATTGATTCCGCATTATTTATACGGGAAGTATTTCCCGGATTATGAAGTTCTGCGCGCTAACAATGCGTACTGGCCGCCAAGCGGCAATATAGATAGCGCCGTCTCGACGGCGCTGAATGTATGATAGAGCGATTCCGGGATATAAAGAAAATTCTCTTGATTTAACGATGTGAATCGCGATGCCTCAAGGAGATTGCATGCCTCGCGCGCGGAAAGTAGCTTCGCGTCGCGGTCAACCGCGCATCTCTTCACAATTGTGCGGGTGACAGGATTCAAGGGATTGTGTTCAATTACGCAGCACAGTCCACCGGGGCTAAGCACTCGTCGCATCTCATTTGTCAGATTTGTCCGGTCGTTTCCAAGCACATGGTGAAGGACACATACTACCGTCACAAAATCGAAAGAGTTATCCTCAAATGGCAACTCAACGAGAGACGCCTGCTCGTAAGTTTTGAACACAACATTCGAAGCCAACATACCGGCAGATGGGTCACAGCCTACGGACTGGGCAAAGTTGCTGCCTGCCAGTTTTAGCAATTCACCGCGGCCGCAGCCGACATCCAGCCATCTCAGCGTTTGAGGAGTTACGCCCGCGCGTCTCAAAAGTCTTTCGATCACAAACCACTTCCTGCGGTGGAAATGAAGCGGGTCACTCGCAAAGCGATTTCTTAGTGGATCGTCGAGCAACTTGTCATAAGAGGACGCATACTGGTCAAACTCAGGGGATATCTTGTCCCTCTTTTGCAAGGCCTTCCTCCCTTCGTTCTAGAATAGAGACTCCTTGAACGTCCTCCACCAGTTTATAGTGCGATTCGAGATAAGGCTCAATGATTAGATCATGAGGGTTTATAGGTCGCGATCCCTGAAACTTATCAGCGGTCTTAGTTAAGAAAGTTGTGTCCCAAACCACATATCGAACTCGGCGCTCATCCAGGATGCCTGCTACTTCTCGATATTGCGCAGGTGTGTTGTAATTGAGCAGCAGAAAGCTATAGCGTGTGGGGTTTGTAGTTGCTGAAAGAAAGTAGTATGTTGGGGTGTATGGATAGATAAATACTTCTTCGCCCGGAGACGTATGCTCATTTAGGAATTCGAGTACTTTCTCATTTCCGAGCACCGCGACTTTGCCCACGCGGGTCTCCGAGGTGTGGGCTCCCGCCGCAACCACGACCCACCAATTTCCAGCCAAACACACGGCGCTGAAAGCGAGAATCAGCAACGCAGCGTCGGCAAGCTTCCTTCGGCTCTCTGACAAAGCCTGAATGCACAATATGATCAGTATCGGTGAACCAAAGACTAAGTGGTCGATATCCATACGATGAGACTCTGATAGCCACAAAGCCCATCCACCGAGCCAATAGAGTGCTATTTCAGGCGTCACAGTCTTCCATTTGTATCCTATGCCAATTCGCAACAAGAAAAGGGGTAGCGTTGCGACAAATATTAAAGGTGTACTGAGTATAGACGCAATGACGATAGCTAATCCACCACCTCCGAATGCCTTTACCCAAGAGGTCCAGTAGTCTGTATAAATATTGAGCGCATAGACTACAGCGTTTACAGCACCATTATGGCGGAACGGAAAGACAAAGTTAACATAGAAAAGACTAGACAGCGCCCCCTGACTCCAGAAATACGCGAGTACAAACGCAACAACTGCAAAGTAGCTTACAGTCAGCATCCCTGCTGCGGCAAGAGGTCTTTTGGTTCTTAGCCGTTGGAGCCATAGCCACACCAGAAATGCGCAAAATAGATACACGCCTTTTGGCAGGTGAATACAGGTTGTAACTCCGGTTAATAATCCCACTGAAATCAGTAGAATCTTTTTGCGGTAGATATTCCAGAGAATCAGACAGACAACCGATAATAACCCTGTGAAATTGCCGTCAACATGATGGCTTATCCCGGGCCACATCCCGCCGAAGTAGACTCCGGCAAGAATAAGGCATGGAAGTATCCGGTATCGACTGCATACTCGGCCGGACAGATAATATAAAGAAACGGCTGTGCCCAATGATGAGATAAACAGGCATATTCGAGACGCCAGGAATGTTACTCCGAAGAGCTTGAAGAACGCTGCCAACCAATAGAATGTTCCTGGTCCCATGGCTTCAAAAAAATCGCGCGCGAAAACCTGACCATGGATAATGCGTACTGCGCCGGTTAAGAATTCTCCTTCATCCAATCCCACAATTAGTATTCGCATGAATGGAATCAGGTAGAGAATGGCGCAGAGCGTGAAAACAACATAGCTGGACCACCGCGCAGAGGTTTGGCGAGATGGTGCGTGAGTTGTCTCGGAAGCCGTAATAACATTCATTTCGCGACCTTGATGGCCCATGCCGGTTCGCTGTTCCGCCATGGAATTTGAAGTTCTTTCAGCCTGACTTCAACGCAGGCCATATCTTGGCTTGAATGGTCTGGGCCGCGCCACGCTATGTATCGGTGACCGTTGGGACCGTGCGCCGCAAATATACCCATAGATAGAATATGCTCATTACGAGCAAGATGAGCGGAGTGGGCCTCATCAGAAGAATGGTCAATATCTTTCCGGGGATTCCCGCTGTGTCCACATGAAGGCTATTGTAGAAATGTGTGAGAACTATCAACGGAATATCCCCAGTCAATACAACGCCGGCAGTATTCACAGCAAGAGCAATCCACCCAATCGGGCCGCCCTCGGCCCAAAGTATGGCACAGGCGGGAACTGTGAGCAGCACAAGCTTCGCGTCATATTGCCGGTGGTATAGAGGCAACATGGAAAGAGCCGCGATTGCCGCGAGCGCAAACCATACTGCCACTGGCGAGAACCGCGACTTGAGAGTGCGAACCGACCATACCAATAGAAGCGCTCCGCATATTAGATAACTGGCCGGATTGTAGATGCGCGCATCGTTCCAGAAGACGCTAATGACCGTTTGCAGATCGATAATCCGATATTGCTCGCTCATGCTGCTGGAAGTCGGTCCTGGGTCACCAAGACCGCCGTGCGCCGAAGTAGTTGCCAGATTGAAGTGCTGTTCCGCCATCCAATGTGGCGCAACTTGAGAGACCCATAGAAGCGCAGGCAGGCTTAACGCAACAGCTACAAGGAGTGTCTGTAGCGCGCGTTTCCGGTAAACCCCTCCAGCCAGAAGAAAATAGAGCCAGACCAGGCCCGCGTCGTGAGGCTTGATTGCGAGGCCAACAGCCATGCACAAGATGCCGACTGGAACAAACCGCTCCTGAAGGAAACACCAGACCGCCACTATGCAGAGACTAACGACAAGCCCAGCCGACCTGCCGCTCATAAAGATCAGTTCACTGTTAGCAAGCACGAAACAAGTCAGGAGGATTGCGGGGTCGGACGAGTAGTTTTCCGCAGTTTTCCACATCAGGAATCCAGCAAGTGTAAAGCTTCCGGCCAGCAGAATCATCCAGAGTATTTGCGCCGGAACCCACGCCAGCATTGCGAAGGGAGCGATTAGCAATAAAGTGGTCGGCAAATAGACAAATACAGGTACGACCCGAAGAAACGAGCGCGAAACTGTTGGGTCTGATGGGACAACTCCACCTTCTGCTCGATATACCCGCAGGAATTCGTTTTGATTATAGGGATCACTATGAAGAATCAGGCACCGCGCGCCGTAGTAGACCGCCTTGAAGTCCGACATTCCGCCTTGCGAAGAGCGCTCCAGCATGGTGCCCCAAAGAACGGAAAACCCGCTGCTCAATAGCAGACAGAGCAGGCCAATCCGCCACGTTCTTCTCATGCTCAACTTCACTCCCAGCAATACCACCCATTCGCATCTGGAGCCGTAGCCAATCCGGCCCGATAGCGACGGAAAATCGCGGGTAAAAAACAAAGGAGAGATGCATTGGCAAATGTTTTGCCGAATATATCTCTCCCGCACGGGTATAGAAAAGAATCAATTGTGGCGACCGATCCCAATTCTGATGAGGCTCATCCGAAAAGGGCGTCGAGCTGCGCGTTAATATTGGCAAACGAAGTGGCGATCATGATTCCAAAGGACTTCACGACGGCAACAGCGCCAGCTCCGATCAAGGCAAGAATCAGAGTATATTCGACCAAATCCTGCCCATCTTCCCTCTTCATCAGGGTTTTTAACCCGGAGATGAGTCGTAGGTATCCGGACCACATAAGGTTGCCTCGTTGTGAGCAGAACAGTTAAGAGCCTTGCCGGAGAGAGTACGTCCCCACGCCAACTCCGGCGATCGCATCTCTCCTGCGAGGGTGCTGGGCTTTGTTTACCTGCCGGTGGTTTACGACAGGAGTTATGCTGTGGTCACAAGGACGCGCACGGCGCCATTTGTTACCCCAACTGTGTGGTGATGCCTACGAACTCTGTGCTGATAGCAGTGGCCAACGGCTTCATGCTCGCGATGACGCCAAGGGCGATAATAGAAAGGACCAGAGCATACTCAACCAGATCCTGGCCTTCTTCGCGGTTCATCAGGTCCTGGAACTTCACATACAGCTTGAGAAGCATCGTATTCATTTGTGTTCTCCCCATAAGATGAATTTTCCCAGCCGAAGCCAGGGCACTTTGTGTAGTGCATCTGATGTGCCATTCGCTAGGTTTACGTATTACTCTTATTATACATAGACTTACGATTCTTGCAAATTCGGTTCAAGGCTCGAAAGTGTAAACAATTGTATACAGTTCAATTCGCCTACTTCGGTCCAGTTTACAGACGCTAAAGTGTAGTAACTCAAGGGTGCTGGGTAACCATTCTACATCTGGAAGCCTGGGCAACGGCCTGTGGCAAGCGCCAGAGAGTTGATTCCGCAGTTATATATGCGCGCAACATCCCGGCCCAATGGAGGAAGTAGAATAGCCTTCATGGCAGGAAAAGTGCATCCCTAATGCTGTGTGCGTCGAGCGCTAAATGGAGACTCATCAGCACCCATAGTTGAATTCCAAAGGCCCGGTGAATGAAATGATTAGTGCGGAAGAGTTGATTAGAGGACGGAAGTATCTTCGCGCTGCGGCGGCACTGTCATTCGTAACTGTTAGCGGCTTGGCCGCTGGGTTTACAGCAGGCATTCTCTGGGTGTTATTGTTCTCAGACGCCGCTCCAGCCACGCGCGATTACATCTTCTATTGGGCTACTGCTCAACAACTTACGCATCACGCCAATCCCTATGATGGTGCGGCAATTACGCGGATCGAGCGCTCCACAGGTCTTCCATCGTCGTATAAGATCGGCTTTATGCGGAACCCGCCCTGGGCTCTTCCGCTGGTCTATCCGCTTGGCTTCCTTAGCGCGCGGGTGGGATGGCTGTTCTGGTCCGCGATGCTGATTGCCTGTCTGGCGGCTTCGGTGCGCTTGCTCTGGATTCTGTATGGCAGGCCGGGTAACTCCCGGTATCTGCTCGGACTCACCTTCGCACCGGCGCTCCTCTGCATGATCTATGGGCAAACCTCGCTATTCGCGCTTCCCGGTCTGGTACTTTTCTTGCGCTTGCATCGCACCCGCCCCTTCCTGGCAGGAGTCTCCCTCTGGCTTTGCGCGCTGAAGCCGCACCTCTTCTTACCTTTCGGCGTTATTTTGCTTCTTTGGGTATTGGTTTCAAGAAGTTACAAGCTCGCAGCAGGCGCCGCTGCATCGATGGCCGCCAGTTGTGTGATTACATTTTTCATCGATCCGTTGGCATGGAGCCAATATGCGCTCATGCTCCGCACCTCTGGAATCGAACGGGACAATATTCCCTGCCTGAGTTCGCAGTTTCGTCTAGCTCTCAGCCCACACTCGATCTGGCTTCAATTTCTCCCGGCCGCTTTGGGCTGCCTTTGGGCGCTGTGCTACTTCTGGCCCCGTCGCAGGACGTGGGATTGGACGAAAAACGGCAGCCTGCTGATGCTCGTCTCGCTCCTCGCGGCGCCTTATTCATGGATCTACGATCAGGGCGTGGCGATCCCCGCCCTCATGCAAGGTGCGTTTCTTACCCGTTCGCGCAATCTTTTGATCGCGCTCGCCTTCCTGAGTGCGCTGGTCGAGGTCGCGCTCTTCCGCAGCCTTTCCTATCCGCCCGCGTTGTATCAGTGGACGTATTGGACAGCGCCTGCGTGGCTTATGTGGTATCTCGTTGCGCGCAACACAGGCACGCCGTCTCCCAAATAACCAAATTGAATTCGTTCAGGATTCGGTGGGCGAGTAGGCCTTCTGGAGTCAGTGATCGCCATTATCCGTGGCTGCTCGAAGGCACTCGAAGAGAGATTTGTGGCGTACGACAGTTCATTTATAAATACTCGGATTGCTGTCGTTTACTCCGCATGATGGCTTCGTTGAGCTCTACTTCAGGGGAACTTCCGAGAACTCGATCACATCTCCGCGTTGGGTCTGCGTTAAACGGATGGTGCCGGATGGGAGTTCGAGAATCGAATGGGCCGTTAAGCAAATGGACATCCTCCATGGCCGCACTTCTCCGCGGAGCTTTCGTATTCGCTTCTTGCGATCCAGATAGACCAAGTCGATAGGGAATCGCATCCAGAACGTGTGCACCGATTCGCAAGGAACAATCCACAACCCCTCACCTGGCGAGAGCTGTTCGCGCCCCAGCAGTCCCTTGCTGCGTTTGGCTGCCGTGTCGGCAACTTCCATGCAGTTGGCAAGCTCTGTACCGCGTGTCAAATTCGAGACCCGCAGGCGGGAACTATCCCGGGCTTGGCGCCGAACGGAAAGCATATCCGTCAGCCCCGATAGACTCCATCTGAACGGATTCATCCGCTTCTCCAGATAACTTTCTCTGACGATGGATGCAAAGCTGCCGGCTGCCGCCTTGTAGTGGCAGCCGGAGACCTCATTGTTGCGGGGGCGCTGGCGTGGTAGTTGCCGCGGCGCTTGCTCCGCTCGCTGCGCCATAGCCTCCCGTGCCTGCATCAATCACCAGCGGTGTCTCTGGCTTCATGCTGTCAAGCAGCTTGTCAACAGGCATGGTTGACGGCGCAGGAGATAGTGTATTGCCAGGCGTCTTGGCATCCGGTGTATTCATCGGTATGCCGGAGTTGGGCGGCAGGAACTTTGCCGGGAACTTCAGCGCGGGCAACGGCTCGCCGGCAGGAATCGGAGCCACTATCTCCGGGGTCACAATTACGATCAGTTCGGTATTCGCCTTGTTCTTCTGCATCGATTGGAATAATTTACCGAGAACGGGAATGTCTCCAAGGAAGGGTATCTTTTCGAAGGTATCCGACTCGGTATTATCCAGCAGTCCGCCTATGACGAAGCTCTGACCGTCGCCTAGTTCAACTTCGGTCTTCACCTTGCGCGTGGTAATGGCGGGTACCTCGAATCCCGATATCTCTACGGCATTGGAGATATCGAGAGCACTCACCTCAGGCGCTACCTGGAGGCGAATCGTTCCGCGAGGAGTAATGGTGGGAATGAAATTCAGGCGAACTCCATACTCCTTGAACATGATGGTCACTGTAGCCGCTGTGCCTGCTCCTCCGCCTTGAACGACGGGATAAGGGTACTCTCCGCCGGCCAGGAAGCTGGCCATTTTGCCATTGGCTGCCAATAGGTTGGGCTCGGCCAAAACCTGACCGCCAATCTTCTGTGTCAAAGCCTGGACGTCGAAACCGAAGGGCAGATTGCCAGGATTCTCGACCAGAAGATTCAGTTCATTTGTGAAGGTGGCCTGTGGTCCGGGCGGCGTTACATTCGTGATGCTGGGTGCGGAAAACTGTTGAGTAGTAACCCCTCCGACCGTGTTGAGAGCGCCCAGACTGACGAAGTTCATGCCCAGTTGCTGCTCCCGGCTGCGGTCAACGCTGATAAATCGCACCTTGAGCAGAATCTGAGGTTCAGATGCCGGTACATTGACGTTGAGAAGATTGACAACTCTTATATCTTTGCCGAGTGATCCGGCGATCTTCACCGCACGCGCGGAACTGTCGAGATCCTTGACCGTGCCCCTCAGGAAAACAGCGCCGTTTTCGGAGGTGACCTTCAGCGCCTGCCCTGGAAGCTCCGTTCTCAACTCCCTCCGAACCGAATCCAGGCTGTCGTTCATTGCCGCCATGCTGGCGCGAACCGTCACATTGAAAAACTGCCGTCCGCCGTGTGTATCCCAGACAATCAGGCTGGTCTCACCGGGAGTTTTGCCGTTTACCATAATCTCAGTCGGGCTCGTCGGATGAACCTCGGCGATGGTGTTCAGGCCAATGGAGACTCGCCGGATCGGGAACTGCGTGTCGACCAACACCGTCTTGCCGACGGCGACGGAGAGATCATTCGCTGAGTCCTGCGTCGCAGCCTCGACGGGCGCTGAAGGAGCCAGTGGCGCTGAGGGCGGCGCAGCTTCAGGCGGCGGCGCCGGTGAAGCCGGTACCGGAGTGTTCGTGTCGGCACTGGCTGGTTGCGCTGGTTGGTCAGATTGTGAAGGAGACGGTGAGGTTTGAGCCTGCAAGCCCGCTCCGCCGCAAAGCAGTAAACTCATTGCGCAGAAACATGCGATGGAAACACCACTCTTCGCTCTCACTTGTGTCCCTCGGCAGATGCAAATTTTTCTTGGGTTGCTGTTGATCCGTTGTCCACTTCAATGGAATAAGCAGGCGCGGGCGCGCTCTTCACGACGGTATGCGGCTTTTCCGGTTCAGGTGTCATGCCTGAAAAGATGCTGCCTGTAGTCGTGCCGGATACCGGAGCCACATTTGTATCAAGCGGATTGCGCAGCACCAGCCGAATGCTTAAATTGCTGGTCAGGCTCAGCGATTCAGCCTGTTCCGGCGTAACCAGAAGATTGACCACCTGCACCTGTTTGGCTTTGCCTGTTGCGTCCTTTTCTATATCCGTTCCCGTGGACAGAACCCGAATATTCTGCAGCAGTGTCTTTGCCACCGTGCCTTGGTTCGTGTTTTGCGCGCCGGGAGGGACGCCGGAGACCAGAACATCCACACGCATTCCCGGCGTGACGAATCCGGATACATTCACCACATCGTCAACCTTGACCGCGCAGGCTCTCATACCGGGGGGGATGGTGGCGGCCAATCCGCCGCCCGATCCGAGCGCGGCCAACCGGCTCTCGATGATGGGCTCATTCTGATAGAGATCAGAGATAACTCCGCGATTGATCACCTTGCTCTGGTCTTTCGCTAGAAAGGCGCCCGCGGGAACCGTCCCCACCTCGATGGTGGTCAGGTTGTCGGCGGTAAGAATGTTGCCCAGCTTGATGTCTTTGTTCGCCGCCACCACGCGTGTTGTCATCGAAAGCGGCTGCTTCACCGCCGACATACGATTGTTCACCAGGTGAATGACTAATGCGGTGCAGACGAGGGCACTTACGAGAGCTACTACAAGGATCGTGACCAGTCTTCGGTTCATAATGGAGGCCTATTTGAACTGGCTGCCAGCCAGCTTTGCCTTTCTGTTCCCTGCGGCAACTGAGCCTCAGGGAAACCAGCTTCGATTCTACGCCGATTCAGGCGTCATTTGAACAGGATTGCGCAATCAAAATGCGTGTATAGTGTAGTCCCTGAATGCGCCTCAATGACATCCGTAAGTCGCGTTGTTTAGATAAGAGGTACCAAAAGGGTTATCGGTATGCCCCCCATCATTCAGAAAGAATTATAATAGAGGCATTCAGAGGGGCGGCTGGCATTTCCCGGTTTTTTGCCAGTCCGATTTGCCTCGATGGCTCCGGCTAGACTTCCAGGCGCGCGAGGAAGGAATTATATCCCGTCATGAGTGCTTCCTCCACGATCTCGCTGTTCTCTGAACGGCCGGATGTTAACCAAAAACCTTATTCTTTTGTCTTCTCCATCGTTGCCCATGTAACCGTGATTGGTTTGATCTTTGTGGCAATTCTCAGTGCGCCCAAGGTCAAAACCATGGCTATCGCCGAGCGTTACGAAGTGCGCCATCTCGACCTGCATACTCTCGAATCCGAAATGAAGAGCGCGCGCAACGAAGTCAAAACCGAGGACCATAGCACCAAATCGATCACCGCCCCGCGAAATGAGAGCGAAAATGCTCCCGCGGCTTTGCAGATGATGGTCAAGTCAAAGATCGGAACGCAGACGCTGGTTCAGCCCGATCTTCCCAAGCCTATCGAACTCAAATCTGAAATTCCCTTGCCCTCGGTCGTCATCTGGGCCGCTAAAAAAGTGACCGTCAAGACCATCGTTCCACCACCCCCGGCGCCGCCGCCGGTAGCCATGGTCAATCCCTCCGTGCAGTTGCCCAACGAGGAGCAGACGCTGGCCGAGGTTTCCATTCCATCGTCGCCAGTGGCTAAGATTCCGCAGCCGATCCAGCCCAGCACCTCTTCGCCGGTTATCGTCGCCGGACCCAAACCCACGCCCCCGGCTCCCATTACCAGCGCCGCCGGCTCTTCGCTGCCCGCGCCTGCCGCGATCCTCTCTCTCTCCAATCAAAAAATGGCCAATGGCGCAGTCGCCCTGCCGCCCGTCAACTCCTCGGCAGCCGCGAATAAGTCCGGTGTGATGGGCGGGCAGAACAAAGATCAGGCCAGCGCGGGGCAGGGAAGCAAGAGCGGTCAGGCTCCGGGCGGCGGAGGAGCGAATGCCAATTCTGGACAGGGTTCCGGCCTCGGCGTCCGTCCCGCCACCACGCGAATCAATCGTCCGCGCGAAGGAGCGTTCGGCTCGGTCGTCGTCGGCTCCTCCCTCATTGATAAGTATCCAGAGCTGTCGGAGGTATGGAACGGAAGAATGTCTTACACCGTCTATCTCTCCGTCGGTCTGGCGCACAGTTGGCTTCTCCAGTACACGCTCTCCCGCGCGGACAGCACGCCGGGCGGAATCTCGCATATCGAAGCTCCCTGGCCTTACAGCATCGTCCGCCCCAACATCGCTCCCGGAGCCATTGATGCCGATGCCCTCATGGTTCACGGCTTTGTCAATCAAGCTGGCCGCTTCGAGGCGCTCTCCATCGCTTTTCCGCCGGATTTCGCTCAGGCCGCCTTTGTCCTCCAGGCCCTCAGCCAGTGGGAGTTCCGCCCAGCCACGCAGAATGGACAAAGCATCCGCGTAGAAGTCCTGCTCATCATCCCCGAAGTCGCGGAATAAATATTCAGCTACAGCCTCGTACGAATCACCGTACAAATTGCAAGACGCGTGAGAGCAAGTTTCAAATGCGCTTCGTTACAGGGCGCGGCTAAACAGGCTGCGGAAAAACTCTTTGTACGACCAATAAGTGTCAGGGCACGGCTGGTAGGTCAGGGCTTCAGCCCTGACTGCCAAAAGTGTTGCAAAATCAACGCGGGCTTTAGCCCCTGAGGGATGTCATTCGAGGGCATTACTAGGTTTATAAGATGACTTCCAGGTACCAACGAACTCCATTGCTACACCCTTTCCAAAACTGCCCGAAAAATCGAACACCCCCAATAAAAAAGCATCCCGGAGATTCATCGCCGGGATGCTTTCAATCAGTAATGCGAAGATGCTCTAACTCGCGCCGTTGGGTATCAATCGCGGGGTGCCAAAACTCGATTGGATGGATGCGTAAATGTCCGCGATACTCGATGACGTATGATCCGTGTCCACGCACGCCCCGCTTGTGCCCGACGGATAATAGGAGTAGAAATACTCCAGGCTTGTGGCCGTATCCTCCATCTCTATACAAGGGGTGAGCGCGGACGCCGACGAGAAGCTGACATTCAAAGGTTCAGGGTAATAACTGCTTGGAATCAGCGTCACATCGTTATGACCGTCCGTATTACCAGACCCGCATCCCGATGACGCTGATGCGCCGTACGCGACAGAGTATACCCTGATTCCTTTCGATGTGGCTGTCTGCCCGGCAATAATCGTCTGCTGGCACTCATCCAAAAAGTCCGGATAAAGTCCGGCAATAGCTCCGCCGGCCTCAGTTATGGCAAGCGGGTTGACTACCCCGGTAGCTTCCAGACTTGGGTTTGATAAATGAGCTGCGACCCCCGCGGTTTGGTTTGGGGTGCTATGTAAAGTATCAAAGCCAGTGTAATAAGCGCCGGTAATCTCTGTAGGATCGATGGTAGCAGCCGTAGGGAGGTTATAGTTTGCAAAGTTCCCGTTATATCTCGCTGCATAAGCTCCATTAGGCTCATATTTAGATGGCGGATTTTGCGTGACCATGCCTTGTGGAAAATAAATCCATTGCGTGTTCATTTCGCCGTCGGACTGAAGAATGATGGCGTTATGTGAGACAACGCCCAGGCCGCTCATCAGATTTTGTTCGGCAATCAGCGCCGACTGCGCCGCATAGATTGCGCTCGCTAGATAGGTGATGCCTTCGCCTACGTCTGTGGTATTGACAATGGTTCCCGCGGCTGTGTAGGTGCCGCCCCCGAGAACCGCAGGCGTCTCCGCGCCATTCAGGGCAATGCTGTTCGCGGCGAGTTGCATACAACCATTCTTGGTGCTCGTGCCCGTATATCCAATCCCCTGCACCAGAGAGGAACTGGTATTCAATCCGCCCGACGCGGTGTTGCTGGGCTGGTAATAGTCGCTCACAAAACCATTCGCATCCGCATCGCTGGCGCCGAAGGTGTACTCGTAACTCGCTTTGAATGTCTGTGTCGATGGAGTTCCGAGTGGATTCTGGTATGTATAGTCATATTTAAGCGGCGCGTACGAAGTATTGTTGGGGTTGGGCAAGGTAAAAACTGCAAACGGCAAGGGCAGAGTATAGGTTACGCCGCTGCACGCGTTGACGGAAGGAAGATCATCCACGATCATATTCGGAAACCCAAAGAGGGCTACGCGCAGCTTTGCAATCGCCGGGGTACAGCCTGAGGGATCCGAAAGCTGCGGGCAGGGATTGGCCTTCGCCAGAAAACCCTGAAGGCCATTCAGCGTACATTCAAATTGACTCATTCCGCACTTCGAGTCCGTATTGCCCATCGATCCAGTCAAGTCCTCGATGACCGCCAGATTCCACTGCTGAGCGCCTATCATCGACGCAGTCGCCGTTGCCGCGACCGTCAGGGAGTTGTGGCCGAAGACTCGCATGAAAGACGTCGGCATACTGACCGTCTCAGTGACCACCACGGCATTTGCCGTCGGGTTGGTGGTACACGTCCAGGGAGGCGTTTCCATTATATTGCGGCACACAGTCGTAACACTTTTGGATGTTGCCGTCAGCCCAGGTATCGGGTTATCCGTCAGGTAGGTGTTCGCTACCGTTGCGGCAGTGGTGAGGTTGTCGGTATTGTACACATATCCTGCCGCCGCTAACCCCGCCGCATTCACCGCATTTTGAACTTGACCACGAACCACATAGGCATGGCCGACGTCGATCGTAAGTCCGGCAACTCCAAGCATGGAAAGCATTCCTCCCACTCCCACGATGCCCACCATCTGCCCGCTCTGGTCCTTGCACAATCTACGAAAAAAAGACAACATTCTCATTCTCATCTGATTTGCCTCGCTAATACTTGGGTTAGTACACCATCTCCGTTACCTTGGCAGTGCAATTAAGGCCGGGTACAACGGATACTCCGATCACAGCGAGTGGACAGGGATAAGTGGCTGCCACCGATGCGCTTGTGCCCTCCACCAGATCTGCTGTCCCATCGCCGGAGCAGGTCTTCGCGGTTACTGCTGTGCCGTTCATCGTTACCGTGAGGGTGATCCTCGACGGAGTGAGCTGCGGCGCAGCGGTTGTGATCGCCGTGTATACATCAAGGCAGGGGTCGTTTGTGGAATTCATTCGGTCCGCTGCCAGGACGTTTCCCCCGATGCCTACAGCCTGCGTCAGCGCCTGCTGGTTGGACAAGAATAAGCCGGCTGAAAATATGCCCGACAGCAGCACTAATACTGCCGGCAGCATCAAGGCAATCTCAACTACAGCTTGCCCGTCATCGCCGGAATGAAGAAAGGCGCAAAGCCGCCTGCCGATGGACCGGCCCTTGACGCTTGCTCTCCCAGCGGATGTCGTATGCTTCAAATTGCGCTTGTTCGCAATCGTTCTTTTCTGCGGATCGCTTGACATCTTCATCTCCTTCTCCCACAAACATTCTCGTTCGCTTCCACATTTATGCAACATTTTACGACACCAAATTATATACTAAAGTACTGTATTTGGCAATTATAGCTTCAAAAAATGTAGTTGCACGAGAGTATTTTTGCCGATCATTTCCCCTCCGTGTTGCACAATAGACCCATGACCACCAACCAAACCTCCGGGCTTTTCCTATTCCCTATTCCCTATTCCCTATTCCCTGCTTTTCGGGTACCCCCTACCCCCCCTATTTCCGTGAAACTGTGAAACTGTGATGGAATTGCCCAGGCATTCATGCAAATTGCCTTGCCGGCGACGCCGGAATCAACGCTGTTCGGCATGAATTCTCAGCCTCCCCAGAAACAAATCCAGATCCCTTCTATTGGCTCCATGTTCCAGCTTGTTCAGTCCACTCTGCGCCGCAGGAGCATCCTGCGGAATAAACTGCAAGCCGACGCCGTCGCTGCCCCAGCGAACGGCACGGGAGTGCACTGAAATCGAGTTTTCCGCGATCTCTGCCTCGTCCGCCGTCTGTTGCAGCGTCATCAATACCACGGTTCCCGGATACCACCGTTCCTCCGTCACCACATATAATCCCGTTCCGCTGATATTACGCACCCAGTGCGCCTTCGGCGCGGCGCCTGTCCAGTAAAAGGCAGACAGCCCGGGACAGGACTCGCGCGAGGATAATCTCTGGTCCGGCGTCTTTTTCGGCTCCGGTGACCACAAGCGCATCAGCCAGCTTTTCGTCTGAGGTGCGTTCTTTCGTCCCGGCTCGATCACCTTCACCCCAAGCGCTGTCCCTGAACTAGGACGTTTCACCTCCAGCTCTGAGCTGTTCTCCAGTTGCACTATCCTGGGACCGTTGCTCCAAAGCTGCTTTCCCCGCACCTGAACTGCGCCTTGCGCTCCGCCGGAAGGAGTGCCTGAACTGGAGAAGCGTTCCAGCCGGTCTTGCATCTCTTCGGCCGCGCACAACACCAGTTGATCCCCCGCCTGCGTCTGCGAAGTGTAGATCGAATGCGTGGGCAATGCCAGCACACTCGAGGCCCGCGGACTTGATGGTGTGACATGAAATGTGGGGAACGACTCGACAACCTCTATTACCAGACAATCTTCGTCCAGGTAGACCAGATCAAGCGGGGCGCGCAAATTCGAGTCAGGAATTCCTCTGAACGGCGACATCCAGATGCCCTCGCCGGATTCCAGCACAAGCTTGCCCAGCAGACCTTTCAGGTCTGCGAAGGAGAGATCGGCGGCAGCCACCTCGAGGCCAAGGAAGCATTCGCGAGTCTGGTTATAGGCGCAAAGCCGTGGTGCTTCCATGGTGCCTCCGGCTGCCACAGTGAAGCCGGCAACCCGGTGTCGCTCTGGAGTCCTAGTGGTCAATTCAGCTTCTCCCGTGAAGAAGTGCATCCAGAAATCTCTTCTCTGTGTTGCTGTCCAGATTCAAACTGGGCCTTACAGATCGCAAAGAAAGCCAAATTCCTTCTGAGAACAAAACAACGAAATGACAAAGATCCCCTTGCCCGCTGCCGAGGCAATGCTCTGCGACATTCGCCGCTGTTGAGCCGTTGCCTCGGCTCGCAGGAGTATCAGAGTGACCGGCGATTAGCGCATACTTGCTTGCGTCGCCGGTTCCGTCATACCAGGGTTACTTGGCCCTGGTGCGGCGGCGCTGTATCAAGACAATCAGAACGACAACTGCCACTACACCGGCGCCAATCTGAATAAACGTTGGATTCATCTCGATTTTCTCCTTTCTTACTGATTGAGACCCTTGAAAGATTCAATGATGGAAATCATTGCCGGACCCAGAACAACCACAAACAGCGAGGGGAAAATAAACAGCACCAGCGGGAAGATCAGCTTGATGGTGGTCTTTGCAGCAGCCTCTTCCACGGCTTGCACTCGCTGAGTTCTGAGGGTGTCGCTATGCACGCGCAAGGTTTTGGCGACGCTGGTGCCAAACGCTTCAGCCTGCACCAGCATCGATACGAGATTGCGCACGGTGTCTACTCCGGTGCGTTCCGCCATATGTTTCCATGCATCGCCGCGCGGGCGTCCTGCCCTTTGCTCCAGCACGACAATATTCAATTCATCGCATAGCTCCGGCTGAGCTCCCTTCAATTCCAGCGCTGTGCGTGCCGTCGCGTGATCCAAGCTCAGTCCCGCCTCGATGCAGATAATCAACAGATCAAGCACATCCGGCAGACCGCGATTGATGCGGCTTTGACGGGACTTGATCTGCTTGTCCAGCCAGAAATCCGGTCCAAGAAAGCCCACTGCCAGCGCCATCAGATACACTAAAAAAGGATTGAGACTTCCCAGTCCAGTGACCAGGCACAGAACACACAGTACAAGGGGCACTAGGAATTTGGCGCCGCTGAAAATCTTGACAGCGGATTCATTGCGGAAGCCGGCGCGCTGCAAACGCTGCTGCATATTGGAAACTTCGGCCTGACTCTTCGGCAGAACATTCTCGAAGCGCTCGATGACGCCGCCAATGGAAATGCCTGTCTTCTGGATCGTCGTCAGCAGCGACTTCTGCTCCTTTTTGGGGTGAGGATTGATCGCCTCGGAGATGCGCTGAAGCATCTCTCCGCGATAAAAAAGAAGCAGCCCCCCGGTCACGATCAGCAAGAATATGCCGGCAAAAGCAAGTATCGGTATCAGCATAGCCACCTTCAAACATCCATGTTGACAATCTTGCGAATGACAAAGCCGCCAATGACGATCATGATTGACGATACCCAAAGCATCTTGATGCCCATTGGATTCGTCCACAAGACGCTCATCATTGTAGGATTGAGAAAATAAAACACTACGCCCAGTACTACCGGCAAAAGCGTGAGCACCCATCCGGTAGCTCGTCCCTGTGCGGTATGCACGGAAACCTGCCGCTTGAGGCGAAAGCGCTCCCGGATTACGTGAGATGTCTTGTCGAGTACTTCGGCGAGATTTCCGCCGCTTTCCTTCTGGATAATGATTGCCGTGGCGACGATGCGAAGATCCTGCAGCGGCACGCGGTTGATCATGTTGTCCAGAGCAGTCTTCATCTCCAGGCCGTAGTTCTGCTCCTCGAAGCACGCTTTAAACTCGCAGCCGATTGGATCGGCGCACTCGCGAGACGCCGAGCCGATTGCGGCAACCAGACTGTGTCCGGCGCGGATAGCGCTCACCATCAAATCCAGAGCCTCAGGCAATCCCTGCTGAAACTTATTCAAGCGTTTTGTGCGCTTGTGAAGAACTACGAAAAAGGGCGCACCCCCCAATGCAATTCCGACCAGCAAACTCGCGAGAAGGGAGTTAAAGCGCAGATACACCAGATAAGCCGGAACCAGAAAGCAGAGTATGCAACCGGCAAGCAGGCCACCCACCGGCCACTTAAGATCGGCCTGATAAAGAAGAGTCTGCAAGCGTGGCGTCAGTTCGAATTTCAGCAGTCTTCGATTGAGCCAGGGAATGCTGCTTAAATCGCTGGACTTACGGAGTTCAATGGCCGCGTTGCGCTGTTCCAAATTGTCCGTCGCCAGGGCGGAGTCAAGCGTGGCGTGAACCTGCTTGGCTTGCTCAGAGGCACTCGCTCCCACAGCATGAGCTACCAGAGCCACGACCGTGAAGACGCCTAGAAAGACTAATATGACAATCAATCCCATCGCAGTCGTCTCCCCCTTCCGCTCAGTTGACCTGTGTTTCGCGCTCGAAGAGAATCGGCGGAAGGACGATACCTGAAACGCGAAGGCGTTCCAGGAACCTGGGGCGGATTCGCGTTGGCTGGAATACGCCGATGACCTTGCCATCGGGTCCAATCCCCTTCTTGCTGAAACTGAATATCTCCTGCATACTGATGACACTCTCTTCCATGCCGGTGATCTCTGAGACACTGGTTATCTTGCGGGTGCCGTCGCTCATCCTGGCCGCCTGAACCACAATCGTGATGGCCGACGAGATCTGCTGCCGAACCGATTTTTCCGGCAGATTCATGTTGCCCATCGCCACCATCGATTCCAGCCTGGAGATGGCGTCGCGCGGCGTGTTGGCGTGAATCGTGGTCATCGATCCTTCGTGACCCGTATTCATCGCCTGCAGCATATCAAAGGCCTCTTCTCCGCGGATCTCGCCCATGATAATACGGTCGGGACGCATACGCAGGCAGTTGATCAGCAATTGACGCTGCTTGACCGCGCCCTGACCTTCGATGTTGGGCGGACGAGTCTCCAGGCGCACGATGTTTTCCTGCGCCAGGCGAAGTTCGGCCGCATCTTCGATGGTGACCAGACGTTCGTTGCGCGGTATGTACTGCGACAGAATATTCAAAAAAGTAGTTTTTCCTGAGCCGGTGCCACCGGCGATAAGGATGCTGATCCGGGCCTTCACCGCCGAGGAGAGCACCTCCATCATCTCCGCCGAGACGCTTTTCAACTGAACCAGTTGATTGGCCGCCAGAGGACCTGTTCCGAAGCGGCGGATGGAAAGCGATGGGCCGTCCAGCGCCAGCGGAGGAATGATGGCGTTAACACGTGAGCCGTCCGGCAAACGAGCGTCCACCATCGGCGATGACTCGTCCACTCTGCGTCCCACGCGCGAGACAATGCGGTCGATTATTTGAAGAAGATGGCGGTCGTCGCGAAAGGTTGTATCCACCCTTTGCAGCAGCCCGCCCTTTTCGATGAAGACATGATCCTTGTCGTTGATCAGAATGTCGGAGATCTTTGGATCGCGCAGCAGAGGTTCCAGAGGACCCAGACCAAAAACTTCGTCCAGAAGGTCAGCCTGTATCTTCTCCTGCTCGTCAAAGTTCAGCGGAACGCGCTGATCGGCGATGATCTCCTTCACAATGCCCGCTACAGCCTGACGCGCCTGACTGGAGTTGACACGTGACAGTTTTTCCAGGTCCAGCTTGGAGATCAGTGTCCGATGTATTTCCGCCTTGTACTTTTCCAGATTCAGCAGTTCCACATTCTACCTTCCCTCGGAAGAAGTTACATCATCCACCGTACCACCCTCAGCCCCCGCCTGAAATTCGGGCGGGTGACTGAGAGTTTGTCCCCTGTACAGCGCGAAGTTACATCGTGAAGACCACGTTAACCGCTGTCTCAACTTCCACAGGCTGGCCGTCGAGCAGGTAGGGCCTGTAGCGCCATGTCTTGACCGCATCCAGCGCGGCTTGCCGCAACATCGCCGGTCCGCTCACTACATGAGGGTTTTCCACCATTCCTGCCTTGGAGATCGTCACTTGAATCACTACAGTGCCAGTGACATGGGCGATCCTTGCGTTCTGCGGATATCTGGGCGGGTTGCTCTGCATCAGCAATCCGACCGAGACGCCTGCCGAAATTGGCACCTTGGTGGGAGCGACCTTCACTTTGGGTCCGTTCTGTCCGCTGAAGATGCCGCCGCCAGCGTTCATACTTTCCATGCCGCCCATGCCTAAGCTCGCCGATGGCGGCGGCGCTTCTTTGCCGCCTAAAACACCCAGATCATTCGCGATTCGCGAAGGCGCGCTCAGTTGGTTCTTCATGTCATTCGTTTGCGCTGTCAACGGACGCTGTCCGGTATCCGCGGTCGCCGCATTCGTCGGAGCCGCCGATGCGACTTGGGTCGCAGGGATAGCTGCCATAGGCTTTGGCGCATTGATTACCGTAGTCTGCTGCGGCGCCACTGCGGAAACCGGCGTGACCGCTGCCTTTGAGTGCATATGGGAGAAGCCATATCCGCCCGCTGCGAGCAGAAGTGCAACCCCGGCGGCGGCGTATATCAGCGCCTTCCGATTCGGCTTGGCCTCTTCGTCATACTCGGTTTCATAATTCTCCGCCTTGACGCTCGCAACATGAGTCTGCTGGTAAACCTGTGCGGGCTCTTCATAGGACGGCGTCGGCCGGTACACCGTCGCGCTTGGGGCGCGATTCACTACCGGCAAGACTGCGACGCGCGCCGCTACGGCTCGCGCCACTGGCTTAGGGGCAGCGACAGAGCCGGGGTATCCATCAAATCCTGACGAGCTGACAGGTTGAGCGGTGTGATCATCTCCGCTATCCCATTCGCCAAAATCAGCGGGAAGTGTTGTGGGCGCATTCAATTCTATTTCTTCTGGAGGTACCATTGGCCATCGGCTCCCTTCACATATGTAGCACCTTTGTAAGTGCGTGTTTCAAGTTTGCTCTGCTGGCCGGAGGCGCTCTTGCCTGATTGCGCTTCCTGCCCAGCTTCGGCGTAGTCATTGTAATTCGCATCGAACTCAGCCGTTGCCGGCATCAGTTCCGCTATATTCGGCAACCCTTCCACCCTGATTGACACGGTTGCCTGAGCGGACGTGTAATCGGCCGTATCTTTGGGCGTAAAGTTTACTGAAAGTGTTTGTGTTCCCGCGGAAAGAACCGTGCCCGCGGCGGGTGTATAGACAAAGCTTCCGGCTACCAGCGCCGTAGCGTTCAACTGCGTCGCGTCGAGTGCGCTGCCATAGGGGATCGGATCGGGCGACGGCCAGGTGATGATCGGGGTCGCCTTCGAGACCGTCAGCGATACGGTAGCCTGTGCAGATGCGACATTCTCCTTGTCGGCCGGAGTGAAGTTCGCTGTCAGTGTGTGCGTTCCCGCCGCCAGCACTTCGCCAAGTGCTGGAGTGTAAGCGAGACTTCCCTCAAACGACGACTTGGCATTGAGCACCGATGCGTTCAGCGAAGTGCCGTACGAGATACCGGCCGGCTTCGGCCAGGTGATCGCCGGTGTTGCCTTCGTTACCGTCAGGGATACAGCCCCCTCGGCCGCAGGCAGATTGCTGTCAGCCGGCGTAAAAACCACCGAGAGCGTGTGCGTGCCCGCCGGCAGCATCTCACCGCCGGAAGGAGTGTAAGAGAAGCTGCCCGGAACCGCCGCCGTGGCGTTGAGCTGCGTGGCGCTGAGCCGGGTACCGTGGGAGATCGGTTCCGGCGCGGCCCACGTGATTGCTGTGGCCCTTGCCTTGTTCACACTCAGTTCGACCGTGGTCTGCACCGCGGAATAATCCGTGCTGTCCGCCGGAGTAAAGATGACCGTGAGCGTGTGCGTTCCCGCGGAAAGTGCCTCTCCCGCGGCGGGAGTGTAAGCATATTTTCCCGGAACCGATGCCGTGGCATTCAATTGAGCCGCGCTGAGCGCTGTGCCATAGCTGATGGGCGCGGGCGTTGGCCAGGAGATCGTCGGTGTTGCGCGTGTGACGGTGAGCGTCACGGCCGCCTGCACGCTGTTATAGTTCGCGGAGTCCTCGGGAGTAAAGGTGACCGAGGGTGTATGCGTTCCCGCGCCTAGTACTGCGCCGATGCCCGGCACATAAGAGTATTTTCCAGGAACCGAGGCCTTCGCATTCAATTGCGCTGCGCTCAGCGCGGTGCCGTAGACAATCGGCTCAGGCTTTGCCCAGTTGATGACGGGCGATGACTTGGAGACCGTCACCGTGACGGCGCTTTGCGCCATCTCATAATTGGTACTGTCGTCAGGGGTAAAAGTTGCCGTCAGAGTATGTGTTCCCGCCGCTATCACGTCGCCTTCGGCTGGAGCGTAGGCGAATCTGCCGGGAACCGACGCCGCGGCGTTCAATTGCTCGGCGCTCAATCTTGCTCCATGAGCAAGCGGAGCCGGCTTTGTCCAGGTAATGACCGGCATCGCCTTGGTGACCGTGATGGGCACGGAGGCTTGAACCTCCGCATAGCCCGCCGCATCCTTCGGAGTAAAGGTTGCCGTCAGCGTATGCCTTCCCGCCGAGAGTATCTCTCCGATTGCCGGAGTGTAGTCAAATCTTCCCGCAATCTTTGAGCTTGCATTGAGCTCCGTGGCGCTGAGCGCTGCGCCGTAGGGGATTGGTTCCGGCGTCCGCCACTCAATGGCCGGCGTCGCCCTGGTGACCACCAGCGATACGCTGGCCTGCGCTGTCGTGTAGCTCTCCGTATCGGCCGGAATGAAGTCAACCGTGAGTGTGTGCGTTCCCGCCGGCAGTAGATCGCCCAGGTCGGGCGAGTAAACGAATTTCCCCGGAACCGAAGCCAGCGCCCTGAGTTGCGTGGTGGTCAACGGTGTGCCGTGAGTAATCGGAGCGGGCGTCGACCAAGCTAGATCCGGCGTCTCTTTGCTCAGAGGCTTGCTTCTCTCCGGCTTGGCGCTAATCTCATGGATCGCCGCACTGCTCGGCGCGGCAGGACGAACTGGAACGCTCGCCTGTGCCGCCTCTGGAGCGCCACTCGCCGCCGGCTGCATCAATTGCCATTCGCCGCTCGCAGTCTTCACATAGGTTGCGCCTTTGTAGGTGCGCGTTTCCGGCACGCCATGTTTGGGAGAGCTTACGCTCGGCGCAGCCTCCTGCCGCGGGCTGGCTATCGGAGTAATCGGAGCCTGCCTTGCCGGAGCCGCCGGAATTGGCGCCAACGGAGCCTCTTCAATCGGCGCCGGCCTCAATGTGGCCCTATGCGGCTCGTATGAATGAGTTGGGGTGGTGTCGGCTCCATTCAGGCTGGGTCCCCCCAGACCCAATTGCGTCAGGTTCGTATCGTCGTCGCTGCTGGAAGATCTCCCCGCGATGCTGCGGCTGAGGCTCTTCAGGCTGAAGCCGGACCTCTTCTCCGTGGTGAGTGGCAGCCCGCAGGCCGTTCTCGTCATCTGCCGGATCAGCCGCGAGATCGGCGAATCCTCCAGTGCCAAAGGCACGGCTGTCGTCTGCATCCGCCGCACCGCGTTGTAATCGTTGGGAATCTTCCAGTTCGCCGGCCGGGTCAGCGCCTTGGTGATCTGGTCTTCGGCCACGCCTAGAACCCGCGGCTCATAGCGGTTCAGCACGATCTCCAGCTTGGGAATGCCGGTCGCAAAGTACTGCGAGATCAGGCGATTCGAGTTACGAAGTCCGGCGATGCCGGCCTGGATCACAAGGTAGATTGTCGAGCCGTCCTTGAAAAGACTCGTCCCCATCAGGTCCAGCCGCGATCCCATGTCGATGACAACGTTGTCAAAGTCCTGCCGCGCAATCTGCAGCAGCCGGTCGATGGCCTCATTCGTGGCTGAGTACTGTGGAAACTTGCCGGGCGCTGCCAGCACGCTCACGCCCGAGCTGTGCTTGACCAGCAATTTGGAGAGAAAACTCGTATCCAGCCGGTTGGCATTCTCCAGCGCATTGATCGCCGAGTATTCGGCCACCACGCCCAAGTTGAGCGCCGCGTCTCCCAGCGGGAGATCAAGGTCGATCAGCAGTGTGCTTTGCCCCGACTCACGGGCCAGCGACACGGCAAAATTGCAAGCCAGAGTGGTGACGCCGTCTCCGCCCTTGGCGCCCAGAAAGGCCATCAGCCTGCCCCCGGTCTTCTTTGCGGGGCGGGTTGCCGGACGGCGGGCCGAGGCCCGGACCAGTGCTTCGGCCATCGTGCTATGACTGAAGGGAAGCGTGAGAAACTCGCGCGCTCCGGCCCTCATGCAACGGACCAACAACTCCGAATCGGCCTTCACCGAATAGACCATGACTGTCGACGTGCTCTTGGCGCAGATGCTCTCCACCAGTTCCAGCGCGTACTCGGGATGGCTGTCCAGATCGAGGATGATCACGTCGAAATGCTGCTCCGTCAGCCGCGGCACATCGTCCAGGCTGGCAGGGTAAGAGGCAAACTCGCGGATCTCCCCGCCGTGGCTTCCCGCCAGGGCGGAGGCTGCCGCCCGGCGGCGATCCTCGTCCGGACCAATCAGCGCGATCGAAAGAACGTCTGCACTGAACGACTCCGGATATTGGTCATCGAGATACTGTGAGGTGTCTGAATTCACGGGATTGCTTCCCCCTGACGCATTTGTCTTCCCTTGCGGGCTGTCCAAAAAACGGTATGTCAACGGCGTGTCCGGCATATCACTTGCTCCAAAGCTCTCAACCTGCAAAAAAAGACAGCAATGTTCCGACGGCAATCGCCGGCGCGTATGGCATATTGCTCTGCAGCAAATCCGCCAGGGATTTCTCCGGGATGCGCTCGATCTCGTTGCGCTTCCTGCCCATGACTAGATCGCTCGCACTGCGCAGCAGTCCCTTGAAAACCTTGAGATAAGCGATCCAGCAGAGAATCAAGATTCCCCCAACTATCGCAGTGGTAATAAATGCGAAAAACAGCTGCATCGGGCCGACCCACGCTCCGATTGCGGTAAAGAGTTTTACATCTCCGGCACCCATTCCGCCCACCCAGAAAAGCAAACCCATCAACAGAAAACCAAGTCCCATGCCTGCAAAGCATTGGCCTAATCCATGCCATGCTCCGTGGCCGTTGCCATGCCAGTCAGCGCGCCACGGGGAGACTGCAATCCCGGCGGCCAGGAAGGGAAGAACCAGCCAATTCGGAATGCGGCGGCTGCGCAGGTCCGTAAATGTTGCCACGGCGAGCACCGTCAGAGTCGTCCACCAAGCTACTGGCCAGTGATGCATTCTCCATCCCTTCCCCTCCCATACAGCAGGAGATCAGTAGAAGCCTCCTTGCTGCAATTTGCTGACCAAAGTGTCTAATGCCCCAAATGCTCCGTTTTGGGCCAAAACTGCCTGAATTCAGAATAGCTGTTGATGCTCTTTCAGATAGGTGTAGACAGATGTTTACTGAAAAGGCTCTTTCCGGTGAAGCGAGGGGTATACACTTTTTGGGAGCAAAGCATCCGGGCAAGCGCCGCCAAATGCAACCAATAGTTAGGTCGATCACGATCAAATGCTAGATAATTTCTCACTTATTGTGAAACAGAAAATAGATAGTACTCGCAATAAAGTTACTAATTTAGTTACTCGCAGGGTTGATAATTAGCGGGAAAACTTTGCGACTTACTCACAGTGAAAAATCGAATAATTCTTCTACTTATCAGTCAAATACAGAGAATTTATGAGATAACGGCGATAACAGGAAGCAGGAATCCGGTGGATAGGAGTTGTACCGAGAGGGCAAGCCGTAGGGTTAAATATTGCCTTTATGTTCGCCTCTGAAGGCAGAAGGGTAACGACCTCTTTTTTGGAGCAAAATTACCAAAGTTCTCTCGACAAGGCCGTTTTTTGTGGTTAGCATTGCTCCACACAGTCAACTTCAGCATCCATTATTCAGTTGACTTGCGTACGGCAAGAAGTCACGGGGCGCAATGGCCTGAGTCAGGCGCCCAAAGGTCTTCCAGCCGCTGAATCAGTACTTTTGACATTTCGCCTATTCGTATCACCTATAGGCGTCTGGCAACTGTAGCAAGGAAGAGCGGGTCCAGCATGATCAAAGTCGGACTGTTTTCGGAAGACCGGACGCTCCACACCCTCCTTGCATCTGCACTTGGAAAGGAATTCGAGATACTCCTGGAGGCGGATGAAGACGGTATGCACGTCCTGCGCGCCGCCGGTGATTGCGAGGTCATGATTCTCGATCTCCAGTCAACTCACGATTCACTGCAGGAGCGCATCAATTGTACGCAACGCCTGATAGCCACACGGGTTCCCGCGGTAATTATGGCCGACGACGCACTTCGCTCCACCGCCTTTGAATTGGTCCGAACCGGAGCCTTTGGCTACTGCCGCAGGCCGCCGTCGATTCGCGATCTCAAGACGATGCTCTGCCGTGCGTATGAGAACTCCTCGCTCCGCCAGCAGTTGGAGACCGTGCAGCAGCAGTTGGATGTGCCCGGAAGCTGCGACAAGCTGATCGGCGCCAGCCCGCAGATGCAGCGGGTCTATCAATTGGTTCACCGTGTGACCAGCCTCAATGCCGCGGTGCTCGTCACCGGCGAAAGCGGAACCGGCAAGGAATTGATTGCCCGCGCCATTCATAATCTCGGCTCCCGCGCCGCCCGGCCCTTTGTCGCCGTCTCCTGCGGAGCCATTCCTGAAACCCTGATCGAGGCCGAGTTGTTTGGCCACGAAAAGGGAGCCTTTACCGGCACGGTTGGCGCGCGCGAGGGCTACTTCGAGCAGGCAGCCGACGGCACGCTATTCCTCGATGAGATAGGCGACCTCAGCCTCTTCACTCAGGTCAAACTGCTGCGTGTCCTCCAGCAGATGGAGTTCAACCGCCTGGGCAGCAACCGGCTCATCCCCTTGAAGGCCCGACTGATCTTCGCCACACATCAGGATCTCAGCAAACTGGTGGCTGAAGGAAAATTCCGCCAGGATCTTTATTACCGCATCAATGTCATGCGGATCGAATCGCCCTCCCTCCAGGAGCATCCAGAGGACATTCCCCGGATTGCAAGGCACTTCCTGCGCCAGTATGGGCAGATGTTCCAGAAGCCGATGGAGGATATTGAACCGGATGCGCTCTCCGTGCTCCAGAGCTACCGCTGGCCCGGCAATGTCCGCGAACTGGAAAATGTCATGCAGAGGGCCATTATCCTCTCTGCCGGCAAGAGCATTCGCGCCGAAGACCTCAGCATCAGCCTCGAGGAGGCGGACGGCGATCTCGGCGACCTCGAAGGCGTTGTCGATATTGGCGATTACCACCCAGCCGGCTCCTTCGAGCGCCAGCTCCGTGACTATAAAATCAAGCTTGCCGTAACCGCTGTGCGCGAGGCCAACGGAAACAAGACGCTGGCTGCCCGCAGCCTCTGCATCTCGCGCGCCTATCTGCATCGCCTGATCAGGCTGGCGGAGCCCGACTCGGTCTACGAGCCGGTTGCCCGCGAAGAAATCGCCTAAGCGTTCTTCACTTCTTCACTCTTCTATGTATGCGAGTTATACGCGTGCGGCCCGGAGATTACCAGCCCGCTGTTCTGCCGCCCATGAATATACCAGCAGCACCAGTTCGTCTCATGGACTTCGCCTTCGGACGGCGCGATCAAATCCCGATATTGAACCTGGCCGTATAGATACGCCTTCTCTTCCCAGGTTTCGATCCGCTTGAATCTCTCTTCGGAGTCGCACAGCGCCTTCACATCCTCCCGGCTGAATGGCTTGATCAAAGTGGATTCGCCCGGTAGCAGAATGATGGGGTTGAACGGCGTACTCCGTTCTTCATGCTTATATTCGGGAACCTGCGGGAGGCGCTTTTCGTTGATGGTAATCCTGCTGTTTTCCTTGGTCTCGATAATGCGCGCCGGGGTGCGTCCGCGATTTGTTGCCATGATCGTGAAGCTGTTTTCCATGCTCCGCGAAGGCTCGACGGTGACCAGAATCCATGGCCGTTCCGCTTTGACCACAGCTTGCGAGTGCAGCAGCGCGGCCTGCGCGCTGGCGGTGGCGGCGTCGGCTGCGGCCTCAGCGTAGGCCATCTGGCGGGCAATCTTTTTTAGCAGGGAGACGGCCATCACGATGCCGCCGTACCCTAGAAAGGCGAGGACCAGATTGGCTGCCCACAGAATTTGCTCGTGCAATGTCCAGACTGGAACCACAGTAGGCGGATTGATTGCCGTAATGTGCGGCTGCGGCTGGTAATCCCGGATGCTTTCGCTCTCAGCGGCAGGAATAGCGGAGCTTTGCGGGACGGCTGCCGGAGTTGCAGTTGTTGTGGGCGCCTGTTGTGGAGGAGCCGCGGAAACCGAAAATGGCGCCAGCGCAAGTGCCATCCACGCCGCAACGATCGCAAAGCCTTTCACTCCCATGGCGCAAATGTATCATAAGACCCCGGCAGACTCCCATGACCGGCCCGACAGTGACCGGTCAGACTGTTCCAGGGAAATGCATGAATGGCAGGGCAGTTTCGTCACAGTTTCACAGTTTCACGAAAAAAGGGGGGGTGGGGGGTACCCGAAAAGCGGGGACTAGGGAATAGGGAATAGGAAAAGCCCGGAGGTTTGGTTGGTGGTCATGGATTGATTGTGCGCGCTGGAGCAATAATGATGTGCAAAATTCTTCGTGCGATTACGCTGCAATACTGCTTGCCGTCGCCTCTCATGAAGTCATGTCCGTCGCGTCTCAAGGCTTGTGCGGATAAGAATACTGCCCGTGAGCCTCTTGCCGCGCCGGCAGGCTTTTGCGCCGTGCTTCCACATTCTTCAGCACCGCCTCATAGCGTTGCGCAGCGCCCGAAAAGCGGCTCACAAGCTCGGCGGTCTTGGTCAGAAACCCGGGATTCTTCTCTCGAATCCCCTCCAAAATCGGCGCAAACTTCGCCAGTAAAAAGAAATTCTCCGCGTTGCAATCCACAAATAACTCCGCCGAAACGGCTCCGTGCAGTACCAGTGCCGCACCCATCTCCCAGTAGGTGAGCACCTGCCGCAGCCATGCGTTATGCGGGTCGGCTGCGTTATCGGCCACAGCAAAGAACTCCTCCGCCGTAGCCGGCCAGAACTCGCCTGTAATCCACGCGCGCGCCTGCCGCATCACGGACTCGGTGCGCAATTCATAGAGTTTGAGAATGATGTCGGCATCAGCCGGCGTTGCAAGCATCCGTTCCATGGTGAGGCTCTCCGCACACTCATAGTAACGGATTCAGCTTGTAATTGGTTGCAATAGCTTAAGCCGCATTTGCTTTGACGGCTTCGCAGGAAGCCGATTCCCAGCCGTGTGCGCGCGGGGGCAGGAGCTATCTGCAAATCAGCGAGACATAAGAGGTTCCAGAGCGACTGGTTATAAACCTCGTGATGAAACTGGACTTCAGCTCCCTTGACTATCGTGCCCAGTTCGCGCGAGCATTTCATTCCCTCGGGGGCTAAAGCCAGGGCAAACGCATTTGGATTTTGGATCGTGGACAATGGCGGTTTGAAAGGGCACGACTTCACAGGCTGCGGAAAAACTCGGATTTTGAAGCAATATTGACGGATGATTCCCTCGGCGGCTAAAGCCGAGCGATGATCATGCAGGATTTATGTACGGGCTAAAGCCCGTACCCTTCATTCCTGAAGCCCGTACCCTTCATTGGCACGGCTGAAGCCGCGTCTTTTTAAGAGAGATTCTTCCCATATTGTGAAATGCGTTTGCCCTGGGGCTAAAGCCCTATTCAACCTTGCCTTTCATGTACGGGCTAAAGCCCGTATCCTTCAACTAAAGCCCGTACCCTTCAACGATTCAAATGCGATTGCCATGGGGACAAGCAAGACCGCCCCGCGTCCGGGAGCGGCAAGGAGCGCCGTACGGAGCAGGGCAGAATATGGAATGCAAACTGAATGTATCTTTCGAGCGCCGTACCTCCCGCCCGCGCCTCAACTGCTTGAGGGCAGGGCGGGAGGCATATATGGCTGCGATTACTTGGTTGGGACGGTCTTGATCGTCTTGAGAATGCGGGAGACGATCTGATAAGGATCGGCTTCAGAGTTGGGACGGCGATCTTCCAGGTAGCCTTTGTAGCCGTCGCGAACGAAGTTGACGGGCAGGCGAACCGAAGCGCCGCGGTCGGAGAGGCCGTAGCTGAATTTGTCGATGGCCTGGGTCTCATGCAGACCGGTGAGGCGCAGGTGGTTATCCGGGCCATAGACGGCGATGTGCTCGGGAATGTACTTCTCGAAGGCCGCCATGAGCTTCTCCAGATACTCCTTGCCGCCGACTTCGCGAATGTGCTTGGTGGAGAAGTTGGTGTGCATGCCAGATCCATTCCAATCGCCCTTGATCGGCTTGCAGTGGAGAACAAAGTCCACTTCATACTTCTCGCAGAGGCGATACATCAGATAGCGCGCCATCCAGAGGTCATCGGAGGCCTTGGCCGAGCCTTTGCCGAAGATCTGGAACTCCCACTGGCCCTTGGCGACTTCCGCGTTGATGCCTTCGTGGTTGATGCCGGCATGGAGGCAGAGGTCGAGATGCTCTTCGACGATCTGGCGAGCGATGCTGCCGACGTACTTGTAGCCGACGCCGCAATAGAATGGGCCCTGAGGACCGGGATAGCCGTCCTTGGGGAAGCCCAGCGGACGCCCGTCCTTGTAAAGGAAGTACTCCTGCTCAAAACCTACCCAGAGGTCGGGGTCGTTTTCGATGGTGGCGCGCATATTGGTCGAATTCGGCGTGCCATCGGGGTGCATCACTTCGCAGAGAACCAAATAGCCGTCCTTGCGTCCGCCGTCGGGGTAGAGTGCCACCGGCTTCAGCACGCAGTCAGACTTCTTGCCTTCGGCCTGCATTGTCGAACTGCCGTCAAATCCCCACAGAGGGATGTCAGCAAGGGTGGGAGCCTTATCAAAAGACTTCAATTGCGTTTTGCCGCGCAACTCCGGGATGGGCTGTTTGCCGTCAAGCCAGACGTATTCCAGTTTGTACTTCGCCATGCTTCTCCTTTTTGGATGCTAGTAAATGATAGTGGACTTCGTACGAATTATTGTAGACAGTCCATAAGGAATTCATGAGGATTTTTCCTGTCAACGGTGGAAAACAGGACGTTTGCCTGTATTTATCGTGGGAAAGACCTGGGGATGACTGGCCGCCGTAATCAGGAGCCAGTGAAGGTGTCCGTTTCCGCATCCGCATTCACGAACCTGCTAAAATCCACTGTAGTTTCATCGCATTGCAGGGTGGTTCTGTGAATCGGCTTCTGCTTACAACCGCCTGCGTCTAATAGAGGATCGCTTGTCTCTGAGGTCCATCACTTACGGCTTCCACTTCGAGTCGCTAGTCTCGCGCGGCTCAGGGTTGCGGCTGGCGCTCTTTGCGTTGGAGAGCGCGCTGGGTGTGGTGGCGGTGGTTCTGGTGGCGGCGCTGGCGCATTGGGCTGGGTGGCTGTTGCCGGTGGCTGCGCTGCTATATCTGCTGATCGTGGTGTCCATCGCACTGCTGTGCGGATTCTGGCAGGCGGTCGTCGTCTCGCTTTCGGCGGTTTTAGCGCAGAGCTTGTTCAGCGGGCAACAGACATACTTATCGGCCCAGACGACTCTGACCAGAGACCCAGCCAACCCGATTGCGTTGCTGGTTTTTGTGCTGGTGGCGCTGGTGGTGAGCCGCCTCTCATCGCGGGTGCAGGAGCATGGGCGGCGGGCCGAGTCGTGGGGCAGCCAGATGCGCGACCTCTATGAGTTTACGCGGCGCACGCTGGAGCTCAATCTTCACAGCGAGCCGGGGCCGCAGTTGGCCGAACTGGTGCATGAGATCTTCGCACTGGAGGCGGTTGCGGTCTTCGATGCCGACTTGCACGAGGTCTATCAGGCCGGCTACTGGACGGTCGATCCGCGTGAGATGGCGCAGAACGTCTACTACTTTGGAACCTCGGACGACGATGCGGAGACCGGCGTTGGACGGCGCGTGGTGCGGCTGGGAACGGTGCCGGTGGGCAGCCTGGTGGTGCGCGGCGAAA